>JAQXJI010000022.1 GCA_029008615.1 Elusimicrobiota bacterium | reverse complement strand
TCGCTTCCGCCGGAGGCCGTCGCAGTGCCTTCTTCAGGTGAGGCTTCTTTTTTATCGTTTTGCAGAACGCCTGCAAGGGAATACGCGTAAATATCGCCGCCGTTTTCCGCCGAAATTTCTATATTTTTATCGGATTTAAAGTATCCGCTTTCAGTGCGGGCGGTGGGTTTGGAAGCGTTATAAATATCGCCGATAAAAGCTTTAGTATTTCTTGTTATGTCGCTTATGGAAACGGACGTGCCTATACCGACGTTCTGCGTTTTGGCCACGCCGCCCGATATATTAAACATATCCATATCGTCTTTGGCGGAAATCAAAGTTTTGTCTTTATCCCCGCCGGTTCCTTCCACCTTAACCTTTGCGTCTTTCGCGACAAACGCTTTAGAAGACGTATTCGATTTAAGCCAGTCAAAAGCTCCGTCAAAACCGAAAGTTTCAGATTTGCCACCGGCCTCGGCTATGGATATATTGCGCTGGTTCATATCCGAAGTTACGCTTAAATTGTTGGTTTCAACATCCGCGCCGGAAAGTATTTCCGCAGAAGAACTGCTCTCGTAACCTATCTGCTGATAAGAGCCGCCCAGCCCGACTTTGGATTTCGTGCCCATGCCTGTAACACTCCAAATCCCTGCCATATTTAAAGTGGAAACATCAACGCCTGAAGTTACATTTACACTTTGCGCGCCGTTTTTATAATCGACGTTTTTATTTATTTGGGCATTATTTCCTATATAAGCTCTGGAGGAAGAATTGAAATCCGCTATATTTACTGCACCGGCCAAGCCGAATTTGCCAAGTTCCTCCCCCTCATTTGTGGAAACGTCACTCTTGACCCATGTAGTAAAAAATCCATTCTGAAGGCCACCGTTAGTATTGATTTTATTGAATACATCCCCTACACCATCTATTTTATGCCAAGTAATTTCATAAGGCAAAGAAACCAAAGAAGCCACCGTAAGCGGGCCCCTTGCGTCCACTACGGCGTCTTCCGCTATATAAGCCGTGGACGTATTGTTATAGGAAGCTATACCGACAGATCCGGCCACAGCGTTTTCCTTTTCGTGTGCGCCGTCCTTAGAATCAACCGAAGCACTAGCAGATTGCCTTATAACCGCGTCGGTTATTGTTGATGTAACTTCCAAATCCGATCCCGATGTGATAGTCCCCCCAGCTTTGGCCGTGGAAGTATTATTTTGATCGCTGTAAGAAAGGGCGGCAGAAAGCCCGATTTTTACATTGCTTTGATTATTTGTCTGAACATTTTTCTTTTTAAGCCAGCTACCTATTTTATCATGAGCAAAATGCAAAGCTTTTAAAACGGGTGTCATAATAGCAGAAGTACCTGTGCCAGTATTGGATGAAGTCTTATTACCAGTACTGTTTATTTGGGAAGTGATTACAGTCTTCCCGGAGGAAGTTATCTCCCCACCTGCGTCAATGCCGTTATTCACGTCCGACTTTGAATAAGTTACGGAAAGGGCGGCATAGCCGTTATCAAAAGCTCCGCTGAAAGAAGTTACCGACATTTCCTTATCCGTAACAGCCTCAACGGAAACTTCGCTTCCGCTGACTTTAGACCCTGCCTCCAAAACGACATTATTATTTACCGTCATTTTGCCGATGGAAAGTGCACCGTCGCCCGGCACAGGGGTATTGGCCGTGGAAATAGCATAGGAAGACACATCCAAAGAAGACTCTGTTTTAGCTGATAAGTTTACTTTGCCGCCGGCGTTAATTCCCGCCCCTTCACACACGTTCAAGTTGGCATAAACGTCGCTTTCCCCGTATACTGCAGCTACAGCAGTGCCTATGGCCCTCATGGCGCCGTTGGCCTTGCCCAGGGTTTCAATATTAACGTCGCCGGAAGCTTCAATTTTGGAATTTTTGCCGATAATAATTTCAGAATCTACGTCGCTTACTATCGCCCCGCCTAAAAGCGTCGTGTCGCCAAGTTCGCCTATGGTGTATTCGCCTACAGTCGCGGCTACGGAATCATCGTCAAAAAGTCGCGTATTATCCGCCGTGGAAGTAACGGTTATGTTCTTGCCTTTTAAGCTTACGCCCTCGCCCAAAGTTACGGACGCGGAATTGTTCTTTACCATATATCCGTCGGAAAAATCTTTGGCCGTCAATGTAATATCGCCGGCGGTTTGCCCCGCAGCGGCGGAAGCGTCTATGGAAGAATTATTTTCCAAAAGAATGTCTTTTGCCGTTAAAGAAACATTGCCGGAAGCCGCACCCGCTTTTGAGGTTGAAATCGTTTTTCCCTCTTTAAGGGTTATGGAATTATCCGCCGTCAAATTGTAATCCGCGCCGGAGGAAAGGAAATCTTCTGAAATTACGATATCTTTGGGATCAATAAAAACCGAACCGCGTTTGCCCAAGTAAGAAGAAGCGTCAAAAAGACCGCCGGCCAAATCAACCAATTTGCCCGCGCTGAACTCTATAAATCCGCCGTCGCCGCTCTTGCCACCCTTGGCTAAAAGGGACGCGCCTTTGTTAAAGAAGCTTTTTCCGTCGGCCCATAAGATCAATTTCCCGCCGGAAGAATTTTCCCCTTCGCCGGAAGCGGAAATAAGGCCGGAATTAAGCGAAATATCCCCGCCGGCTTTTATGTTTATGTCGGCGGCGTTTTTGCCCTCAACCCCGTCTGCGATAATTGATCCTTCGTTAATAAAATTGTTTTTGGCGACTATCAGCACGCGTCCGTCTTTTACAACGACTTCGCTTTCAAGGTTTTTGTTTTCAAGATTGACGATGTCGGAAACTTCAAAATTGGTTTTTATATTGCCGCGGTTGATTATGTCGCCGCCCATAAAAGCCGCGCCGCCGGCCGCGTTGATTTTGCCTTTTACGGATATTAAACCGAGCGGATTTAAGGGCATATCCCCGGCCAAAATAGCTTTTGTAAGTTGGGAAGATACCGTCCTGTCGGAAGATATTACATTATCCATAAATTCTTTGGTTGGCGTGGCCAAAGTAAGCGTGCCGACGTTTATCACGCCGCTTGCGCCCACCGCTATGCCGTTTGGGTTAAGGAAAAATACGTTCCCGCCGATTTTGCCGTCTTTAAAAGCGTTTAATACGCCGTCTATATTGCTGATTTTATCGTGTACCAGGTTAATAAGATTTTTGGTGCCTTCGGGCAAATATAAGTTTGCGGTATGGCCTTGATATACGTCAAAGTTTGAGAAAGAGTTAAACCCGGTCTGCCCGGAAACGGTGCCGGTGTGTATATCGGAAATATTCCCGTTTACGTTGACCGTCGTATTGGTTTTTCCGTCGGGAGTTATCATTGCGCCGAAGACGGAAGACGTCATTAAAACATAACTTAAAATTACCGCTGATATTTTTTTAAACATTTATTTCTCCTAGAAAATCCTGGCCTGAACGTAAAATAAAACTTTCGTTTCATTCTCCCCGAAAGAAGGATGCTCGTTTAAAGTCCTTGCTAGCGTAAGACTGCCGTCCAATCTGTTAAAAAAGCCCATACGCAAGCCGCCGCCCGCGCTGTAAATATCTTTATCGTAACCTTCCGGGGTAATGGTGTCTTTGGAAGGGTAAATGCGTCCGTAATCAAAAAAAACGAACAGTTTTGCATAAGTTATAAAACGCGGCAGCGGGGAAGTAAAATCAAATTGGAGTTCGCTCATAACGTCAAAACCTTTATCGCCTATAAGCATACCTTCCGTATATCCGCGTACGGTATTAACGCCGCCCAACTGAAATTGCTCCGAAGAAGGCAAATTATGCCCGCCGGCTTTAATTTGGGCTTTGCCTTTAAGATTAAAAGCCAAAGGGCCCCAAAGCGCGGTTTGAAATTCCCCCGAATAATTAATTTTTGTAAATTCGTTTTTGCCTTCCAATGCTTTTACGCCCTGCCCCGCCGAAACTAAATTAAAAAGATATCCGCCGTTAAAAATCCAAATATTATCCAAAGAAAGCGTTATGAGATCGGTTTTGGTGGTTTGAGTGCGGTAACTGTCAACGTAATTCGCACCGTTTTTAGCGGAAAAATTCAAATTAAAATTGCTTATCATCGTTTCCGTAACCCAAAAAGGCTTTTTGACGTAGATATAATAATCGTAAAAATGACCGTCAACATTTAAAGGATGAAGCGGGCCGCTGATAATTTCCGTAGTGGAATAATCAAAGCCGACGCCAATTCTGGTTTTTAACAGGGGTTCGGGTATCTCGTAAGAGGCGAAATAACTTTCGCTCCCCTTTGAAAGCATACCGCCGAAAGTTAAAATATCACGCTGTCCCGTAAGGCTCCTTAAAACCGCATAAGCGCCGTAACGCTCAAGCCCGGTGTCTTCCTGCCCGGCATTATCGCTGAAAGCTACTAAAGAAAGGCGGGAAGGCTCCGTCATTACCAAATTAATATCGGTTGTGCCGTAAACCGGGCCGGGTTCCAAAGCGGCGCGGGCTTTAACGTCGTTTGAAGCGTTGAAATAGAGTATATCGCGCTCAATATCGTTTACGTTTATCATATCGCAGCCGATAAGGCGTATCCTGGAATTGATAAAATTTGCGCTGGTGGTGTTATTACCTATTATCTTGCTTTCGTTTATTTTGGCTTCCATAAGGCTGACAAACATAACGCCGGAAGTTATATCCTGCTCGGGCAAATAAGCTTTGGCGGCTATATATCCCAAAAATAAATATTTATTGTTGACTTTGGTTAGGATATTATCTATATCTTCCGCGCTCAGGGGCTTGCCGGTATATTCTTTACGGATTTCGTCAAGGAAACTTTGCGGAAGTATCTGCGATGGAGAAAATTTAATTTCGCTTAAAGTAACAATCTTGGGGGAGGCGGGCTTTTCTTTAATTTGTTTTGAAACTTCTTTTTTGGCGGCGGAAATTTCTTTTTCCTGCCTGTCGGCGTTTTTTACCGCCTGTTCGGCCTTTGCGATTTCAGCCTTTTTCTTTGACTCCGCAATATCGCTTTGAAGTTTGTTTAACTGCGCGTTTAAAGGCAAAGCCGATAGTAAAATAAAAAGTACGGCCCCGCAAATGTTTAAATTAATTTTCATAAATATTCCGCCAAAATAGATTTAGATTTTTACTCAGAAACGCCTTCAAACACAATCACAACGCACCTGTTAAGAGCATTGACTTCCGGGCCGGAACCTTCCGCCAGAGGCCTTTCTTTACCGTAAGTTATCGTTTTGATTCTGTATGGCTCTATGCCCAAACTTATAAGGAAGTCCTCAACCGCTTTTGAGCGGCGCAGCCCCAGTTTTTTGTTAAAGTCCGCACTGCCGACGGCGTCGGTATGGCCCTCAAGCCGAACATTGCCCTTATAACAAGATAAATCCTGCGCCAAATTTTTTACGGATTCCTTGGTTGCCACGTCCAAAGCGGAAGAACCGTATTTAAAATAAAAAGTCCTGCTTGCGCCTTCTCCGCAGCAGGTATCCCGCTTTTGTTGGGCGGAAGAACACGCCCCCAGAAAACAGGCGAGCAGACAAAAAAACATCAGTTTGGAATAAATATACATATTAAGATTATATTAAATGGCAAGCTTGCCCACAAAAAGCAAAAGGCCCGCTTCTCGCTGGGCCTAAAGTCCTATTTTTTAAATATCAGTACGGCGGACAAAACTAGCAAAACAAAACCGGCATAATGATTCCAGCGCAGATTTTCTTTAAGATAAAATATACTAAACAGCGCGAAAACAACCAAAGTTATGACTTCTTGCATACCTTTAAGCTGTGCGGCGGAAAAATAAGCGTGGCCTATCCTGTTTGCCGGAACCTGAAAGCAATATTCCACAAAAGCTATCAGCCAGCTTACTAAAATAACCAACCATAAAGCTTTATCTTTGAACTTAAGATGCCCGTACCAAGCGAAAGTCATAAATATATTTGATATTATCAAGAGTATCAGAGGTTTGTACATAATCATATTTTAGCTTTTTTGAAAGTTCTGCGCCCGAAGCTTGCAAATTTACCCAATAACCCTATAATAAATTAAGGGGTAAAGGCCCGTTTGTTAAGACGGAGGGCATTATGAAATATATTATTTCGGCAATAATAATATTGTCGCTGATTTTTATGTTCGGCCTGAAAGCCAAATTCAAACAAAACGACGGGGACACCCATTTTATGCAAAACAACAATAAAGAAAGAACCTTAAAAACCATATACTTGGCCGGAGGCTGTTTCTGGGGAATGCAAAAACTTATGGACAGCCTTAAAGGCGTCGTAAACACACAAGTGGGCTACGCAAACGGCAATAAAGAAATTATCCCGGATTATAAACTGGTATGCGCCGGGAATACGGGCTATAAAGAAACGGTAAAAATTGATTACGATCCGCAAATTATCCCTCTCGAAAACATACTTAAAGCTTATTTTTACGTTATAGACCCTACGGTCGAAAACAAACAGGGAAATGACCTCGGCACTCAATATCAAACCGGCGTTTATTATACCGACGAAGCCGACTTGCCCGCCATAAAAGCCGCGGCAGAAGAAGTACGCCAAAACCAAAGCGAATTTAAGGTGGAAATAAAACCGCTTGAAGTTTTCTATCCGGCGGAAGAATATCACCAAAAATATTTGCAGAAAAACCCCGGCGGATACTGCCATATTTCCGGAGGAAAAATATCAACCTGCGCGGCCAAATTCAGCGGGAAAGAGGAAGTTAAGGCCGAGTATTCAAAGCCGTCCCAAGCTCATATAAAAAAGAAACTCTCCCCCGAAGAATACTCAGTAACACAAGAAGCCGCGACAGAACCTCCTTTTAAAAACAAATACTGGAATTTTTACGAAAAGGGCCTTTATGTGGACGTAGTTACCGGCGAACCGCTTTTTACTTCCGAACAAAAATACAAAAGCCCCTCAGGCTGGCCCAGTTTCAGCGCGCCTATCAGCGGCAACGCGGTTATTTTTAATCAGGATAACTCCCACGGAATGCAAAGGACGGAAGTACGCAGTAAGATAGGCGGCTCCCACTTGGGGCATGTGTTTGAAGGCGACGTCCACTCCCCCACCGGCACAAGATACTGTATGAACAGCGCGGCCCTGCGCTTTATACCTTATGCGGAACTTGACTCCGCCGGATACGGCGAGCTAAAAAAAGAATTTGAGGAAAAATTTTAAATTTGCGTAAATATAAAAGTTTTCCAAGCGAAAACACTTAATGTAACACGAGTAAGATTACTGCTGCAACTTACATCAATAATTTATCAGCAAAAGGGCGAAGAGATAGCTCTCCGCCCTTTAAAACTTCTAAACCAAATCTGACAAAAACTACATCCAAATATTTAATTTGGTTACTTTATCTTGTTTTCTAACTTTCGGCTCGCCGACCAATTCCTGTATATAAACTTCCGCTACAAAAACTTTGGTACCGGCCGTAAGCTGCCCGCCGTCCATATTGCCTTCCGCGTCGGCCAAAACGACATCAGCGCGGACATTGGCTCTGTTATCCATAATGCTGACATTGCCCATAAGGCTTACCATTTCCATAGGTTTTGCAACTACGCGTTTATCATATTTCTTTTTGGATTGGTCATAGCTGGAAAGGGTGGCGTTTTCCAATGCACCGGTTCCGTTGATGATACCGCATTTTATCTGATTGTCGTGACAAAAATCCGTTAAAGCTTCCATCAGGTCTTTGCCTTTTTGTATTCTGAAGATATACGTTCTTCCGGTAAGATAAGGTTTCTGTTCTGCCATTTTTGCACTCTCCTTAATGAATTAAATCTATTGCCATTTCCCGGCTTTTATCGTTTCAAGATAGGCTTCTATCTTTTCAAGCTGGCCTTTTGCGTCCATATGCGCTTCTTTATAAACGTCTTTCGCTTTTCCGCTGGACATATATTTGCCCTGCATAAAAGGATAAATGGAATATTCCGCGCCCATTTTTGATTTAAGCCAACAATACATCGTCGGCAAGGTAAAATCCGTCAAAGCTATGGCTTTTTGCATATCTTTGTACGGGAACAAGGCTTCGCGCTCTTCCTCGGGCAAAGTCATAAAAAGTTCGCGGGAAGTTACATAATAAGCGTTGATTTCAAGCCCTCTTTTTTTAAGTTCCGGCAAAACTTCCGCGCAGAACACTTCCCCCGCGCCCGGGCCCTGCACAACTATAACGCCGTCGGGGGTCTCTTTGGAGGACTTACAAAGCCTGTATACGCCTTTTGCGGCGGCTTCAGGCCCGTCCGCACCTAAAGCGGCTCTGTCTATAATTTTGACGTTGGGGCGAGATACGACCGGGTAAAGCACCGCCGGCCTTTTTAAAAGAGCCGCACTCAAAACGGGCCAAACGTCATTGCCGTCCAAAGGAGTAAGCGTTATCGCCGCACCTTTGGGGAAATCTTCCATAATAAGCTGCAAAGCCTGAGGATCGGCGTGGGTTGGGCCGTCTTCACCGGTTTGCATACCGGCGTGGCCCGTAAAGATTATAAAAGTTCTTTCCGGGTTGCCGGTGGCTTCCTTCCAGCATTGTTGGCCTATTGCGTGCAAACGTGCCTGTGTGTGCATCATAGCGGAAGTAAAAGCCGCGTAAGAAGCCGCAAGGCCGATATGCGTGCCGTATGCCGATACGCCGCTCATTACGGAGGACATACCGTCTTCGCAAATACCGCCGGAGGATATATATTTGCTTTCCGGGTTTGTATATTTATTGTAAAAACCTTTTGCAAAGGGCTTTGCAACAGCCCCCGCACCGGTAGAGCCCGATAAATCTGCGGAACTTACCAAAATGCCACCGCCCGTTTCCTGGGAAATATAAGCCAAAGCCGAGCCCATAACCGTCCTTAAAGCTTGGGCCTCACCGACGGGAAAAGTGAAAGCTTCGGGCGTTTTGTCAGGCGTAAAAGCCGTATAAACTTTTTGAACTTCCGGCACGCACGCTTTGCGTTTTAAATCGGAAAGCCTGCCGCGCGAGGAAACAAGCATTTCAGCCAAAGGCTCAAAAACTTCTTTATTCCCTGAGACTATGCCCCTTACGCAAAGCAGGCAATCCCAAAAACTGCGCTCTATATTATTAGGGGTTTGCTCACCTTCAAAACGCGGTATTTTTACGCCGAAAGCGTTTTCAAGTTCTTCCATTGCTTTATAAAAGCCCTCTGATGCGAACTTGTGCCCGCTGCCGTGGCTGGCTTTGCCTTCAATGCCGTAATGCCAGCCTTTTACCGTCTTATAAATTATCGCTGTCGGGCAGCCGTTATTAAGATTATAAGCGAATTTCTGCGCCGCATATACTTGTTCAAAATCCATACCGTCGGCTACTTCTATTACGTTAAAACCGTTTATATAACAAAGTTCCGCGGGAGTCCAAGCCGTATAATCGCCGCGACTTTCTTCATCGGCGGTTACTTTGTCGGAATCTATTGAAGCTTGGTTCCAATCCAAATGCAAAATCACGTTATCAAGCCCGGCGGCAGAAGCTATCGCCAAAGCTTCCGCACTTCTGCCTGCGGTAAGGCCGCCTTCGCCTTCAATGATGTTTATTTTGGGAGTATTTTCCTTATAAGAACAAGCGGCGGCAAGCCCCAAGCCTATACTTGAGCCCAAACCTATGCCGGAAGCCCCCGTAGAAAGTTTTACGAAAGGCGTTATCGGTACGGGATGGCCGTCCAAAGCTTTGGAAGAGAATTTTTTTACAAGATCCGTTCCCGCCGCGGGAGATTTCCTAAAGCCGAGCAAATCTTCAAGCCTAAGCTGGCGTTTTTCCGGCGCGAGCAAATCCGGGCGAAAAGCTTTTGCGATTTCGTTTCTCAAAGCGGACATAGCATAAAGGCCCAAAGCTTTATGGCCCGCCGCATAAGAGAGGATATCGGCTTCCTGCAAATCTGGATTTTTAAAATCGTAATCCATTATTTTATAGGCCAAAGAAGCCGCAATCCTGCCGGAAGATATACTGCCGCCCGGATGCCCGGAAAGCGGAGCATAGTTATAAAGCATAGCGCAAAGCGCCCTGTAAATTATATCGGCCCCCGTCAGGGCTTTTTTATCTTTTTCAGACAAGCGATAAGAACTGTCTTTAAGTATGTCTTCAACTTTAAAATAGGAATTTTTTTTACTGCTGAGTTTAAAATCAGACGGATTTACCATATACTCGCTCCTTACCCCTCAAAACCTTCCGAGAGGAAGTTCAAAACAAGATTATAAGCGGCGTCAATATCGTGTTTGCTCGCCGTTTCCACATTGGAATGGATATAGCGCACAGGCACGCTCAGGGCGGACGCTTTTACCGGCCCCGATTCGCGCTGCATAGCCTTTGCGTCGTTGGAACCGCGCGCCGCTACGCGCAGCTGATAAGCTATACCTTTATTTTTACAAATCTTTATAAGTCTTTGACTCAAAGCCCTGTCCGCCAAAGTAGTGCCGTCGGCCAAAGTAATGCCAATGCCTTTGCCCAGAGAAACAACATAATCCCTAGGACTCATACCCGGGGTATCCAATGCGCCGGTGGTATCAACGGCCAAAGCGACGTCCGGGCGTATCGCCATAACCGCAGCGTGGGCACCTATAAGGCCGTATTCCTCCTGAACGGTAAAGACGACGTAAATATCGTCCTTATGCTCTTTAGGCATATTTTTGAGGACTTGAACAAGAATATAAACGCCTGCGCGGTCGTCAATGGCTTTTGAAGTAAAAAGCCCGCCGCCGAGTTCCGCCGGGGTTCTGTCCAAAACGACGGGATCGCCTATCGAAACTATTTTTGAAATCTCTTCAAAGTTAAAACCGCAGTCTATACAAAGGGAAGCCGCGTCCACAGGCTGAGCCTTTTCCGCAGCGGTTAAATAATGGGCGGCTTTCGCACCGATTACGCCGGGTATAAGGCCGTGTTCTTCGGTCTGCACCAAAACCCTTTGGGAAAGAAGAGTTCTCGGGTCTATGCCGCCCGTAAGCGTAAAATACAAAAAGCCTTTTTCATCTATATAGCGGATTTTTAAGGCCACCTCGTCCATATGCGCGGCAAGCATAATTTTCTTACCGCCGGTTCCTTTTTTTAAGGCCGTTACATTGCCCATAGCGTCGACGTTTACGGCGTCGCAATATGGTTTTATCATACGGGCTATTTCCCCGCCCAAAAGCTCTTCCCGCCCAGAAGCGGCCGGTATAAGCGACAATTTGGAAAACAAATCAAAATCCACGTTCTTTCCTCCTGCGCGCGCGATATCGTCGGTCTGCGGTAATTGTAGCATATTATTAATTTATTTGCTAAGACGGACAAAACGGCAAAAACGCATTATGAATACCATACCGAAACTTAAATAAAATCCTTGTAAAGCGCGGTTCTTTTTAATAATATGTTAATTAGTATTCTGTTACAGGAGATATATATGTTAAGAAAAACATTTGTCTTTTTTACTTTTTGCGCTCTGGCTTTAACGCTCTGCGCACAGGGGCAGAAGAAAGGCGCTTACGGCGAAATCTTGGGCGGCGACGCAGAGAAAGCCAAGCAAAAGCCTCAGTATTCTTACCTTTATAACACCACTTTAATAAAAGCAATCGGCGACAATGACGTCGACAGAATCAATATTCTGCTTTACGCCGGCGTCGACCCGAATGAAAAGAATGACGAAGGCACCGCCCCGCTCGTGGCGGCGGCCGGACCGGAAACCGATGCGGCCATTACCGAAATGCTTTTAAAACACGAAGCCAAGGTAAACGAACCTTCAAAAAATTCAATTACCCCTCTAATGGAAGCCGCAAAAAACGGTAGATTGGATATTGTAAACATTCTGCTTGAATACGGCGCGAATCCGAACCTCGAAGACAAAAACGGCAAAACCGCTTTAAATTACGCTGCAGAAAACAAACATCATTCAATAGTTCTGAAACTGCTTGACACCCAAGTCATAAAAATAAACGACAAGGAAACGGCTTTGGCCGCTTCTATAACTTCCGCAGCCGGCGCAAAAGACCTCGTAACCGTAAAAAGGCTTATGGCCAGAGGAGCGGACATAAATTCCAAAAACAATTTCGGCTACACTCCGCTTATGGCGGCAGTAGATACAGGCGATTTTAAATTCGTCAAAGATATTTTGACGTTAAACCCGGGCCTTGAAGTTAAAGACAATACCGGCAGAACGGCCCTTATGCACGCGGTGCAGAACGGCGACAATTCAATAGTAAAATTGCTTTTGACTGAAGGCGCAAACCCGCAAACTCAGGATATGCTTGCCACCACGCCTATTATTTTGGCAGCCAAAAACAACAACAATACACTGGTAAAGGAACTGCTGAAAATCGGCGCAAACATAAACGATCAGGACAAGCTCGGCAGAAGCGCTCTTTCCTGGACTGTGGAAAACGGCGACTATCCGGTATTTAACACCGTAATAAACGTAGCATATGCCGACGCAAATCTTTCCTACGGAGCGGAAAATTCCACCCCCCTCATCGCCGCGGCTAAAAGAGGCGATTATAAAATGACTTATGATTTACTTAAAAAAGGCGCGGAACCCAACGCTTGGGATAACGAAGAAAACACCGCCCTTTATTACGCCGTAAACGGCAATTACACAAAAGTAGCGGCTTTGCTCGTAAGTTACGGCGCAAACCCGCTTATCAAGAATGAAGAAGCCCCGAGTTTGACTTCAATCGCAAGGGCCAACGACAATACAAAACTCGCGGCCATTTTGGACACCGAAGAAAAACGCTACGCCCAGGAAGAAGATCTCCGCAAAGCGTATAAGGAACAAATGCAGCTCCGCAAGCAGACGGAAGAAGAACGCTTCTGGAATAATATAGAAGATATAGACGAATATATAGCTTTCCTTGAAAATCAAATGGCAAAAGCCAAAATAGTAAAAGCCGAAAGGGAAGCCAAAGCGGCTAAACAAAACAAATAAAAGCCGACTTTAAAATCTTAAAAGCCCCCGCATATCGGGGGCTTTTTTCTGTCCATAAAACCGACGAACCGAAAACCGGAATTTGTATAAAAGCTCCGTTTATTATATAATTTTGTTAGTTAAGACTTACTTTTAAAGCCTTATCAATTATAAACGATACAGGAATTTACATTTCTATGGCACAGCCATTTACTACGATAAAAAAACTCAGTGAACTTAAAAAGAACGGGTACGGTACTGTTGCGGCAATAGCCCACTCCGACAAAAAAGTTAAGAACCGCTTAAACGCAATGGGCCTTCACAAAGGCTGCGAAGTAAAACGCAAGAACTCCTCTTTCCCCATACTTATTGACGCAGACGGCGTGGAAATAGCCGTAGGCAAAGAATTTGCGGAACATATCTTGATAGAAACCACTCAAAAAGTAATATTTTTAATGGGTAACCCGAATGTCGGAAAGAGTACGGTGTTTTCCCGCCTGACCGGCGTAAAAACCGACGCTTCCAATTATCCGGGGACGACCGTTTCCCTGTTAAACGGAGAAACCGTAATAAACAAGCATTTTTATACCGTTTACGATATGCCCGGCATTTACAGTTTGCAGGAAGAATCACGTACCGATGAAGAATCCTGTATGCTTATCAAAAATACTCCTTATGACGTAGCCATATACGTATTGGATTCCCAACATCTTGAAAGGAATTTGTATTTTGCTTTGGATATTATAGCTTTGGGCAAGCCTACGGTGCTGCTTTTAAACAAATTTGACATCGCAAAGAAAAAAGGCATCGAAGTAGATACTCAAAAACTTTCGGACTTCTTGGGTGTGCCGGTAATAGCCAGTAACGGGACTAACGGTATGGGCTTTAAAGAGCTTTCAAGCGCGATAGACAATCTTGCCACCGGCAAAATGCATTACCATCCCGTACAAATACCTTCCGACCAAGACGAAAAATGGAAGCTTATCGGCAAAATAAGCGCGCAAGCCCAAAAAATAACGCACAGGCACCCCTCTTTGATAGAAAAACTGGAAGAAGCGGCTTCCTCCGGTTGGTTCGGACTGCCTTTGGCTTTTTTGGTGATGATGGTTTCATTTTTCATAATACATTTTGTCGGCGAAAACTGTATAGATTTGCTTACGCCCGTTTATGAAAATTATTACCTTCCCTTAATGCAGCATATTTTCAGTTTTACGGAAGGAACTTTCATTTATACGATACTCTTCGGAAGCGCGTCGGAAGTAACGGGCGGATTGGGCATACTTTCCGAAGGCGTAAAAATAGCTTTCGTCGACGTTTTGCCTTATGTCATATCCTTTTACGCGGTGCTGGATTTCCTTTCTATGCTTGGGTATCTGCCGCGCTTGGCGATACTGCTTGATTCGCTGCTGCACAAAATAGGGCTTCACGGTTACAGCGCAATACCGATAATGCTCGGCTTCGGCTGCAAGGTTCCTGCCATTATGGCGGTGCGCTCTTTGGAAACGAAAAGACAGAAAATAATCGCTTTGGTGCTTATTTTGATGATGGTTCCCTGCATATCCCAAACGGCGATGATGTTCTCGGTAGTGGCGCCTTACGGCATAGGTTATCTGTTGGGAATCTTCGCGATAATGCTGACTACCGGCCTGCTTGCGGGCTTGGCTTTAAATAAAATTTTGCCGGGAGATACTTCCGACATTTTTATGGAAGTGCCCGGTTGGCAGTGGCCTAAGTTTGTTCCTTTTATAAAACAGCTCGGCAGAAGAGCAAAAGATTTTATAGTGGAAGCAATACCGCTGATAATAGCTGGAATGTTTATAATAACCATTGCCGATATGACGGGCCTTATAAATTTAATTGAAAACGCTATGCAAGGATTGGTCACTTATGTTTTGGGCCTGCCCAAAGAAACCGCTTCCGTCATACTTCTGGGCTTTTTAAGGAAAGATGTTTCCATAGCGTTGCTAACGCCTTTTGCTCTTACTGGCAAGCAAATGCTTATAGCCTGCGTATTTATGGCGATGTATATGCCGTGTACGGCTTCGTTCTTCGTACTTTTAAGGGAAGGAGGGCTTAAAGACGGACTTAAAATAATATTCCTTACTTTAATATTGTCCGTTCTTATAGGGGGCCTGTTAAACTTTATATTGTAAAAATATTTAAGTTTTACGGAGTAAGCCCCGGCGTTTTTTGCGTCGGGGCTTTTTTACGTCGGATACAAACTGCCTATTAATCAGCTTTGGCTTGGTTTTGAGGAGTTTTCTTTGCGCCGAATGCAAAGCGAAGACCGAATATCCCCAAGCCCTCAAGTAAACGGGCGGTAAAATCATTGGAAGCCAGCTCCCCGCACCAGTTGATGAAATCCGCAATGGAGGCCAAATCAATCAGTTCCCCGGCATAGCCGAGTAAAGCCTGCAAAATAAGAATCACTGCGGCTATGTAAATTTTTTTACCTTTCAGAAAATTTTTTATTTTTAAACACAATTTGATTAATTTTGAAAACATTGTTTCTCCTTTATTTTTTATTCATAGAGTTTTTTAAGAAGCGTAAATCTTCCAAGGCGAACTCAAGCCTGCCTTCAATCCTGCTTTGGGCCGCATTTATTAATGTGATGCGCTCTTCAAGAGTCTCAAGACGATTAGGCGTATTTACCGTGGAAGCGAACCATAAAGAAAACGAAAGCGCGGCGGCCGCAATATATAAAATATTTTTTGCGGCGCAGAGCAAAACAAGCCAATATTTCGCCGAGCCCGACTGATAAAAAAGTGTTTCGTTCTGCATAGTTAAGCCTCCCAAGAACACAAATCAAGCCTTAAAGTCCAATCGTTTAAATTGAACTCCAAGCCTTCAACCGTCATATTTCCGCTAAGATACGGAGCGAAATCGACCTCAACGACGTCGCCAAGCTCTATCTGCGGCAGAAAGCGGCATACCACCGCCGCGCGTTTTTTTAATTTTCCGGCTTCCTTATATATCCCGGGGGCGCAGGCCCTGGCCAAATTGGCGTTCTGTGCCGGCAAAAGCGCGCCGGAAGACAAGGAAAGTTCTTTAAGTCCGTATTTATCAATAAGATTGGGGCGCGGCAAACCGAGCGTAAAATCGTCCACTATACAAGTATAGTCGCCGAAGTTGACGCTTACGCGGTTATAAAGCTTGTCCGCCCCGCCGTTAACGCTTTCAACGCTTATAATATCCCTTTGGGTAAGTTTTAAAGACGGCGAACTTAAAATCGGCCTTTGCTTAAAAAAGAAAGTCCCCTCGGAATCAAAACCTATCTGATATCCGCTTAAACGCGCCAGCTCCCGCACTACGTCAAGGCAGCTCATTGACGAAGTGTTTATCATTGCTATATTGACGCCGCTTGCTTCCCACTCGGCGCGCCACCCGGTAAGTTTGGGGACGGATGTTTGGGCCGCGTCGCTTTTTCCGGCCCATTTAAGCTGTAAGTAACGGCCGCTTTCGTCTATGACGGAACCGGGCTCTATAAGGTTCCAATCCCCCCAAGGCAAATCCTGAGCGGTTTTGCTTCTTGTGTAGTAAGAGCAGCTTCCGCCGCCGGCTTCGCCGGAAGCAGTAAAATTCTTCCAGGAAGAAAGCCTTGAGCCGCCGTCTATAACCGGGCTGTAATAATTGGCGTAAGGGGCGGCGTCGCCGCTGCCGGTGGCCGCCTGAGGGCTTAATTTTATCGAATAAAAATGATTATTGCCGTATTCGTTCATAATAATACGGTGATAATCGCTGGTTTGATATTCATTATCGGTAAAGACTATGCCAAAATCATTCCAAGGGCCTTCTACGGGAGTAAGAGGTTTTACCATAAAACGGACGGAGCCGTCTTCGTAACGGCAAATTCTGTAACGAACTCGGTAAGTTTGATTATTTCTGTCCATCCAAACCATACCCAGTTGTTCATAATTATTGTCCTTAACTTTAAAAAAAGCGAAAAATAAACGGTAACTGTCATACTTGGTGTGCTGGAAGCAATAACCGCCGCCGTTTGACGGATCGCCGCTCCAAACATAATAAAAATACTGGGCGATGGTTTCGTTCCAAAGCATTGTACATTCAACTTCCCAAGTACCGTATGCCTGTGTACACGGCGCGGCGACCAAGCCCGGAACATTCAATTTACCGTCGTCTATACCTACGCTGTTGGGCGTAAGCTGAAAAGGCAAATTCGGCTGAACTATAACCTGCCAGTCATAAGAAGCGTCTTTAAGAAAAGATGACGGCAATGTAACAGTATCTTGGGAAACTTCCGCGAAATCATAAGTGCCTTGCAAAAAATCTGCGTCGGAAGGCTGAGCGAAAAAGGCTTCTATTTTGCCTTCATAGTTTACGTTTTCTATATATTTTTCTGGATTGCCGCAAAGTTTAAGAGTGTTTTCCAAAATCCATTCAATGCTTTTATCCGTATGCCATACCCTGTATGAAACCCATAAGGCAAAGCCGGGCTTCAAAGGGGAAAGCAAAGTAATTTTTGCGGGATATTTATAGGAATTTAAAGAACTTGCTTCGTATTCGTTGACGGCCTTGAGAGAAACCGCCGATTCAAAGCCATCGGAAGCGGGCCCGCAGCGCAAATCCAGAACTTCTCCGACGGCTTTATCCGGCAAAGAAAATTCAAAATAATCATCATCTTCCGAAAGCGGAGAATCCGCCGCGCGGGAAGAAAGCAAAACTTCTTTTTTAAGAATTGAAAGTTCCGACGCGCCGTAATCCCCCAAACGGGAAAGTTCCCCGCTTAAATAAATTATCCAAGAGCGTTCTTCAAAATTAAAAGAAGGTTCGCGCATAATAAATCCGCGGAAGATTTTGGAGTAAATTTCCCCTTCCGCGCTTAAAACGCCGGCGTACACATCTATTCTTGCTCCGTATGCGGAGGAAGCTTCCCCCGAAGGGAAAAGCCCCTCCGCCAGTGTAACGGAAAGTCCGGCGGAGTTCCATACGCCGTAGCCTTCATTATCAAGCTTCCACTTTACGGAACCGGTTTCTATTACATATTTTGTTATATCTTCCGCTTCGGCGAAAGAATATTTTTCGGCGCTTGCGTCCCAAACGCGACGATAAAGAAGAAGCTTCTTTTTATATCCGGGGGCGGAAGAATTTAAAGCCGCAAGCATTAAAGAGGAAAGTTCTTTCATAGCTATTTCTCCGTCATTTCAAGACGAACGGTCCAAAGTCCGCCGCTGCGGCTGAGTTCCGCTTTTAAGGGCGAGGTAAGAGCGTATTCCCCGCTTTGCGACAAATCATAAGAACCGTAGAAAATAAAAGTGAGGAATACATTTTCTTCACAGATATATTCGAGGGTTTTCTTAAGAGAATCGGGCAAATTTTCAAGCGTGAGCGAACCTGAATTTTTGCAAAATTCTTTCCAAGTTATAAGAGAACCCGCCGCCGTATAATGATATCCGCCGCGTAAATAGGCGGACGGCGTAAAAGAACTTAAAGCTTTATCCAACAAAAGAAGCGAGTCCGCAATAATCAAGTTATGGAAAAACACGCTTCCGGAAGAATCACCCCCGTTAAACGAAAACTTAAAAGCGGCGGCTTCAAGCGGAACGGAAAAAGAAACCAGAACATCGCGCCCGCTGTGCGCCAAAGCAAAACCTTCAAAAGGCGTAAAACTTTCAGCTTCTGCAGAAGCTTTAAAAGCTATTTGAATATTTGAGATATCCGTATTTTTTATAAGTATTTTGCTTATTTTTACGGGTTCTTCAAAAGCGGCTTTAAACCCGCCCTCAACCTTGTTTTTAAGGCCTTGATTTAGATTTATTTCATTGTCTTGAAAATCAAAAATATCGGCTTTATCAAGCAGATTCGGTTTTAAAATTTCTATCGGTTTAATCATAATGAACTTTCCGAGCTCCTTTCGCGGCCTATTTTATAGCTTATTTTGGCCTGTTCCACGGCCCAACTTACGCCGCGACGGGCCGCGCGGGAAATTTCTTCGCAAAGTTTTTGGGCGTCGCTTCTTTCCGCGGAACCGTTTACGGTAAGCGGCGTATTTACCGTTATATTAACTACGGAAGCCGCAGACGGTGAAGAAACCTGCCCGCCGTTTTGACGCGGGGAGTAATCCCCCCCTTTTATCGCGCCGACAACCTCCGGCGGGAGGACAAATTCCCCCGCGTGCAAATAATAAGGGCCGGTTTTATCTATCGGGCCGCCGCTTCTGCGGCTGCCCAAAAGCCCGCCGAAAACCCCGCCAAACAAACCTCCGCCGCCGAATACGGAAGCCAAAATATTGTTGGCCGCCATTTTCGCCAGCGAGTTTATAAAACTTGAAGCCATATTTTCCCATACGTTTTTAATCAAAACGTCAAGGCGTCCGAAAGATTCCGAAGCCAAATTGCAGAAATCTTCCAAATTATTTTGTAAAGATGAAAAACCCGAAAAAGCCGTAGAGGCAATTACGTCCCCGCCGGATTGGGCTTCCCTCTTAAGTTCTTCAAATATGGCGGAAACTTCATCGCCGGCGGAAGTGAAATCTTTATATATCTTTTTGAGCCCGCCGTCGTTGAAGACGGCTTCAAGCTCAACGCAGAATTTTGCTATGCTATCCATTATTTTCCTATTCCTATTTTTGCCAAATCGGCTTCGCAAAGGACGCGCGGCGAAGCCGCTTTATACCCCCCGGACGCCTTGCGGCAAGCCCATAAAAGCCAGTCAATGCCGTGGGAGAGTATATATTCAGTGCGATAACCGTAAGCGGACGCGCAGAAAGCTACGGCGTCTGAAAGCGCGTCCGCCCCGCGGCTGCCTTCAGAGCCTGAGTAAAATTTAAAAACAAGGTTTTAAAATCGTTTACCTCGCTTAAAGCCTCGGCCAAAAAACTCAGCTCCAAGAGGCTTATTTTTTCCTGCGGGTTTGATATGTCTTTAAGAGCGCCGCCCGTAAGAATATTTAGAATATCCTTGCTCTTGCTGCTGCCGGCCATATCAAGAATTTTAGCCAGCCTTAAACCCTCAGGGCCTTCTTTGACGGCGGCGGCTTCAATTTTAAAGCTGTTGATTATGCGCCATAAATCAACGGCTTGCTTTATGCTTAAAGGTTTTATTTCAATTTCCCGCCCGCAAAGATTTACTTTTTTCGTTTTAGGGCAGAGGACTTCCAAATCAGTCATATTAATCTCCTGTTTATAAAAGGCCCGGTTTCTGCGCCGGGCCCGGCGTACGGTTTAACGCGCTTTTCGGGCGCGGGGGCTAGATATCTTCTATCATTCCGAATCTTTTGCCGCGCTCTTTGGAAATATCGGCCAAAACGTCAAATTCGGCTTCGATTAAAGTTTCGCCGTCGCGTTTATAAGTCTGCCCGGTTTTGCCGGTAGGGCGGCACTTCCAAAAAGTGTATTTCCTTGACGCGCCGTCCGCACCCTTTACATTAATAAAAAGCGTCTTTGTCAAAGAGGCGGTTTTATCGCCGAACTCAACTTTGCCCGCGCCGCAGTTTACGCCTAAGGCCAGGGCGATATTTTCCAGAGTGGCTTCCGAAAGAGAAAATTTTATCTTTAGGTTTTCTTCCGTGGTAACCTTTTCTATCGGTGCGAGGACTTGATCCACTTTAACGTCGTAGGCGGTTTCTTCGTGTTCTATGCTGACGCCGCCTTTTATAAAACCCAAATCGCGGGCGGCGCTTTCGGCCGCGCCGTATTCGCTGGCTTTAACGGTTCCGCTTGCGCTTACGCCGACGACTATATTAGTTGTTGATGACATATAAAAATCTCCTATTTAAATTTGAAAATGAAATTCACCGCGCGGCAATGACGCCCCAATTCGTCCATAAAATCGCTGCCGCCGATTTTTTTGCAATAATAAATTTTATGCTCGGAAGAGGCGATTTCGCCGCAGTTTAAATCAAGAATGGAAGTCAAAATTTCGCTTATGCGCGCGGTTTGACAAAACTCATCGGAAGTTATGACAAATGTTACCTGTTCTTCCGAAAGGACTTCGTCGTAAGAGCCACCCGGGTTAGCCGAACGGTAAACTATATACGGCACGCGGGATGTTATCGCCGCATAATTGGGATATATTTTAGAGTCCTTGGAATCGGCGCCCAAGGCCAAGGCCAAAGACTCGTTCCCGGCCAAGTAAGAATAAACGGCTTCAAGTATCACAGTTCCCCCCTTAGCCCCCGCAAATCGGCGAGTATGCGGTTAAAATAGGCCGACGCGCAGGAAAGCAAATAAGGACGCGGCTTCATCCTTGCCGTGCCGTATTCCAAATACGGAGCGTAATGGGCGCGGGAAGTATCGGTGCCCGCTCTTATAACCGCGCGGTTTGCCCCTTCTTTGTAAATTACGCCGGTGGAGGAAAGCAAATTACCGCTTACTTTATAAGGGGCGGAGTAAGGCGGGCTGGGCTTTCTTTTTCCGTTTATTTCCGCCCCGGTCTGAGAAAGCGAAGCTTTTAAGGAGCGTTCCATTTCCCCGGCGGTTTTGCACATAACGGAAAAGAAAGCTTTTTTAAGAGAGTTTTCAAAAACGTTTAGGCTTATCGAAAATTCTGTTTTGGGTTTACTCAGGCGCATACGGTTTTCCTCTCCAAGTAAAGGCAAAGATATTTTTGCGCGCCGCCAAGTTCTATTCTGCCGCAAACATCATAGTAAACGCTGCCCGTTTTTATGCGAAGCCGCCCTTTAGGCAGTTTTACGTATTCCAAATAAAGCGAATGTGTGGCATATTGATATTCAGGCGAACTGTAACGTTTTTCGCCGGCGTTTCGCGTTCTTAAACGGCACGGAAGAGAAGTAAAAAGAGTTTTGCTTTCCTCCGTGCGCCCGCCAAAGTTATCGGGAGAAGCCAAAGAAATAAGTTCTATATCGCAAGTGCGGTTTAAAAGACATTTAAAACTCATAAATTAACCTTCCTGTAACTTTCCAAGAGCAATGCCGAGGCAGGCGGGATTTGACGTTCGTCGTAATAGCTGACGGAATAATCGCCCAAAGTTTCGCTTTTAACGCCGCCGGATTCCTGTTCGGATAAGATGGCAGATATCCAACGCCATAAAGCAAGCTGAATATTTTTAGGGACGTCCTCTTGCCGGGCAGCTATGCCGGCTTTGTAACTGACCAACACCACTCCGCGCCAGGGCGAACTTTTTTTTACAAGACCGTTGTACATATCGGCCTTGAGGGAAGACACGTCCAAGCTTTCCCCGTTTTGCATTATGGAATTTATCTTGCAGACCGGGTACTGATCAAGCTGAAGATAACGGCTTTTTACGCCGTCAAAATCGTGAGGCTCTTCGATTATGTCGCGGGCTATTATATAACGCCCTATATAAAGTTCCGCCGCTTGCGTGCAGGATTCCAAAAGTAAGTTCAAAAGAGCGTCTTTTGAAGTATCCGCGGAAGAGATGCGGAGATAAGTTTTTAAATTGTCCAAACTGCCGGCGGGCAGGATTGTATCGCTCATAAAAGCTCCTTATAAAGGCGGCGTTAAGTGCGCCGCCTTAAATTGTTTTTATTTAAAAATCAGGTAGCTGAACGCGCTGCCGAATGTTACGTCGATAGATAAAGCCTGTGTAAAACGCAGCCAGGTTTGATCCATCATAAAGGCGCTGTCCAAGCCGGAACTTTCGCTGTTCCAAGAGGCGGCGTCCTGAGATACTTTTACCGTCATTTCTTCCCTGGGGGAAATTAAAAGGTTTTTGTTGAAACGCCCGAAAAAGGCTATTGTAGCGTCCCCGCCGCTGAGCGCGCCGGCCTGGGTAACGGTATTGGGTATTTGGGAACTTACGACATAAGGCGTATTCCAAATGGTGGCGGGGCTGCCCATAGAAGGCGGAGCCCAAATATAGTTGCCGTTGCTGTCTTTAAGCTTCATAAGCTTGTTGAGCCCTGCCCTTGAAAGCACTATAACGCCGTCTTTGGAGTTTGCTTCGCTGAGGCTGAAAATCAAATTGGCGATATCGTCAAAACTGACATTATCGCCGCTCATAGAAACCTTGTTCGCACCGCTTGCGTGCAAAACGCCGGTAAAAGGATCGGAGGAGCCTCCCAAAAGCGCTACGCGTTCAATTTCCAAAGCCATAGCTTCTGCGACGAGTTCTGAAAGAAACTGCGTAAGATTTATCGCGCTGTCGCGGATAAGTTCGTCCGTGCATTTAATGACGGTAGCCAAAACTTTGGCCGTTTGTTCCAACTGACCGAAAGTGGGATTTGATATGCCTTTGACGCCGTTTTCGGCAACCCAACCCACTTGAAGATTTGTCATTTGTTTGGGGATTTGCCTCTTCCAAGAAGACATAGGCAGAATATTGGCTATCTGCATTATGGGGCTGGATTCGTTCATCATACGGATTACCTGCGCGGAAAACTCCGTCGGAACCAAATATCCGCCGCCCGTTCCGCCCGAAGCGCCTTCGCTTAAGACCGATTTAAAATCATTAAGTACGGAATTACGGTTCTTAGCGGCCAAAAGGAAGTTCTTCATATTGCCGAATTTGGAACCGTATTCGCTTGTCCATTTTTCTTCGCCGACGACGGAAGATTTGCGTTTAAAGGCGGAGTATCTTTCCAAGACGTCGCTTTCGCTTGAGGGAAGTACGGCCTTGCTGGCTGAGGGATGAAGACGGTTGATTACGTCTTCCACCAATTTTTCGGCTTTTTCTTTGGTAATGCAGGATTCTATTTTGCCGTCGAGGGTCTTCCTGAGTTCTTTAATGGATGTCATTATGTCGTCCATTGATTTCTCCTGTAAATTGCTTTTAGCTTTTGCAGGGTTCAGGCTTTTTTACAACAAAAAGAGCCATCAAACCCTTGCGAGGGTTGACGGCTCTTCCCATTGGCTGATACAAATGTATCAAATTCTTATCTAAATGTCAAACAAAAAAGTTATTTAAAAACACAAAAATCCGCCGTCATCAAAGGCGGCGGATTTTAAATATCAAGCGGGCTTTATTATAAAGCTCTGCCAGAATTTTCAATAGATTTCTTAACCTTTAAAGCTTCTTTATATGCGTAAGATTTTTTATCTGTTGTAGCTATAATCGCATTAGCTACTTGTAAAGTCCCGACGGAAACTAAACCTTTGCCGTTTATGCGTTCTACACTTTGCAATATATAATATTTTTCCGCATAATAGTTTTTATACTCGGAGGGTTTAAACGATTTAATCTCGGCAACTAAGTCTTTAAAAGCACCTGCGTATGCCATAGCATCATATTTTACCTTTACAGATACCGGAATCAAATCTATTTCCTCGGCAATACTTTTTATCCCTGATTTTCTTCCATTATGATTTTTTCTATCAGCCTCATTTTTCTTTTGTTGCAAAGCTTCTCCCAAAGCCATCATTTTGCCTTCTCTGCCCATTAAATAATAAGGAACAGACTGAGAGGCTGAAGAATTGGAGCCGGAATTATAAAATGTTTTTATCTGCGTGCTTCTATGGCCGTAGTGAGAGGTTCCGGCGGAAGAATCCTTCTTTTGTGCGGCGGGAGATTTAACAATGGGTTTTTCGTCTGTTTTATCATCCCCTTTAAGCCATTTCCAAAACATCTCGCCGGCAGCCATAGCTTTACCTTCTCTGCCGAGGTATTCATAACTTTGCGCGGAAACAAACACCGGCGTTAAAGCAAAAATTACGGCCAGTATCATTAAGTTCTTTATTTTCATTGTCGATTCCTCTTAATTTTGTTTTTATATATTATCCTATTTTTTGATTTTACTGTTAAGACCCATTTATCCGTTTTTTAGACCCATATAAAATTAGGACATAAGACCTACTTCCGTTTTATACAACAAAAAGCCCGGCCTAAGCCGGGCGTAAAGAAGATATTTTGATTACTTCTTAATGCGATAGTATTTAGGCTTGTAAGAGGAAAGCCAGTTCTTTAAAATTTTTTCCTGTGTGCCGGCTGAAGGAATATGCACTATAAAATCTGCATTAAAATATCGTTTAAATTCATCGGGAATTTTAAAAATAAAATGCTTTTTATGCAAACCGGCGGAGCGGAAAATAAAAGAATCGGGAAACAAATCATAAGAAGCGCCAGCCAAAGAAACCGTTTTTACTTTAAAACCGCGCTTCTTTAAAATTTCCGTAACGGAAAGGGCTCCCTCCTCCCTCGTAGAGAACAGTCCGCTTGAGTGCCCTTTGCCCATATAGGCAAAAATCTTTGCGGAAGGATTGTTTTCCAATACTGAAGAAATAGGATCGGCCCACTCGTAATTGCGCCCTTCAACCCCGGAAACGGTAACAGTTCTTTCTCTAAAACCTATAAGTTTTAAAAGGTGTGCCTCTTTTTGTTTTTTGGAGCGGGGCCCGTTTTTAAATAAGCCCATAAACTCTTTTTTTGCTGTTTTGCCGTCGTCTTCCTCATAACCCAACATACGGGATGTTTTTTCCAGAGGCAAATACTCTACGTCGCAGCCGGCCGCGGAAAGACAAGCCATATTGGTATTATTCAAGCCTTGTAAAACTTTTGTGCCATCTCTGGTCATTAAAACGGACGAAGGCAGTTTTATTTTACAGACATCGCCGGTACGACGGAATTCTTCAATATCTTCGGACTGCATTTCCATAAGAAATTCCGATGCAAAATGCGTCAACCCCGGCTTGCATTTAAGGCTTTTTATTATTTCCTTGGCGGTTTTATAATAGCCCGCGTGGTGGGCTTCCCCAAGCAGCAGAACCTGCGTACCCTTTGGCATAAATAAACTGAAATCGGTATTTTCATCAATATAAATTATATTCGCCGGATTTTTTAAATAATAAAGGAAGTCCTCCGCAATACCTGTGGGGTAGTAGGCGGCCGCCCATATATCAAGAGGAATACCGAAATTCAAATCCTCACTCATAGGCGCGCGCAAAGAGGTAAAAAAAGACGTCAGCTGACGCAAATCAAGCAAAGCGGCCAGTTCATGGGGACGGAAATCCATTTCCAGTTTTTTTATACTGCAAACCGAGCGATAAAGATCATCCGGCTCAAAACCGGCGGCGCGCCAAATAACTTTAAAATTTTGCAAAGGCAAATTGCCCTTAGCGTGATCCGCGACCATATCGCAAATAAATAAGCCCGTTTGCATTTCTTTAATATCTTCGGGAAAACGGTCGTATTTAAAAGGCGTTTCCAAACCGGCATTAAACATAGCCTCAAGCACTTGCGGGTGGACTTTCCCCATAAAATTCAAAAAAGCCGGTTTGCCGTTTTTGCTAATTTCCCCGCAGTTTCGCGCCAAATCAACACAAAAATCAATATTGCCGGGATTCCCGCAATAATCCCTTACTTGTGAAACAAATCCGTCAAAAGTATAAGGGCAAGAGTCTTCCGACAAAGAAAAAGCGGGCAAAGCTGAAATAAATAATAAAAATGAAATAAAATATTTCTTCATATCAAAATAATTACATATTATCACTGTAAATGCAAACCCCGCCTTGGCCTAAACCAAAGCGGGGCGGTTAGTTTAGAGGCTTATGCCTCGGAAAATAATACTCTAATCATAATCTTGCACAGGCATGCGCTGAAATTCTATTGTTAAGACTCAACCCTGCTTTTGAAGCGAATGCACTGCAACTTCCGGCTGAAGTAGGCAATCTAAATTCAGCGCCATTAGTCATAGAGCAGCACTCGCCCGTAACATCAAGCAACTCAACAGCACAATTTGTATGCATACTATTACCGTCCGTTCCGACTTTAAACTGATAACTGCCGGCGTTGCAACACTTATCGCTGCTGGCATTATAAAAATCTCCGCCGGAGCAAGTCTTTGAACCGCAAGTTTGTGAAGTGCTGTTCCAAGTATACCCGGTTTTGCAGGTGCAAGTTTTTGTCGATGTCCACCCGCTGCCGGATATACATTTATACGTTACGGAACACGTACCGTTTGTACAGGTGCAAGCTTCACTTGTAGGCTTGCTTACGCATTTGGAACCGTTCCAGCATTTATTCAGACCGCAGGAACTTGAAGCTCCGCATTCTCCGTCCCATTTGCTCCAAGTACCGTCGGAGCAACATAACCTCTCCGATGTCCCGCAATCCCCCTTAGGCTGATATTGTACTTGCCCAGATGTACATTCCTCTACAGGCTTTATCGGCCCGATTATAGGCACATCCGGATCTATG
>JAQXJI010000021.1 GCA_029008615.1 Elusimicrobiota bacterium | reverse complement strand
AAGCCCAACACTAAGGGCCGCGCCGCTTTTTGACTGTATTTATATTTTTTTCGCTTCAGCTGTGTTTAACAGCCGTTCACGAAAAGAAACATAAATCTACTTTAAAAATCCTAGCGGCGCAAGGTGCAGTATAAGGCTTTGATTAACCTTTACCTCCTTTCTTAAAAACGCAAATACGGCTCAAATCCGTAAGCTCACGCCGGTTGCATACTCGCACCGCTAAAAATCACGCTGCTTTTAACTCGCGAGCCGCTAGGTTTTCACGGCTAGCAATTTTTCATATTTGGGTAAATTTAAGTTTTTTCTTCATTCGGATACCTCGCCGCCTTCGGCGGCATAGCTGCAAGTATATCTCAATCAGAATAAAACTTAAATTTCCGTCAAATCTGAAAAATCACGCTGCCAATATTCCCTCACGCTGATTTTTTACTTACACAGCTAAAATCACGCCGGTTGCATACTCGCACAGCTTGTTTTTTTGTCGTCACCCTGAACTTGTTTCAGGGGCTTGCCGTAAATCACGCCGGTTAAGTCTTCTCACGCTGATTTTTTAGGGCATTTACATTCGCACAAGGCTAAAATTAAGCAAGTTAAACGCTTGCACGCCGATTATTAACGTCAGTTTTATATCTCAGAGTTTTTACTCCCTTTTTCTTAAAGTACCTGCTTTCTTATCTCTCAATCTCTCTATATACTCGGTCTTAAAATGATTCCACAACTTTTTAAAGCGTAAATGCAGGTCAGGTTTTACCTGACGAGAGAAAACGCCTTTTTAACGTCAGGCATAGCCTGACCTACTTTTTTTATCCATTCTCTATGAATTTACCTTTCTATTTTTATTCATTTTTTAGCGTTGTTTGCAGTGTCGTACGTCGTGGCGGTTCGTTAAAAAACGAAAACAGTTGACTTGTTTTTTTTGATACAGTAGCCTCATAATTTCAGCCTGCAAAATATGTAACATCTTTGTCTTTATTCAGGTTACCTTGTGCGGGCCGATTAGTATAAAAGGAGGTTAAAAGTATGTCAAAAAACAAAACGGTTAGAAAAATGTTTTTTGCGGTATTTTGTCTTTTTGTATGTATAAGTTTAGTCAGGGCCGAAAGCTGTTCATCATTGGGTCAGGTACAGTATAAACCTAACGGTTATTGCGGAACATCGCAAAGGACTTGCTGCTTAAACAGACAATGGAGCGACTGGGATGGAGAATGCAGTAAGGAGAATATGTGCAGTTCTTTCAGCGGGTGCAAAGAAAACTGGGTGTTAAAAAACAATGCTTCCGAGATAGAAGGCAATACTGTAGAACAGTGTTGCAGCTGTAATGGAAGTATTTATAAATGTGATTGTTATGAAGATTTGGATTCTGATTATACTTCCGTAGGAACCGTAAATGTCGTATATAGTTGGGAAGTTGCCTACTATAAATATAATTTAGAATTTCAATGCGGGAATGAACCTTTATGTTATGAAAGGGATTATTACTGCAAGATCAAACCTGTACAATTTTATGAAGGCGGGAAAATGATTTTGGAAAAAGGCGATGCTAATGCTTCTTACAACCATATTTGGTGCGGACAGGATTTGGGGCACCCTCAAGGTGCAGAAGATATTTGGAAATGGTCTGGCGGGAATAATATTACCGGCAAATATCCTGTTTGTGATTGGAGCAAAAGTTGTTATGATATTTGCGGCAAGAGCGGAAGCTGCAATTATAGATGTGTAGATGACCCCGGGACTGCCTCGGAGGGAAATCCAAGATACTATACAAGCGACTGGGCCGGATGTCCCGAAATTACCGTTTTTGGCTGTGATGACGAATACGAAAGCGCCGAAATCTATGAATGCTCAAGATAAATAAAAAAATTATTTGTTGGTATGGATATATATCCTGCCTTTAAACTAACCGCCCCGCTTTAGCTTTGCCTAAGGCGGGGTTTCTTTTTGAGAAAACTATTGACCTGGAGTTAACTCCATTGTTTATACTATTTATATAAACGAGGAGGAAAATTATGAACATAAATAAAGCCGCGGTTTTGGCTGCGGTAATTTGCGGTTTTGCAGGGGGATTTTTTGTTTGTAAATTTACGGAGGCTGATTGTATGAAAGAAAAAAATATTGATACCGTCTTTGCTATGGGCGATAAAAACCCTTACGGCAAGTTCTTCACGGGGCAGACTTATCTTAATATGTTAAGCGGGAATGATAGCGTATTCAACGCGCCGATAGGCAATGTTACTTTTGAACCGGGCGCGCGCACCAACTGGCACAAGCACAGCGGCGGGCAAATATTGTTGGTTTTAGCCGGAGAAGGCCGCTACCAAGAACGCGGCAAAGAAATCCAAATATTGCATAAAGGCGACGTAGTGCGCATAGCCCCTGATGTGGAGCATTGGCACGGTGCGGCACCGAAAAGTTGGTTTACGCATATTTCGGTTGAAACGAATGTTCCCGCCAACGAAGCTCAATGGTTGGAGGCTGTTACGGACGCGGAGTATAAACAATGAGGGAAAAAGTATGTATAGCTGCGGTAATATTGGCGGCGGCGCTTTTCGCGCTTGTTTATAAATGCAACGGAGCAAATGAAATGCAAGACTTAAAAAACACCGATCCCGAACTTTCGGCTTTATGGGGCGGTTTTGTGGATAATGAAGTAAAAACGCACGGCTCTTTAGACGCCAAAACGCGCTATTTGGTGCTTTTGGCGGGCAATGCCGCCGCACAGGGAAAAGAAGAGTATAAATTAATATTAAAAGAAGCCCTTTCCGCAGGTGTCGGCCCGGTTGAAATTAAAGAAGTTCTTTACCAAGCCGTTCCTTATGCCGGTATGGCTAAAATTTATGATTTTATTTTGATAACAAATGAAATCTTTAAAGAAAAAGGAATAAAACTTCCGCTTGAAGGCCAAAGCACCGTCAACGGGCAAACGCGCCTTGCCAAGGGTTTGGACGCGCAGAGGGGGATATTTGGCGCGGAACATATTGATTCTATGCGCGCTGCCGCCCCTAAAGAATTAAAACATATTCAGGATTATCTTTCCGCAAACTGCTTCGGCGATTATTATACGCGCGGCGGCTTGGATATTAAAACAAGGGAACTTATTACCTTTGTGGTTTTGATTTCTATTGGCGGGGCCGACGCACAGGCCAAAGCCCACGCCGGGGGCAATATCAATGTGGGAAACGGCAGAGAAATACTTTTGGACGCGGTTACCCAACTTCTGCCTTATATCGGCTATCCTAGGAGCTTAAACGCAATTTCGGCTATAAATTCCGTAAATAAAAAATAGCCGAAGCGGAAATTTCGACAAAATAAAGCCCCGGGTTTAGGCCCGGGGCTGTTTCGTATAAAGTCTTAACCTTTATTCGGAAGCTTTTACCTGGAAGCTTTCAACACCCGCTTTTTGGGCGTAAGCTTCTTCCTGCTCTCTGGCTTCCTTAATGGGTTTTACCGTCGCGCAGCCGCCTACGCAGCCGCCGGGGCAGCACATAACTTCAACAAGGTTACCCAAGGATTTGCCGGTTTTTGCGTAAGCTTTAAGCTTGAATATGGTCTTTCTGTCTATACCGGCGATAATTTCGTCTTTAATAAGGGAGGAATAATCGCCCGCCGCTTTTTTGACCGTCTGAGTTACGCCGCCGGTTATACCGAACTTTAAGGCTTCTACCGTCGCTTTGCGGTCAAATTCCGTTTCCGCGCAGGTTTCCAGATTGATGCCTTTGCCGAGAATCATCGCTTTAAGTTCTTCATAGCTGATGACATAATCCACAAATTCGTCGGTTTGGGCTTCTTTCCTCTTGGAAAGGCAGGGGCCTACGAATACGGTTACGGCTTCCGGCATTTCTTTTTTGACGAGTTGGGCCGTATAGTGCATAGGTGTGCCCGTATCGGAAATATAAGGCAGAAGCTCCGGTATGTGCTTTTTGGCCAAACGCGTATAAGCGTGACAGCAGGAAGTCGTCATAAACGGGCGTTTCTCGTCTACGACTTTTTCTATAAATTCCGCCGCTTCTTTTTGAGCCGTAATATCCGCGCCGAGGGCGACTTCATATACATGCGTAAAGCCGAGTTCTTTTATAGCGGTGGCAAGCTGACCGACGCTTATACCGAATTGGCCCGCTATTGAAGGGGCGACCATAGCAACTAAAGGTTTGTCTTTCTTTGTTTGTTTAAGTACGTCCAAAATTTGGCTGCGCTCCATAATCGCGCCGAAGGGGCAGTTCCTCATACAATTTCCGCAGCTGATACAGAGGCTGTGGTCGATTTTTGCGATGCCTTTCTCGTTCTTCTTAATGGCGTTGACGGGGCAGGCTTCCTCGCAGGGAACGCTTAACTTCAGTATTGCGCCGTAAGGGCAGGCTTCTTTGCATTTGCCGCAGCTTTTGCATTTGTCTTGGTCGATATGAGCCTTGTGATTCGTTACGGTTACGGCGTTAAAGAAGCAGGCATTTTCGCATTTTCTTGCCAAACAGCCCTGGCAAAGTTCGCTTACCATATATCTGCTTTTTACGCAGGCCGAGCAAGCGCTTTCCAGTACGGTTAAAAGTTTATTGCTTTTATGGTCAAACTGGGGATTATCCTGCCCGACATATTCGCTTAAAGGGAGGGCTTCGTCAACTTCGTTTACCGAGTAACCGAAAGCGGCCAAAGCGCGCAGTTTAAGTATTGCGCGTTCTTTATATACGCAGCAACGGAAAGCCGCATCGCTGCCTTTGGGGATAATGTTCCACGGAAGGTGGTTGATTTCCTTTGCCAATGTTCCTTTGTAGAACATAGAGCAGATTTCTTCCAACACTTCCATTTTAAAATGTTCTGAGTAGTTTCTTTTTGTCATAATATAAATTTTACCATATTGAAAATGCAGGGAAAAGGGGGGGATGTCTGCTTTTTATGGGCTTTAATTTTTAAGTTTAAGGCAGAGCAGCGCCAAGCCTATACTGAGGTCTTCGTTTTGCAGGGCTATGTTGGAGGGAACTTTGATATCCGCCGGGGAAAAGTTCCAAATGGCTTTTATGCCAGCGCTTACAAGTGTATCGGCAACGCCCTGGGCGGCGTAAGCGGGGACGGAAATAATTGCCGTATTTATCTTGCGGCTTTGTACGTAAGAAGCCAAATGCTCTATATGCAGGACTTTGTCATTGTCCGCTTTGGTTATGTCGGTGTCGAAAGCTGCCACCATATTAAAGCCGTGTTTTTTGAAGCCTTCGTAATGAAACAGGGCCGAGCCCAATTTGCCGTATCCCACCAAACAGACATCGCGTTCTTTTTGCCAACCCAAAAAGTTTTGTATGGCCGTTATGCTTCCTTTTACGTTGTAGCCCAGCCTTGTTTTGCCCGGGGCTTTGGCTAAGAGCATATCCTTTTTGACGAGTATCGGCCTTAAACTTAATTTTGAAGCTATTTCCACCGAAGATATATACTGCCTGCCGTATTTCAGCATATCGTTAAATAAGCGCAAATATTGCGGCATACGTTTTACGGCTTGCATATTTCCGGCGTTTGTTTGGGGGGAGAGTTTTTTCATCTTGGATTAAAAAGGCCGCCGCCTTTTCAGCGGCGGCCTCAATATCATTTATTTTTTAGCGGCTTTTGCTTTTTTCTGAGCTACAAGCTCTTCTCCGTAGTAAGCTTTAAGGAAGAGTTCCTTAATTTCGCTTACGAGCGGATAGCGAGCGTTGCCGCCGGTGCATTGATCGTCAAAGGCGAGTTCGGACATTTCGTCAAGTTTCGCCATAAAGTCTGCTTCGGGGATGCCGTATTCTTTAATTGAAGTCGGGATATTAAGCCCTCTTTTGAGTTTTTCAATTTCAAGAACAAGTTTATCCACTTTCTGCCCTTTGTCGTCTTTGGAGTTATCCAAGCCGAGGAAATGGGAGATTTTTGCGTAGCGTCCTTTTACGAAAGGATATTTATACTGCGGGAACAAACCTTGTTTGGTCGGTTTTTCCGTAGCGTTGAACTCTATTATGTAGCTGATGAGCAATGCGTTGGCCAAGCCGTGCGGTACGTGGAAAATACCGCCGAGTTTATGCGCCATAGAGTGGCAAAGCCCGAGGAACGCGTTTGCGAAAGCCATACCGGCAATCGTTGCGGCGTAGTGCATTTTTTCGCGGGCGTTGGGGTTCTGAGCGCCTTCATCGTAGGATGCTTTAAGATATTTGAAAACGAGCCTTAAAGCTTCCAAAGCCTGCCCTTCGGTAAAGTTCGTGGAGAAGATTGAAGTATAAGCTTCAATGGCGTGAACCATTACGTCCAATCCGGAAAACGCCGTTAAGGATTTGGGCATATTCATTACGAATTCAGGGTCGACGATAGCCATATCCGGGGTTAAAGCATAGTCGGTAATGGCGTATTTGGTATTTGTTCTTTCGTCGGTGATAATCGTAAAGGGCGTAACTTCCGAACCGGTGCCGGAGGTTGTCGGTATGGCAACCATAGTGGCTTTTTTGCCGAGTTCCGGCAAAGGATAGATTCTCTTTCTGATATCCATAAAGCGCGCGGCGATGTCTTCAAAGCTCATATGCGGATTTTCGTACATAAGCCAAATCATTTTGCCGGCGTCCATAGGCGAACCGCCGCCCAGAGCGATAATCAAATCCGGCTGGAAAGCGTCGGTAATGTGCAAAGCTTCGTGAATGGTGGCCAAATCCGGATCGGGTTTGACATTGCTGAAAACCCTTATTGACATACCGAGGTTTTCCAAAACATCGCGAACCATAGCCACATACCCGAAGGTTTCCATAGATTTATCCGTGATGATGAAAGCTCTCTTTTTGTCTTTAAGTTCTTCAAGGGCGAGTTTTAACGCGCCTCTTTTGAAGTAAATTTTCTGCGGTACTTTGTACCAGTACATATTTTCTCTTCTTTCGGCAACTGATTTGATGTTCATAAGGTGTTTTACCCCGATATTTTCGCTGACGGAGTTACCGCCCCAGGAGCCGCAGCCCAAAGTGAGCGAAGGCGCAAGCCTGAAGTTGTAAACGTCGCCAATGGCGCCCTGGGAGGACGGCATATTTATAAGCGTTCTGCCGGTGTGCATAGTTTTTTGGAAAAGCTCTTTATGGGCTTTGTTGGCTTCATCGGTGTACAGAACGGAAGTATGGCCCGCGCCGCCAAGTTCGATAAGGGCTTCGGCGGTGTCGACGGCTTCTTCAAAGGTTTCTGCTTTGTAAAAACCGAGTATCGGGGAGAGTTTCTCGTGGGAGAAGATTTCTTCGTCGCCTACGACGGAACATTCCGCTATGAGGATTTTGGTGTGTTCCGGAACTTTTACGCCGGCCATTTGAGCGATTTTAAAAGCGCTTTGGCCTACAATAGCCGCATTTAATTTGTGGCCGTCGGGCATTATCAAGTTGCCGACTGCGGTTTTTTCTTTCTTGTTTAAGAAGTAGCAACCTCTTAAAATAAATTCGTCTTTGACGGCTTCGTAAACGGATTTTTCCACGATTACGGATTGTTCGCTCGCGCAGATTACGCCGTTGTCAAAGGTTTTGCTCATAATTACGGAGCTTACCGCCATTTTTATGTCGGACGTGGAGTCTATAACCACGGGGGTGTTGCCCGCGCCAACGCCGATTGCCGGCTTGCCGGAGCTGTACGCAGCGTGAACCATACCGGGGCCGCCGGTGGCTAAAATAAGGTTAATGCCCGGGTGGCGCATAAGAGCGTCGGAAAGCTGCATTGTGGGTTCTTCAATCCAGCCGATAATGTTTTTCGGCGCGCCGGCTTCCACGGCGGCGTCAAGCACGATTCTTGCCGCTTCTATGGTGCATTTTTTTGCGCGCGGATGCGGGGAGAATACAATGCCGTTTCTGGTTTTTAAAGCCAAAAGGGATTTAAAAATAGCCGTCGCCGTCGGGTTGGTGGTGGGGACTACGCCCGCGATTATGCCGATAGGCTCCGCTATTTGTTTGTAACCGAAAGAATCGTCGTCGGTTATTACACCGCAGGTTTTGGTGTCTTTATAGCTGTTGTAAATGTATTCGGAAGCGAAGTGGTTTTTTATAACTTTATCTTCCATTACGCCCATACCCGTTTCGGCTACGGCGATTTTGGCCAAGTAAATGCGGTTTCTTGCCGCGGCCATGGCCGCCGCCCTGAAAATGCGGTCTACGGCTTTTTGATCGAAAGTGGCGTATTCTCTTTGCGCCGCTTTGACTTGCTCGACTACGGCATTAAGTTTTTTGATGCCGGCGTCGTCATTCTGAGTGGTGTTCTTCTTGGTTTCTGCCATTGTTTGCGTTCTCCGATTAAACTTCTTTAAGTATAAAGTTATTGGTATACTTATATATCTATTATATAAATTATGCTTTGCCGATGCAATAATAAAAAACTCTCGTTATTGTTTGGTGAGTTTTTTGAGATTAAATAATCTTGATTAGTATCTTTTGGTATCTAATCGCGTGGATAATCTTTTACGCCTTGCCCGGCAAAATAATATAATATCAATAAGGTTTTATTTAATAGATATTTATTTATGAAAAAATTTTTCCTTTCCACTCAACTGCGTTACAGAATAGCCGTAAGCAGTTTTTTCTTTATACAAGGCATAGTGTTTGCCAGTTGGGCTAGCAGAATACCCGATATCAAAAAGGCCCTTAATTTAAGCGACGCGATGCTTGGGGGTGTTTTGCTCTCCATACCCGTAGGGCAGATGTGCGCTATGGCGCTTTCCGGTTGGCTTGTGGCGCGTTACGGCAGCCGTAAAATGCTGACTTTGGCGGCATTTCTTTATCCCGCTTTTTTAGTGAGTTTGGGTTTTTCCGATAATATATGGTGGCTTGTAACGGGACTGTTCTTATTTGGAATGGCGGGTAATCTTTCCAATATTTCCGTTAATACGCAAGGCGTCGATGTGGAAAGGCTTTATCATAAAAAAAGCATAATGGCTTCTTTCCACGGTTTGTGGAGCCTGGCCGGCTTCTTGGGTGGGCTTATAAGTACGGTGATGGTGGGATACAATATAAAACCGGGACTACATTTTGTAATAATTTTTATATTGACTACGCTTATATTGCTTTATATGCGCCGCGCAACCGTACCGAGGGATTTTTCCGCCGCGGATAAAGTTTCATCCGCAAACAATGAAAATAAAAAAGTTTTTACTATGCCCGATAAATACATTATTATGCTGGGTTTTATTGCTTTTGCCTGTATGGCCTGCGAAGGCACTATGTACGATTGGAGCGGGGTGTACTTTCAAAGCGTAGTTGAGGCTCCTAAAAATCTTATAAGGCTTGGCTATACGGCATATATGTGCACAATGGCTTTGGGGCGTTTTACGGCAGACGGGTTCGTAAACCGCTTCGGCGCAATCCCCGTGATAAGAGTAAGCGGTCTTGTTATGTTTGCAGGGCTGATTATTTCTGTCTTATTCCCGTCGATAAGCGCGGCGACTTTCGGATTTTTGTTGGTTGGATTCGGCACGTCTTCGGTAGTGCCTTTGTGTTACAGTATGGCGGGGCGGTCTAAAGTTATGAAGGCCAGCGTCGCCTTGGCTACGGTTTCCACGATAGGCTTTTTAGGTTTTCTTATGGGGCCGCCGGTTATAGGTTTTATAGCGCAGGCGTGGGGGCTTAAATTTTCTTTTGCGCTGATTGCATTAATAGGTTTAATGACAACTTTTATCGCCCCGCATTTAAAGCACTGATATAAGTTTTTCCGCGATGAAATTAAAACAATAAAAAATCCCCGGGGGCCGGGGATTTTTTATCGTAAAACGGAAGTTTAATAATTGTAGCTGTAAAACACTAATTTTGAATGGGCGGGCATCTTTTTTAAGGCCAAGGCCGCCTTCTCCGCAGTAATAAAACTCTTTTTGTTGGGGAACAATTTTCTTAAGCCTTCCTGCAAAGCCGGCGTACGGACAGGCATATAGAATTGATAATAATCATCGCCGTTAATTTTAACGCGTTTGAAAGGTTTTAAATCAGCGGTTTCAACGGAAGAGTCATATTCGTAAATAAAGCTTTCTTCCTGATATTCGCCGTTAAATTTATTCAGGAAAATAGAGAACGTAAACCACTTCTGTGTGGCTTCTTCTTGCGCCAATTTGAAGCAGTCGTTTTTAAAGGCGGCGTTTACGGTGCCGAGGCCGTCTTTTTCATTATAATCAAGCAAGATGACGCTGCAAGTATATTTGCCCCACATAGTGCCTTCTTTACCGTATGGCCCTCTGTAATACTCATACCATTTAATTTCCGCTTTGGTTTTTGCTTTTTCCGGGATGGCGGCGTAAGCTTTTTTAATGGCGGCTTCCTTCTGGGCTTGTAAAGCTCTTTGTTTATTTAGTTCTTTTTCCCAATCGGTAAATATTTTCATTCCCGAGAAGTTTTCAGACCATTTTGAAAATGAAAAATCATTCGTATCTTTATTATTGCTTCTGTCCAGCAACTGTGCGCTTGAAATACCGCTTAAAATGCACAACGTTAAAGCCGTTACTATAAATTTCTTCATATATTCTCCCGTAATATTAATTACCTGTTTATATTTTATAAATAAAACTGAGTTTTTCCTATCGGCCAAAGGACCTATGCGGATATGGAAAAAGGACCTATAAAATATAGGTATAAAGGCTTAATACCGGGGGAAAGTTAATGAAATAATTTCGGCTTACTCAACTTATCTTTTAATATTATCAGTGTAACTCCGCCCAAAATTAAAAATATTCCGGCGGCGTTATATAAAGTTAAGTGTTCCCCGAAGAGCAATAACCCAAAGAAAATGGCCGTTAACGGTTCCAAAGCCCCTAAAATTGCGGTGGTGGTCGGCCCGATCAGGCGAATGGCGATATTAATTGTTTCCAGGGATATTATCGTCGGGAAAATTGCAAGAGCGACGGCGCAGAGCAGCACTCTCCAATCGTTTATGGGTTGCAGTTCGGTGCAGAACTTTAGGTTAACTATAAATACGCTCAGCCCCATTAGCATTACATAAAAACTTAATTTATCGTGTTTAAGGTGTTTTATCGCTTTCAAATTTTTAACCAAAACTATATAAATAGCATAAACAAGCGCGGAAAGAAAAACAAGCCCGACGCCGATAAAGCTTAATTTCCCGCCGACTCCGCCGTTCAACGCAAAAATTCCGCTTAAAGTTACAAACATAGCAACAACGGAAATTTTTGGCAGAATTTCTTTAAAAAATATTGTGGAAATCAACGCAACCAACACCGGGTAAACGAACAATATCGTGCAAGCGATGCCGGAATCCATATATTTAAAAGAGGCAAAAAGAGTTGTTGAGGATAAAGCAAATAATACGGCGATAAAAAACAGAGAGTAAAATTCTTTAAAAGATATTTTGAAATCCGTTTTTTTGAAAAATTTTAACACCAATCCGTAGATGATTACGGCAAAAAGATATCTGTAAAAAAGTACGGAATTTACGCTCATTCCCAATTTGAACATAGGCAAAGCAAACAGAGGATTTGTTCCGTAACTTACGGAGGCTAAAATCCCGTTGAGATAACCTTTTGTCTTATATTTACGCATACTTAAATTATATTTAAAATGGCGGTTGGCTGTAAATTCGAGCGGATTTTTAAGGTGAATTCGCCCTGCGTAACTTCCCTGACGGAAAATTCGCCCGGGCCAGAAAATGTTCCGCCGTATCCGCGCCGGTGCTTTTATTAAAAATAGGATAGCCAAATGCCGGGAGTTTTCAAAATAAAAAGCCCTAATTCAAGGCGTTTGCGAGGAAGGAATACCGGGGAAACGCGCCGAAGGCGGAGGTATCCGACTGAGCAAAGAACAAAGAAGTAGGGCTTTTTAGTAAGAAAACTGGCGGAGAGGGAGGGATTCGAACCCTCGATACCTTGCGGTACACAGGTTTTCGAGACCTGCTGTTTCAACCACTCACACACCTCTCCAAAATTCGCCGCACGCGCAAACCTGACGGCAGGCGCGCTCAAACACCTATATTATATAAAATTAAAACGCAGTTAAGGGCGGCTCATTTGATGCCGGCGGATAAATTTAATATGTCGTCAAAGTTTTTAAAACGGGTAAATACATCGTGAGCGCAGTTTTCCAATACGGCGTACTTACCTTTAAAATATTCCTTTTGGCGGCTGGGATTGAAAATTTTGTCCTTTTCTCCTATTAAAGCGCGGTCAAATTCCATTATGGGGTATGTTTGCTTAGAGTATTTTATAAGCGCGTCAAGCTCGGCGAAGCAATCTTCGAAACTTCTCAAAGAGGGATTTTTGTTAAATTCTTTAAGTTCAGCTTCGTCGGTTACAAGATATTTTAAACGGAAATCCATATAATTTGAAAGGTTGAGCCCTTTAAACACCTTTATGACATTAGGGGGAATGCCGTAATATTTATCAAACATTAAAGGATTTCCGTTTATAGCCAGAGAACTTTCAAGCTTGGGGAACTTGTCTTTTATCAAACCCGCAGCAAATACCCCTGCCGAATACGCCGCCAAATACACTTTTTTATATCGGGAAAAGTCAAAATCAAAGTTGATATCGGCGTAATCCCAACATAGCAGAATGTTTTTAGAACAGGATATCTCTTTAAATTGATTGTCGTCGCAGCCCCAGCCGCTTAAAAATATCAAAAGTTCGTCATTCGGCTGTGATATTAATTTACTTTTCATATTTGTTTATCCTTAAAATCCGTAATTCCTTAAATCTCAGTCAAGTGCGAAATACTTTAAGTAATCAGGATTTAAGGATAATGTCGGCTTCGCAGTTGATTTGGTTCCGTCGTCATTATAACATTCATCCCCTTTAACCGTGCAGGTTTTAATGGGCGGAATAACAGTGGAAGGGCCAAAGGTAAACTCACTATTGACTTCGTTTGCCTTAGCTTGCCTGCATTTATTAAGGATAATGTCATAATCCAGACAAAAGGTGTTTTGTGTAAGTTCGTGCGGTTGTGATTTTCTAATAATATATCCCCAGCCGTTGTTCTTATTTTTAGCCAATATGATGGTTGTATAAGCATTTCCGCACATACATGCGGGTTCGGAAATTTCTATTTCTCCGCCGCCTTGACACTTGCCGTTTTTAAAGCTCTTGCAGGAAATATCAAGAGTATTTTTATCATAGGCATCTTTCTCTTCTTCAAGATAAGTATAGTCATGTTGGCAATCACCCGTTGCCTTTACAAAATTTTCTTTACATTTGATTATTTGTTTTTTAATTACAGTATTAAAGCGTACAGGCTCAAAGAAGGTGTCTTTGTTTTCCTTTTTGTATTTTTCGGCTGTGACGGATATATAATTTTTTTTACATTTTCTCTTGTTGCCGGAAACACAAAACTCCGCCTTATTGTTATTTGTAGTTATTATTTTCTTTAAAGCTTTTTCGATAATATGGAGTTTTCTTTCTTTATAATCCGCACATTGATAACTTTGCAAATATCGCTCGGCCTGATATACAAAACTTTCCTGTACCCCGTATTCAGGTTCATATTCAGGTGTATCCTCTATGATATTAATCAAATCTATAAGCGATTTTTTAAAGGACAAAGTACTTTCTTCATCACTTTCTGCGGCTGCGAGATGATAGTTGCTTATATAATAATTGATAAGTTCCTGGATAGGAGTATGTTTGACTTTAAATTTTTCTAATAAAACGTCATTATTTGCTTCGGCTTGCTTTAAAAGTTCAATAATATACTCTTTTTCAACCAATTTTTCGTAAGATATGTTAAATTCGTTTTGTTTGGAAGGTTTATGTATCTCTCCTGTTTTAGAGTTTATGGCGGCAGCGCTACTAGCGCTATAACCGTAGTTGCGGCAATTCTGCATATCAAAAATCGGTTCTTCGGCCCCTTCTTCTTTACTGGCCGTTTCATCGGAAGGCTTTTCCTCCCAGGGCTCTCCTCTTTCCATCATGCGGATCTCCTCTTTCATTATGCGGATCTTCTCTTCTACAATTTTAATCAATTCCGCGTCGCTTTTTTCAATTTTGCTGATTTCTTCTTCAAGGGAAAGATATTCCGTTTTATCCGAAGATGCCCATACGCTCTGCCCCGCTATGAGCAGACACAAAAAAATGTAAACAGACGTCAATTTTATAATTTTCATAAATATTCCTTAGAATAGAGTATAAACTAACATAATATTAAAATAAAAATCAAATATACGCAAGCGATATCTAACTTGGTTTTTAACTTATGTTTCTATAATTTTTGCTATACTGGATTTATACTTTTCCCGGAGCCTGCCATGAACTTAAAAAATTTAAGCCCTTGGGCTTATGTCCCCACCGCCTATTTTATGGAGGGCGTGCCTTACGCCGTAATTAACATTCTTTCCGCAGTGATGTACTCCAAACTCGGCGTAGCAAACGATGTTTTTATTTTTTGGACAAGTTGGCTCTATCTGCCTTGGGTATTAAAAATGTTTTGGTCGCCTTTCGTTGAAGGCAACGCCACAAAACGCCTTTGGATTTTATCAACGCAATACGCTTTGGCTTGGATTTTTTTGTTTATAGCTTTGAGTTTAAACTGTTCGGCCTTTTTTACTTTTTCTGTGCTGGGTTTTTTTATAGGGGCATTCATTTCGGCCACGCACGATATCGCTCTTGACGGTTATTATATGATAGCTTTGGATGAAAAGAAACAAAGCTCGTTCGTCGGTTGGCGTACGGTGTTTTACCGCTTCGCTATGATAGCGGTCAGCGGGCCTTTAGTGGTTTTTGCGGCTAAACTTCAAAAACTTACCGGCGACGAAGCTTCCGCCTGGGCTGTGCTTTTTTGCGCGGTTTCTTTGCTGACGGCTATCGTAACTACATATCATAAATTTGTGCTTCCGCGCCCGGCGGAAGATAAACCGGCCGTTTCCAAGGGGGAGCTGCCGCTTTTCGCGGAAGTTTTTAAAGCTTATTTTAAGCAGGAAAATATTATATATATCTTGCTTTTTATTCTGCTTTATCGCTTCGGCGACGCTTGTTTGGAAAAGGTAGTAGTTCCTTTCCTTTTAAAGCCGGAAAGCGAAGGCGCTTTGGCCGTCAGTACGGAAGCTTTCGGTTATATAAAAGGCACTTTGGGGCTTTTGGCGGTAATAGCGGGCAATATCTTTGGCGGTTTTTTGCTTTCAAGATACGGCTTTCGCCGATGTATTTGGTATTTTGCGGTGATTTTGGTTCTTCCAAACTTTTTTTACGCTTATATGGCCTGGTTCCGCCCTTCGCTTAAAGTGATAGGAGCTTTGTTGGTGTTGGAAAACTTCGGCAACGGCCTTGCTATGATGGCCTTTACGGTTTTTATAATGTTTGTATCGCAGGGCAAGTATAAAACTTCTTTTTACGCAATATCCACGGGTATAATGGCTTTCGGTATGATGATACCAAATATGTTAAGCGGCAAATTGCAGGTTATGCTTGGATATAGGGAATTTTTCCTTGCGGTCAGCCTGGCCGGGCTTGTAACTTTTGCGGTTATACCGCTTTGCTATAAGATAAAACAGCTTAAAGAGGCTGACGCCTTTATCGCCAAAACCGATAAAACCGAATTTATGGAATAATCAATCCGTATTTATGTCTGCTTTTGCAGCTTGTTTGTGCTGCAGCGCGCGCGGAATTTTGTAGAGCTTTCCGTCTTTGATAAAATGCTCTCCCGTTTGTTTGAAAGTAAAGCAAACCCCGGCTTCAATGCATTGCGCCCTTAAATCAAGGAACCAATCGTAATTTGACGGCCTGCCCTTTTCGCCGGATTCTCCTCCGGCTATAACGCCGGATATTCCGCCCGAAAGATAATCCTTTAAGTTTATCCGTTCCAAAAGAGGTTCGCAGATAATAATTTTATTTTTAATCGGCAAATTAAGATATTCCGGCAGCCGTTCGTCGGCCATTTTTTGATTTTCTGCCGTACAGGCTATGGTTACGTTCGGGTAGCCGTCGCCCCAGTCGGAGGGAAACAAGGCCCGCGCTCTTAAAATTCTTTTTGTTATTATAAAAAAGTTGACGTCGCTTCTGTATTTTATTATTTGCCAAGCGTCGGCGCGCCAAAGATCTGCTTCTTCCAAGAAAAAATCCGAGCTGAAACAAGTGTAAAGGGTTTCCCCCGGCGGCACTTTAAAACCGCCTTTGCGGTTTCTGCGCAGGGGGAGATTAAAATCTTTGTTTTTGATTATCAGGGAACTGTCTTTGCCGTGCCGCGCGTCTATACGGTAGACATAACAGTTTTGGCAGCCTTCGGAATATTTTTTACAGCCGTGCCAGGGATTCCATCTCATAAGCGGTATTATATAATATTATGGATTGCTTCTTCCGCGCATAATTTAACAGTCGCTTTTATTATTCCGCCGCATAATTGTATAATATAAATAATTAAATGTTTAAGGAGTCAAATATGCCTAAATTGGATACGGATAAATTATCCGCCATAAGAAAAGTCATCAAAAGCAAAGGCCTTGAGGCTTTTATTTTGACGGATTACAATGATATTAAATACATTATGGGGCCGGTTTTTCAGCCTGAAGAAGCCGTTATGCTTATCCACCCAAAAGGCGTATACGTTACGGCAAGGGCTTTGTACGAGGCCCCGGTTGCGGCGGACTTCCCGGAAATAAAAATTGAAGGCTGCGATAAAGACCGCGACTTAAAAGCCGTTGCGGCGGTAAAAAAACTTAAACTTAAAAAAGTTGGCTTTGACGCAATGAGAGAAACTTATCATTCCGGCAAAATCTACATTGAGGCCGGTTTCACGCCGGAAGATAATTTTATGGTTCCGATACGCTGCGTAAAAACAGAAGACGAACTTAAAAAAATGAGAGCCGCCGCCAAAATCGCTTATAAAACTTACGAGCATATGGCCGCTTGGTTCGAGCCCGGCGTTACCGAAAAACAGGCCGCCGAGGAATTGGACTCTTTTATGAAGGCAAACGGTGCGGAAGGCTGTTCTTTTGATACGATAGTGGCTTTTGGTGCTAATACGGGTAATCCGCATTATTGCACAGGCAATGCCAAACTTAAAAAGAATATGCCCGTTTTGCTGGACTTCGGCTGTATTTACAAAGGTTATTGTTCCGATATAACCAGAACTTTCTGGTTTGGCGATAAGCCTTCGCTTGAGTTCTTGGAGATTTTCAATATAGTCAAATCCGCACACGACGAAGTGGTTGAAAAAGCAGTTTTAGGCCAAAGCGGTGCGGAAATTGACGCCATTTCCAGAAGTTATATTGAAGCCGCCGGCTACGGTAAATATTTTACGCACCGTACCGGGCACGGTATAGGTATGCAAATCCACGAAGAAGGCTGCATAAGCCAAGATAACGATAATCCCATTTTGGAAAATTATTGTTTCAGCGTGGAGCCGGGCATTTATCTTACCGGCAAATTAGGCGTAAGATATGAAGACTGCTTTTATATGACAGCAAAAGGAATTAAGCAAATAAAATGAAGTGTACCGACGAAAAAATAAAGAATTTGCAAGTCTTTTTAAAGAAATCCGGTTTTGACGGCTGTGCCGTTACGGATTTGGACGGAGTGAATTTCTTTTCCGATTTTGCTTTCGCCGGGCCGGGCGACGCTTATTTGCTGATTACTTTAAAGAAAGCTTATTGTTTTACAAAGCAGATGTACGCAGCAGATCTTAAAAAGAAGACCCCGTATCTTACTTTGATTGACAGCCTTTGTTTTGAAGATATCGTAAAAAAAGCCAAAGCTTTAAAACTTAAAAATTGCATTTTCGCTCCGGAAGCTACGGGCTATATCCCCGGCGTTTTATTTTATAAAAACGGTTTTAAAGAGGCCGAGGGCTTTATCTCCGCGGTAAAAGAAGTCAAAACCGCGGGTGAACTTGCCCGTATCAAAAAAGCCTGCGCCATATCGGCAAAAGCTTATGAACTTTTCCGCAAAGAACTTAAAGCGGGTATGACGGAGCTTGAAGCCGCCGCCTTACTGGAAAATATTATGAAAACGCTCGGGGGGGAAGGCTTGGCCTTTTCAACGATAATGGCTTTTGGCCCCAACGGCGCAAATCCGCATCATATAAATTCCAAAAGAAAGCTTGAAGCGGAAGAACCGGTTTTAATGGATTACGGCTGTAAATATCAGGGCTATTGTTCCGATATAACCAGAACTTTTTGGTTCGGCAAAAAGCCCTCTGCGGAGTTTACAAAAGCTTTTGACGTCGTTAAAGCGGCGCACGATTTGGGTGTTAAGCTTGTAAAAGCGGGCGTAAAAGCATCTTCCGTCCATAACGCCGTTGTAGATTTTTTTGACGCCAACGGCAAATTGGCGAAATATTTTATACACGGTTTGGGCCACAGCTTAGGCACCGCTATACACGAAAGGCCTTACTTAAATCCGCGCAGCGAAGAAGTTTTGAAATCCGGCAATATCGTAACCGTTGAGCCGGGCGTTTATTTTGAAGGGAAATTCGGCATCAGGTATGAAAATACCGTGCTTGTTACGGATAAATCCGCAAAAATTTTAACGAAGTAAAAGGAGCATTTATGATAGGAACACCAGACTTTAAAGAAGGTTTGATATTTGAAAACGAAAACGGCGAACTTGTCGAAATTATTGAATATCAACACCACCGCAAATCCCAGGCCAGGGCTGTGGTTCGCGTAAAACTTAGAAATTTAAACACAGGTTCTGTAATTGAAACGGCTTACAGGCCCGAAGATAAATTTAAAGAAGTCGATATAGAAAAACGTCCTCATAACTACCTTTACACCGAAGGTGATATGATTTATTTTATGGACGCGGAAACTTACGAGCAAATCGCCGTGCCGGCCGAAAAAATGGGCCATCAGAGACATTATCTTACGGATAATATGTCCGCCACCGGTTTGTTTATCAACGGGCAGCTTTTTACTATGGAACTGCCGATAAAGGTTGATATGCGCGTAGCTTCCACCGTACCAGGCGTGAAAGGCGATACCGTTTCAAACCTTACTAAACCGGCAAAATTGGAATCCGGATTGGAAATTAAAGTCCCGCTTTTCATAAACGAAGGCGATAAAATCCGCATCGATACCAGAACGGACACTTACGTCGAAAGGGTAAACGACTAAATGTTTTTTCCTTGGCGCGCCGCGGCGGTTTTTATGTTTGCTTGTTCCGCGGCGTGTGCCTTGGATATTTCAAGTTTTGAAATTAACGACGCCGGCGACGGCAAAATCGGTTTTTGCAATAAATTTACAGTAGAAAACGTTTCAATGGTTGCCGGCCCGCAAGGTTGGGAAGTTGAGATGCCTTTAGAGTTGGGCGGATATAAAAATTTATTGTTTACATCGCCGGCTTTGGAGTCTGAAGTAAAAAAATGTTTCCGGGGAAATTGCACTTTAAAATTAAAGGGTTGTTTGCCCGAGCGGAAAATTATATTTTCCAAAAAAATATCGGAAAATTCCGCAATAGTAAAAATAAGTTTTGATTCTCAGCTTACGGCGGTATTCTTTTTGAATAAGTATCAGCGTTCAGGCGTTGAAACTTATAGGTTAAGCGCTCCGGCGGATTTAAAATTCACGGATAAAGCTTACCGTAAAAAATTAAGGGATTTTGTAATAAAACAAGCCCGGACTGTTTTATGAAATGTATTAATGTATCTAACGGAAATAAACTGATTGCCGATAAACTTGTTATGAAAGACAGTTTTTTCGGCAGGCTTGTCGGCTTGCTTAGCCGTAAAGGCCTTAAAGAAGGGGAGGGAATAATCCTTAATCCCTGCACGCAGATACATACTTTCTTTATGAGGTTTGATATAGACGTCGTTTTTATATCCAAGGATTTAAAAGTCGTCGCCGTGAAGGAAAATATGCCGCCTTGGCGTATGAGCCCTCTTTACTTAAACGCGCGCTATACGTTGGAGGTTAAAGGCGGCTGCCTTAAAGGCGGCGTTAAAGTCGGGCAGCAGCTTGCTTTTGAAAATTAATTTCGGAGATTAAATAATGAAAAAACTTCTTTTTGCGGTTTTATTTGCCGCTTTATCGGCCTCGCCGGTTTTGGCGTCCGATTATAAATTTGACAACTTCGCCGCGAATGTATCGGCCGAAAATCTGGAAGCTTTTACCAAAGATATGGGGGGGCTCTTAGGTTCCGGCACATATAGCACCGGCAGGATATTGGGCTGGGGCGGATTTCTGCTTTCTGCCCGCGGCGCGGTAATGCCTAAACCGAGCGACGAGAACACTGCCCTCGGCAAAGATAGTGAAGTTATGTATATGCCTTGGATACAGGGTGAAATCGGCCTGCCTTTCCGCATAGACGGTTTTATCCGCGCGACTTCTTGGGAGGGCCTTACTTTGGCCGGCGGCGGCCTTAAGTGGGGAATTACAAGGCCCGTTGACAGCCTTTACAGTTTCCAAACGATGATAACCGTAATGGCGCAGTCTGGCGTTCATAAAGATTTTTCTCTTACTCATTATAATGCCAATTTGGTTATTTCTTTTAAAATGCCGGTGGTTACGCCTTATATCGGCGGCGGCGTGGACTATACCAAACTTACCGTTGAAGGGGCAAACGATACTTCTTTAATAGGCAAAAGGGAATATACCACCACCCCCAGAGCCAGTGCCGGGCTTAACTTTAAATTGCCGGCTTATATGGATTTAAGCTTGGCGGCTAACTATGCAAATTACGGATTTGGCGGGGAAGCGTCGTTGGGCGTAAGGTTTTAGGCCCCAAGCAACGTATAGTTTTAACTCAGTCTAAAGTTGTGTTGTGTCAGTTAGCAAGCTTTTTTCAAGTTGGGCTAAGTTATGCGCTCGCGGCTAGCACTTCGCCGCTTTTAACTCGCGAGCCGCTAGGTTCTCGCGGCTAGCAAGCTTCCATATTTAGGCAATTTTTAATTTTTTCTTAGCTTAAATACCGCGGCGGCTTTGCCGCCATCGTTCTCGGTATTCTACGCTTAGAACAAAATTAAAACTTGCTCTAAATCTTAAAGCTCACGCCAGTTTCATACTCGCGCGGTTTAACCCGGTCTAAGTTAAGTTTTCATTTCTAGCACTTTTCCATATTTGGGTAAATTTAAGTTTTTTCTTCATTCGGATACCTCGCTCGCTCCGCTCGCATAGCTGCAAGCATACCTCAATCAGAATAAAACATAAATTTCCTCCAAATCTTAAAAATCACGCTGCCAATATTCCCTCACGCTGATTTTTTCACGCCACTTGTATACTCGCACTGCTAAAAAACACGCCGCTTAAACAGTCTCACGGTTTTAAATCGGTCTAAGTTTCGTCCTCGTTGCTAACACTTCGCCGTTTTTACGCTTACCGGAGTTTTTATTCCTTTTTTTAAACATCTGCTTTCTTATCTCTCAATCTCTCTATGTACCCGGTCATAAAATACTTCCATAACTTTTTAAAGAGTAAATGTAGGTTAGGTTTTACCTGACAAAGGGAAAAATACCTTATTTAACGTTAGGCATAGCCTGACCTACATTTATTTAATGTTGTGTTGTATGGCGGCGTTAAGGCGCAGTTAACTTTCCCTTTTTTAGAATGCCAAAGCGGCAGATTGTGCGAATAAAAAATAACTGGCTGCAGTAAGCATTTGGTTATTTTTTATGAGTTGCCGCCGCGGCCTTAAAAAAGGGAAAGTTAGCCGATTTCGCCGCCTAGCTTTTTGCCTGCTTTTTAAGCGATGTAAAAAGCAGGACGCGCACAAGGCGCGTAACTGTATATTTATATAGAAATTCCTATTAATTAATGCGCTTTATGTAAGGCGAAAAAACCAAACAGTTGACTTGTTTTTTTTTTTTTTGATAAATTAGCTTCATATTTCAGGCCGGAAAATCTGTGATGTGTCTGTTTGCTTTTAATTTGCCGTTGTTAAAGTTCTTCGGCTTGAAGTAATCAAAAACGGAGGTAAAAATATGGTTAGTTTAAAAAAGATATTTAAGCGTTATAAGTATTTTTTATTGCTCGCTTCTCTTTTGATTTTGGGAAGTGAGACAAAGTCTTTTGCGGCTTTGGAGTTAGCAGACAGGTGGTTATGTTTAATTGGTGAAACTAAGTGCTGTATAAACGGTGTCAAATCTTGTTGTGAAGATAACGGAACGATATATGACACTATAAGTTGTAATGGCGGGACCTCATGCGGCACAAGCGGGACAAAAGAGTACAAATATACAGCCAGCGGGTGCACTTACAGCACTTCAACAAGGACCTGTTGTTCAAGCGGGAGCTGGAGCGATTGGGACGCATCTTGCCCGACGACAAAAACTTGTCCGACGTCAAGTAAGCCGTCAACGAAAGAATCGTGTAACGGCGGATATAGATATAGAACTGTAAGCTGCAATACGTCAACAGGTACGTGGACAACCGGAGCATGGGGGCCTTGTGATTGTAGCGATTCAGAATATGAGAGCGTAACTACCCCAAGCGGCAGCACATGCTGTCAAAGGAAGGACGGAACGGGCCTAAGATGCAATACAGTACAAGAGACGGTAGGCTATAGATGGGTCAAAGCCGGTACCAACTGCCGAAGCAAGGCGGAATGCGGATATGGCTCATGCAGCGGCAGCTGCTCTACGCCAGGTTCCGAATGTACAACTTGGGTAAACAACGGTATGAGCGCAGTTGCACAGGGTTGTGCTTATTATGATACCGGCGACAGAGGTATTTGCCAAGCTTATTATTGTCAATAATAATAAATTTACCGGGATAAAACCCGGCTCTCAACTAACCGCCCCGCTTTGGCTTCGGCTGAAGCGGGGTTTTTGCATAGCTTACAAGGACACCCCTGGCGTAATCCCGGGGTTTTGTCATAAAAAAAGGCCGCTTTTCGGGCGGCCGTTTAAGTGAAGTCTTTAAAATTAATTGGAAAGGGTTTCCTTCCAAGCGTTTTTCTCGGCTTCGATTTGTTGCTTTACATTGTCGATTTTTTCTTTGACTGCGTTTTTTGCGGAATCTAAAGCGGAAGAGGAAGCGTTGGCGGCTTCGTCCGCTTCTTTGGCGGCGGTGTAAGCGGCTTTTGCGTCGCTTATTTTTTGCCTGGTTTCGGCCGATTTCTGCAAGGCTTCTTCCAAAGTCATAGTTTTTGCGGCCGTTTGCGTTTCCGTTTGGGACGAGGCGCAGCCCGCAAAAGCAAATACGCAAACCAATACGGAAAGCGTAAGAATAAAAGCAAAGGGCACAGTCTTTTTCATTAGTTTCTCCTTGATAGTTTATCTTTTTATATTTTATAAAATTTTATTTTTCGAGGAAAACGGAATAAAACCTCTTGACTTAAAGTTAACTCTAACTGTTAAAATATTATTGTTCACTTTTTTTCGGCGCGCCGCGAAATAAAATAAAAACTAAAAAACGCGCCGCTTACTATAAGGAGAAATTAAATTATGTATTTAGAGCAAATAAATAATCCCGCTGATGTTAAGAAATTGGATAAATCTCAGTTGGAAGTTTTAGCTTCTGAAATGCGCTCGGCCCTGCTTGCCAAGCTCAGCAAGCGCGGGGGGCATTTCGGCCCGAATTTGGGTATGGTGGAAGCCACAATAGCTTTACATTATGTTTTTAATTCCCCGGAAGATAAAATCGTTTTTGACGTATCCCACCAGTCTTATCCGCATAAAATGCTTACCGGCAGGAAAGACGCATTTTTAAAAGAAGAACACTACGGCGACGTATCGGGCTACACCAATCCCAAGGAAAGCGAGCACGACTTTTTTACCGTCGGGCATACGTCAACTTCCGTCAGCCTTGCCTGCGGTTTGGCAAAAGCGCGCGATTTAAAGGGGGAAAAGGGGAATGTAATAGCCGTTATCGGTGACGGCTCTTTAAGCGGCGGGGAAGCTTTGGAAGGCTTGGATTTTGCCCCGGAACTTAAAAGCAATTTTATTGTTTTGGTCAATGACAATGATATGTCCATAGCGGAAAATCACGGCGGGCTTTATTCCAATTTAAAGCTTTTGCGCGATACGGACGGCAAGGCCGAATGTAATTTGTTTAAAGCGTTCGGGCTTGATTATGTTTTTGTTAAAGACGGGAATGACATTCAAGCTTTAATAGAAGCTTTCCAGAAAGTTAAAGATATAAATCACCCCGTAGCGGTGCATATATACACTCAGAAAGGCAAGGGCTACGCTTTGGCGGAAAATAATAAGGAAACCTGGCATTACTGTATGCCTTTTGATCTTGCTACCGGTAAGCCGCACTCTGCGCCTGCAGGGGAAACTTTCGCATCAATCACGGCTGAATATTTGCTCACCAAAATGAAAGAAAACAAAAACCTTGCGGCAATAACGGCCGGCACGCCCGCCGCTTTCGGTTTTACCGAAGAAAACCGCAAAAAGGCCGGCAATCAGTTTGTTGACGTAGGCATAGCGGAAGAAACCGCCGTCGCGCTTTCTTCAGGTATGGCCGCCGGCGGTGCAAAACCGGTTTGGGGGGTGTTCAGTTCTTTTATACAAAGAACTTTTGATCAGCTTTCCCAGGATTTGTGCATAAACAATAACCCTGCGGTAATATTGAACTTCTGGGCTTCCATATATGCTATGAGCGATGTTACGCACCTGGGCATTTATGATATTCCGCTCGTTTCCAATATCCCGAATATGGTTTATATGGCCCCGGTAACCAAGGAAGAGTATATTTCTATGTTGGATTGGAGTACAAATCAAAAAGAACACCCCGTAGCCATACGCGTGCCGGTGCAAGTCATAAGCGACGGTAAGGAAGTAAAAAAGGACTGGGGCGCGCTTAATAAATATGAAGTAACTCAAAAAGGGGAAAAAGCAGCCGTAATCGCTTTGGGAAATTTCTATGGGCTGGGTTTTCAGGCCGCCAAAGCCATTGAGGCAAAAACGGGTGTTAAACCTACAATTATCAACCCTTATTATATAACTGGCGTTGATGAAGAACTTTTGGAAAGCTTGAAAGCTTCCCACAAAGTTGTAATCACGTTGGAAGACGGCATATTGGACGGCGGCTTTGGGGAGAAAATATCCCGCTTCTACGGAGCAAGTGATATGAAAGTGTTAAATTACGGGCTTAAGAAGGAATTTTTGGACAGATTTAATGTTGAAGAAGTCCTAAAAAAGAACCGCCTCACGCCGGAGCTGATAGCGCAGGACGCCGCGGCTTTGATGTAAGCGTTTTTTAAAATGCTGTTAATGCTGGGGGGAAGAGTAATATTTCCTCCCGCATTTTTTCAAAAGAACGGTAAATAAAATATAATATATTAAAAAGTACAATCTTAAGATTATTTTATGGGAGCATACCGAAAGGGTATGCTGAGCAGGAGTAAATCCTGCACACGCTAAACCAGAAAATAATCGTTTGCTTTTCCCTGTTTTTTAATTAAAACAGGGGGGCGGCGGTTATATGGGTTATTAGCGTGGCTCAAACTAACTGTTCGCCTTTTTTAGTTTAAGCCGCGTTTGATTACCCTAAGGTTTTCCGTATCCTATTAGGGAGAGCAAATGCCGGAAAATACTATAAATATCGCCTTGGCGGCCGATAACAATTACGCCAAATATATGGGGCTTACCATACTGTCCGTATTAAAAAATGCGGATAAGCGGGATAAACTCGCCTTTTATATTCTTGAAAATCAAATAAGTCAAGAAAATAAGCAACAGATAGCAAGCCTTAGGAAGTTTAAGCCCTTTTCAATTCATTGGATTGATGTTAACCCCGATAATTTTAAACAATGCACGGTTACCCAAAAAGGGCTTAGCATTACCACCTATGCCAGATTTTTAATACCTGATAAAATTCCTTGCGCTAAAGTTTTGTATTTGGACTGCGATATTTTAGTGCGCTCCTCTCTTGCGCCGCTGTTTAATATTGATATGGGGGATAATATCGTCGGCGGTGTTATTGATATAAATATTGATTCTAAATATTA
>JAQXJI010000020.1 GCA_029008615.1 Elusimicrobiota bacterium | reverse complement strand
GGTTAAACAAAGCCTTATACTGCACCTTGCGCCGCTAGGATTTTTAAAGTAGATTTATGTTTCTTTTCGTAAACGGCTGTAAAACACAGCCGAAGCAAAAAAAATATAAATACACTCAAAAAGCGGCGCGGCCCGCAGGGTTGGGCTTAAAAAACACCACTGCTTCGTTAAAAAAACTTGCAAGGCATTTGCCTTACTGCGTTTTTTATGCCTTGCATTGTCAGCTTTCTAAGCTCAACGCAAGGCGTATTATAAGGCTTTGGTTAACCTAGCTATGCCGCCGAAGGCGGCGAGGTATCCAAGCGAAGAAAAAATTTAAAGCCGCCCAAAAGCGACAAAGTGTTAGCTGTGAGAGTGTAACTGAACACGAGTAAAAATATACGAAGACTTAACTTAGACCGAATAAAAAACAAACATAAACAAAAAAAGGCCGACGCAAAGCGCCGGCCTTTAAATTCAACAGGTACGAATTACATCATACCGCCCATTCCGCCCATACCCATAGGGGGCATAGCCGGGCCTTTCTCCTTTTCGGGGAGATCGGCAACCAAAGCTTCCGTCAAAAGTACGGTTGCGGCTATGGAAGCGGCGTTTTCAAGCGCGGTCCTTACCACTTTTGCAGGGTCGACTACGCCGGCTTTAAGCAAGTCTTCATAAGTATCGGTATCGGCGTTAAAGCCATCGGTACCACTCATACTTCTTACTTTTTCCACTACTACCGAGCCGTCAAGGCCGGAGTTTTCGGCAATTTGTCTTAAAGGAGCCGTAAGGGCTTTCTTTACGATATTAATACCGGTCTGCTCGTCTTCGTTGGAAGCTTTAAGGGTTTCCAAAGCTTTTTCGCATCTGACCAAAGCGGTACCGCCGCCGGGCACTAAGCCTTCTTCCACGCCGGCTTTAGTTGCGTTCTTGGCGTCTTCTACTTTAGCTTTTTTGGCTTTAAGTTCGGTTTCGGTGGCCGCGCCTACATTGATTACGGCTACGCCGCCGCTGAGTTTTGCCAAGCGTTCGTGAAGTTTCTCTTTATCATATTCAGAGGTGGAAAGTTCAATTTGTTTCCTGATTTGGGCGGCTCTGTCGGCAACGGCTTTTTTATCGCCAAGGCCGTTGACTATCGTCGTGCTTTCTTTGTCTACGATTATCCTCTTGGCGGAACCGAGCATTTCCAAGGTGGCGTTTTCAAGTTTAAAGCCGCGCTCTTCGCTGATTACCGTACCGCCGGTAAGAACGGCGATATCTTCCAACATTTCTTTGCGTCTGTCGCCAAAGCCGGGGGCTTTTACGGCGCAGCCCTTAAGAGTGCCGCGCAAGCGGTTTACTACGAGCGTAGCCAAAGCTTCGCCGTCAACATCTTCGGCAACGATAAGGAAGTTTCTTCCGCCCTGTACAATTTTTTCAAGCAAGGGCAAAAGTTCGTTCATAGTGGAAATTTTCTTATCGGTAATGATTACCGCGCAGTTTTCAAGTACGCATTCCATTCTTTCGGAATCGGTAATGAAATAAGGGGAGATATACCCTCTGTCAAACTGCATACCTTCCACAACGTCCAAAGTGGTATCGGCGGTTTTGCCTTCTTCCACGGTAATTACGCCTTCAAAACCTACTTTATCCATAGCTTCGGCAATTAAATCGCCTATTACTTTGTCATTGGCGGAAATCGTCGCTATCTGCGCTTTTTCCTGTTTGGTTTTGACGGGTTTCTGCATTTTTTTAAGTTCGGCTTTTACCGCTTCTACGGCTTTTTCGATACCTTTTTTCACCAAGGTCGGGTTTGCGCCGGCGGTAATGTTTTTAATGCCTTCGCTTAAAAGAGCATTGGCCAAAACCGTGGCGGTGGTGGTGCCGTCGCCCGCTACGTCATTGGTTTTTGAGGCGACTTCCCTTATAAGCTGTGCGCCCATATTTTCAAATTTATCTTCAAGTTCGATATCTTTTGCGATAGTTACGCCGTCGTCAATAATCAGCGGGGAGCCGAACTTTTTTTCCAACACAACGCTTCTGCCCTTGGGGCCTAAGGTTACTTTTACCGCATCCGCAACTTTGGCGATGCCGGCTCTCATTTTGCTTCTTGCGTCTTCCGAAAATATAATCTGTTTAGCCATATTGATTGAATTTCCCCCTTAAATTAGTCTAAAATACCGAGGATTTCGTCCTGGTGCATAATAATGTATTTTTCGTCGTCCAATTTTATTTCCGTACCGGAATATTTTCCGTAAAGAACGGTATCGCCGGCTTTAACGTCCATAGGAAGCCTGGCCCCTTCTTTGTTTAATGCGCCCGGGCCGGCCGCCACGACTTTACCCTGCATTGGTTTTTCTTTTGCGCTGTCAGGAATTATAATCCCGCCTTTTACTACTTCTTTAGGCTCAATGGGGCTGATGATTACTCTGTCCCCGAGCGGTTTAATCTTTGTTGACATTGCTTAGATTCCTCCTGATAAACTTTATAAAATCTTTATTCGGGCGAAAGCTTTTTTGGCATTCTCCACCCCACACTGCTAATTTAGCATTATTTTTTATTTTTGTCAATCCCCAAAGCTGACTGCTAATTATTTTTAAGGAAAGAAACGACTTTATCCAAGAATGATTTTTCCCGTTTGGGTAGCATTTTAAACACTACGCAGGAAACATTATCCTTGCCGTCGTTGCGGGCCGAAAATTTTACTATCTCCTGGCAGAGCCTGCCCGCACTTAAAGGTTTTTTAAGTATTTCCGCGATTTCTTCGTCCTTAATACCTTTATTGACGCCGTCGGAACAAAGCATATATACGTCCCCGGGCTGAGGATTAAGTTTTATTATGTCGCAGCGCATATCTTTCCTTAAGCCCAAAGCCTTTGTAAGAATATTTTGTATTCTTGATTTTTCGGCCTGTTCTTTGCTGATAAGGCCGCGGGCGACTTGCTCCTGAACATAAGAATGATCTTTGGAAATCTGTTTAAGCGCACCGTCGCGCAGGCGATAAATTCTGCTGTCGCCTATATGTACGGCCGCGCTTGCGCCGGGTTCTATGTAAATGGCACTTAACGTAGTGCCCATTCCGCGCCTTTTATAGTTTTCCGAAGAAAGCGTATAAATGCGCAAATTAGCCAACCCGGAAGCATATAAGAGCTTACGCGGCATAAGATCAAGCGAAGGTTCAAAATCCTGAGGGATTGAAATCTTTTTAGCTTTTAAATCCGCCAAAGTTTGCCTTAAAATGGATACCGCCAAATTACTGGCGACTTCCCCCGCATTATGCCCGCCCATACCGTCGGCCACCGCACCCAGGCAAAGTTCGGGAGCGATAAGGACGCTGTCCTCGTTCTTTTCCCTAATTTTGCCTATATCGGTGTAAGATGCCAGTTCTATATCAAATTCCATCTGTCTTCCCCCGCGGCAAGCATATCAACTATAAAAGCAATCGTCGCGTAAAGCGCGATGATATACAGTATAAACAACGGAACATTGTCTTCATACCAAGAATATTTTGCTTTTTCATAAGGATTTTTAAGGGCAAATATCCAAGCATATTGTTCCACCGCTTCCTGATTGGAATTCGTGTCAAGCGTTGAAAGAGCCGCTACAAAATCACTCCTAAGCTGTTCGGGCGAAGGACTCTTGGCTTTTTGAGCCTGCCCCGCGGCGGAATCTTCTTCGTAAGAAGTGTAGCTATGTGATAATTCCTTTGAAGGCGGGGCTTCATTCTTAGCCTTAGCCGCGGCGGATATTTCTTCGTGCAAAGCGTAATAATCGCCGGAAGATTGATAAACCCATATTCCGCCCAAAGAAACCGCAAACATCAAAACGCAGAGCGTTCTAAGCAGAAAGCTGCCTCTCAAGAAAGTCAGCAGGCAAACCATAGCGCACGAGCCTAAAGCACCGTATTTTAAAGCTTCCGTAAGTTCGCCCGAAACAAAAACATCGGGCTTTACGAACTGCACAAAAAAGTAGAACGCCGCCCCAAATATCGCCGCGCTTATGACGCGGTATATGACCGAAAAATCTTCAAAGTCATCAATTTTAAGGGCCAAACCGCCGGCAAGCAAAGCGTAAAAGAGCAAATACGGATAAGCCGAAAGCGGCGCGATAACGGAATCCGGCTGCACCCAACCGTAGAATCCGAACAGATATGAAAGGACCGCCAATATAAAAACGGCCGGGACTATCTTCTTAATAAGGTCAAAGAAGAATAATGAGCAGGCAACCGCCAGGAATACAAAGCAGACCGCGCCCAAAGCCATCTGGCCTTCGGCCAAAGCGCCGGACGTCCACGGTTTGATAAAAGCTTCCACCAAAGAAGCGGAATGTCCGCCCGCCGCACCTGCGCAGAGAAAGCCCAGTTTCAAAAATAAACTTATCGCCGCAAATACGCCGCAAGCGCTTAAAAAGGTATACAACAAACCTTTAAGCAAAAACTTCTTTTTGGCTGCGGAAAAAGTGGAAAAAGGATTTTTTGAAGAAGTCAAAGCCCTTTTTCGTTCTTCCATTATTTTCTGCGTTTTCAAAACTTCCTTGGTAGGAGCGTCAAGGCTGTCCATACGGAATTTATTTTCCGGCGCGGAAGGGGCTTGCGCAGGTGCGTCATCCCCGCCCAAAGCGATAATCGGTATATCGGCCGCGCGGAAAGAAGCATTGTTTGCCGGCGGCATACTTTGCCTTATTTGGCTGCCGCCTAACGCTGTATGCCGTTCATTTGCTCCCGCCACCGGCGAAGCGTTCATATCGGAATTTCTTACCCTGAGGCCAACTTCATCGGTAATATTAAGCCCTTGATTTAATTTAAGCTGGTCGTCCGCGCGCTGTTTTTGGAAGAACATCAAGGTATCCGTCGCACTCTGAAAGCGGTCATCGGGCTTTTTGCTCATCAATTTGCTTACGGCCAAGGAAAGCCAAGGCGGAATACCCTTTCTGTATTTGGATACATCCGGCACGGGTTCGTTAATATGCTTTTGGATGATATCCATAGAGTTTTTACCGGTAAAAGGATATTTGCCCGTAAGAACATAAAACAAACTTGCCCCTACGGAATATAAATCGGCGCGAACGTCTATCGGGCGGCCCAAAGCCTGCTCCGGCGAAAGGAAATACGCCGTACCTGCAAGCTCGGTGGTTTTGGTGCAGCCTTTTTCCTTATCAACTTTTTTGGCTATGCCGAAGTCCACGATTTTGGCTTCCAGCTTTTTGTTTATAAGAATATTTGAAGGTTTGATGTCACGGTGTATTATGCCTTTTTGATGAGCGGCTTCAAGCCCTTTGAGTATGCCGATAAAAGTATCAATAATAAAAGATATCGGCAGATTGGGGCGTTTTCTTACGATTGAAGATAAACTTTCCCCCTCAATAAAAGTCATCACGATAAAATAAAAACCCTTTTCTTTGCCTACGTTATATACAAAAACTATGTTCGGATGGTCTATTTCCGCTATGGCGCGCGCTTCGGTAAGGAACAGGCCCACGGCTTTTTTGTCATTGGCCAAAGCCGGGCTTAATATCTTTACGCAGACTATTCTGTCCAAAGCTTTATGTTTTGCTTTGAAAACGGTTCCCATACCGCCTTCGCTTACTTTTTCAAGTATCACGCAGCCGGATATTTCCTGCCCTATAAGGGCCATTTCCGGCCTTTGGCGGGGCTGATTTTTGGGTTGCACCGAAGAAGGAAGCTGCGCGGCTTTTGCGGACGACGGAACCTCCTCCTGTCTTAAAGGGTTTTTATTATTTTCTTCTGACATAACAATTTACCGTGTTTTTAATTTTTTATTTATTTTCTTCAAAATATTTGGCCGTTTTGGCGAATAATTCTTTTACTTCTTTAAGTTTTTCTATCGGCAGTCTTATGCCTTTCTTAGTCCAACCGGTATAACTTTCATCTTCCTGCCACTGGCGCAAATCTATGCCTTTGCTTCCCATATAAGAACTTACCCTAAGCACTATGGAAAGACCTTGCTTTTTTGCGTATTTGCCAAGTTCGCCTTCCTGCACGGCTTTGTAATCTTCCGGCAAAGCCGCCAAAGCGGTGTTAATCTTGCCGACAATCTCCGGCGAGAGCGTTATACCCGCTTTCGTGGGACCGCTGTAAGTTTCCGATTTTAAATATTTCCTTATCGACACATATTTATAACCTTTATAAGAGTCTATGGAAAATTTAATCTCGCTGCCGTCTTCGGAAGCCAGGGCCCCGATTAGGTTTAGTACCGAAAAAGTTGATTCTGCCATAATAAAAGACCTCCGCTGTTATTTCTTTTTAAATAAATTTTTTATGCCGCTTGTCACGTCTTTAACCGTATTTTTTATATCCTGCGCCGTCTGGGACGCCGCAGAATCTTTCCCGCCGCCCAAAAGGGAACTTACCGTCGAAGCTACGTCAAGCTTAAAGGACGGATCATCAATCGTCCCGCCTACTTTTATCGCCGCCGAACTTGACGCGTTTTTGCCCAGTCCGACGTTTATTTTCATATCCAGCTTTTCCGTAACGAAATTGACGGTGCCGGCAGTCGCTATCGTGGCCAAGTCGGAATTTAAGTCCGACTTGTTTATCTTTGCGACTCCGCCGCCCAAAGTATAATCACCGACTATGGATTTATATTTTACGCTGTCGGTGTTTATGCTTCCGCCGGATATTACCTGCGTCGCTTTAAGAGCTTTCTGCGCTATTTTTACCGTGGTAAATATTACTTTAAGGAAAACGGAACTGTTGATGATTTTATCCAAATCTCTTATTTCGCCGTCCGAGGCGGAAAAAGACATCGTCCCGGAAGCCTTGGTCATTGTCAAATCCAAGTTTTTGATATCGGCTTTAAGAGTCAAATTATCGGTTGAAAACACATTGTTTTCCACCCGCTTGATAATGACGTCGGCCTTTACGTCCATAGGATCCATTTTCAAATCGGAAGAAGAATCTTCGGATTTAGCCGTATCGTCGGCGGAAACCTGCGGGGTTTCTTCTTCGGAAGAAGCCATAAGCTTGTTAAAATCAATATCGTCAAGCGTGAATTTATCCATATTGAACATAAAATCCACGGCTATTTTCTTCTTGTTGGAATAAGCCAAGGAGGTTTTAAAATCGGAATTGTCAAAAACACCCGTAATGACGTTGGTTTTTATATCGTTTACGGAATTTATGGTAATTTTTCCGTTAAGAGCGGAAAGTATTTTACCCATTACCGACGCGCCCAAATCTTTAAAAGATATTGAACCTTTTACCGAAGGCATAAGGGAAGCAGACGCGGTTTTAATATTGCCGGTAATAAGTCCTTTCAGTTTAAACTCCGCAAGCATTTCTTTAGCGATGTCGGAAACGTCGGAAAGATTTACGTTAATATCCGTAACCGCGGAAAAAGCAAGTTCCGGCTTGGAAAAATCCGTCGAAGCCGTCGTATTTACATAAGACTTGCCCAAAGCGATGTTAAACTTTGAAATTTCGGCCTTGGAAGCGTTTAAATCTGCCGAAGCTTCCGCCGCGATATTAATCACCGGCAAAGAGAAAGCCGGCATATCCCCGGAAACAAACTCCGCCGCCAATTTGGAATCAACTCCGCTTATACTGCCTTTAAGCGAGGCTTTTGGGGCTTCGAAATTTTCAACGCCGCCGGCCATATCAACTTTAAAATGCTTATAAGCCACGGCAAAAGTTTTAACCTCGGCGGAAGCTTTGGCCAAATCCATTCCGGCTATATTGGCCGTACCTTCCGAAGAAATCGTTACAGGGGAAAGCTTTATATCGCCCGTATCTACGGAAGTGCTTAAAGAAAGCATAAAAGAAAACGGATTATTATAATCAAAATCTTTTATGGAGAAGTTGACGTCTTTTACCGAAAATTCCGTTCCGCCCTGCAAATCTTTATAAGTAACGTCGGAATTCTTTATATAAATGTCTTTGGCGGTAAGATCCATAGCCAAAGGCGCGGAAGAAGATGCTTCCGCATTCTCTTGCGGCTCCGAAGCAACATCATCGGAGGAAGCCGGGATTAAAGAATCAAAATTGAATTTGCCGTCTTTAAGTTTTACGACATTGATTTCAACACCGTCAAAGCCTATCGTTTTGATTTTAATTTGCTTTTTGAAAAGCGGCGCAAACTCCACCTTTACAACCGCAGTTTCCGCGGAAACAAAGTTTCCCTCTTTAAAGCCGCCCTCTTCGGAAAATTTAAAATTTTCAATCGTAACGCCTATGAGATTAAAGGAAACGTCTTTAAAATCTATTTCGCGGTTATAATTCTGCGCCACATATTCCTGCGCCATAGTTTTTAATTTGGCAAACGGAAACATTATCTTAAGAGTAATTAAAGCCCCCGCAATCAAAATGACAAAAACCGCCGCAAGCGCGGCCAATATTTTAATAAATTTCTTCATTGTTTATTTTCCCCCTGTTACTATCCCTGAAAGCGCGGAACCTTTCTATGTCCGGCCTCATCTTGTTTATTACAAAAACCAAAAACAACAAATCGTCGCTGAAACCCAGAAAAACGAAGAAAGCTTCGGGTATCATATCAATCGGAAGGACAAAATACGCCAAAAAGAGAATGCTCCAAATCAAGCTGCGCCACGGCATCGGGTAACGCCGCCTGAGCACGGCCCAAAACATTGCCGCCGCGTCTTTTATATCCCTAAACAATACCGCCGGATTTACGGTAAAATCATTTCTTTTATCGGTCATAAATCACCGCGCTAAGCGTTTTTTCTCCCCGTCTTTGGCGGGAAGTTCCGCTTTGGCGTTCTTCCCCCCGTTTTTATACATATTTTCCCTTATTCCCGTAGTGGTTTCCACCACGTTAAGGGCGTAATCTCCGATTTTTTCAAAACTGGTTAAGATGTCCGTATAAAGCGTAACGGCCACAGGCGAAAGCTGCTGCTGCGTAAAATCGCGGGAGGTTTTATCTTCCCTGAAAGCGTGGCGCATTTCGTTAAGTTCTCTTTCGCGTTCTAAGGCCTGCTGCATAACAAGCTGCTTATCCATATTGTAATTTAAAATGGTAAGGCGGGTGCCTTTCAGAATCTTTTTTACTTTAAGGCCGATTGTTTCAAGCCTGTCATAATCTTCGTCTTCAAACGCGTTAAGCTGACGGGCCTTCTTCAGCAAAATGGCTATTTTATCGCCGTGGTCGGCCATTTTTTCAAGATAGTTAGTAAGATCAAACATCATCATAGCGTCGGCTATCATATCGCGGGAAAGCTGATCGTGTGTAAGATTTTTAAGAAAATCGTTTATCTTATATTCCAAAACGTCGCTGGCCTTTTCCTTGGCGTGGATATCTTCTACGGAGCGCTCAAAAAGCTTTTCCGAATCTGTTTTTATGGCGTGCAAAGTTTTGCTGATTATGGTTTCAACCAAGCCGGCCATTCTGTCCACTTCCCTGCGGGCTGCTTCCAAAAAGAGTTCCGGCGTAGCCGCGATGCCGCCTTTAAGATAGACCAAATCGGTTTGATCTTCCTCGCTGCGTTTTAAAGGCATAATCGTCATTATAAGCCTTTCAAACTGTTTGATGAAAATCAACATTACGCAAGTGTTTATGATATTGAAAGTGGTGTGAAAAGCCGCCAAGTGATAAGGTATGCTGACCAAAAGGACTTCCTGGCTTGTCCCTTCGGTGGAGCCGGGAATAATCCAACCGACCAACCCCAAAAGCGGACGGAACAAAATTATGGCCCAAATCACGCCCAAAATATTAAACATCATATGGCCCAAAGCGGCGCGTTTGGCGGCGCGCGGCGCACCTATCGCGGCTATATTGGCAGTAATGGTCGTACCGATGTTTTCCCCAAGCACCAAAGCGCAGGCCGTAGGATAATCGATAAGGCCTTTGGCCGCACAGGTAAGAGTTACGGCCATTACCGCGCTGGAAGATTGAAATATTACGGTAAGGACCGCTCCTACGCCGATTACGCCCAAAAGCGAAAAGATTGTATCGGGGCGAAATTTGGTAATCCACTCCATAACGGCGGAAGAAGTTTGCACGTCTGGTATGCCGTTTTTAATAAGAGAAAGACCTAAAAACAAAAGGCCGAAGCCCAACATAGCCTCGCCCATACGGCGGATTATAGGCCATTTGTTCACGAATTGGGAAAAGAACCCCACGCCTATCATAGGCATAGCAAAAAGGGATATATCGACTTTAAAACCAAGCAAACTGATAATCCAAGCCGTCGTAGTAGTGCCGATATTCGCGCCGAAAATGACACCCAAGGATTGAGTTAAAGTCAAAAGCCCTGCGCTTGCAAAGCCGACAACCATTACGGTTGTTGCGGAAGAAGACTGTATAATCGAAGTTACCAAAATGCCGGAAAAAGTAGCCGTAAATCTGTTGCCCGTCGCGCCGGAAATTATCCTTCTCAGACGGTTGCCGGCAGCTTTCTGCAAGCCGTCGCTCATCATTTTTATACCGAGAAGAAATACTCCCAGTCCGCCAAGCAAATTAAAAAAAAGCAACAGTCCTTCCATTCACCCCTCCTCTTTATATTAATGTCCTTAATATCATTATATAATATAATTATACATTTAAATAAAGCCCTTTCAGGAGAAGGAGAAATGGATTTTATAAACAATATCTTAAAAAACGCTTACGAACGCGGATTTAAAACGCTGAATGAAGCCGCCTGCTACCAAATACTTAACCGTATCGGCATAAAAACGCCGAAGATAAAAACTGTTTCCGAAACCGCAGATATTCGCGAAACCTTAAAAGATTTTCCCGGGGAGAAAATCGTAATAAAAATCCTCTCTGAAAAGACTCTGCACAAAACCGACAAAGGCGGCGTAAAAATATGCTCCAAAGAGAAAGCCGAACAGGTTTTTAAAGATATGCGAGCCGACTTACCGGGAGCGAACTCTTTTATGCTTGCGGAATTTATAGATTGCCCGCCTTTTACGCTTGGGCGGGAAATACTGCTCGGCGCGCGTTTGGACGAAGCGTTCGGCCCTGTAATAACTTTAGGTTTTGGCGGGACGGACTCTGAACATTTGGCGAAGAATTTTAAAGAGGAAGTTCGCACCGCACTTACGCCCGCTTTAAATGCGGATTTCGATTCGTTTACAGAAAGTTCCTTGCTTTGGCGTTACGCCGGCGGCAAAGCAAGAGGGAGCAAATCTCAGATAAGCAAAGCCTCCCTGACAGAAACTCTGCAAAAATTTGCCGGGCTTATGCTGAACTTCAGCCCTTTAAACAAAAATGCGGAATTTTTTATAGAGGAATTTGAAATCAACCCCCTCTGCGCGGGTGGAGGAGCTCTAACCGCGTTGGACGGCGTTCTGCGATTTAAAAAGGCGGAATTTCCCAAGGAAGAAAAATCCGTAACCGAAACAGGGCTTAAAAGCCTTTTAAATCCCAAAAGTGCGGCCGTCATCGGTGTAAGCGGCAAAAAAATGAATATGGGCCGCATAATTTTAAATAATATTATAAAGGCCGGTTTCAACAAAGAAAATTTATTCGTAATAAAAGAGGGCGAACAGGAAATCGACGGAATAAAATGCGTAGCCGATTTCAAATCTTTGCCGCAAAAAATCGACGCGCTGATTTTATCCGTTCCGGCCGGTTCCGCCGTGCAAACTTTGCAAGAGTGCGCCCAAAGCGGAAAAGTTAACGGAGTGGTTTTAATAAGCGGCGGCATAGGCGAAAAAGAAGGTTCCGCCGGTTTGGATTTAAAACTTAAGGAAATAATAAAAGAAGGCAAAAAAACAAATCCTGATTTTACCGTCAACGGCAGCAATTCCTTGGGGCTGGTATCAAATCCGTCAAACTTTAACAGCCTTTTTATACCTACGGAAAAATTTACGCCGCCGCTCGGCTTTAATCCCGCCCTTACGCCTTCGGCTTTTATCAGCCAAAGCGGTGCATTTATGTTGGCCTCTTTGGGCAAAATGGAACATCTGAAGCCGCTTTACGCCGTTATGACGGGCAATCAGCAGGACGCAACCGTTACCGATTACGCCAAATATCTTATCAAAGAAAATAAAATCAAACTGTTAATGCTTTATATAGAAGGCCTTAAACAAAACGAAGGAGAAGCCTTGAGGCAAGCCGTTTTGAGGGCAAAAAAGCAAGGAATAAAAACCGTCATTTATATGGCCGGACGTACGCCAAGCGGGCAAAAGGCCGTTATGGGGCATACGGCTTCCATAGCGGGCAACTATTTTACCGCCAAGAAAATCCTATCCCAAGCGGGCGCGTTTATGGCAGAAAATCTTGAAGAGTTTGAAGATTTATGCCAAACTTTAAGTTTCTGCGCCGGGAAAGAATTTAAGAACAATAAAGTTTTTATGCTCAGCAATGCAGGGTTCGAAACAAGCGCTATGGCCGACTCCATAAAATCTGACTCACAATTAACCCCCGCAGTGCCGGAAGGCGAACTTAAGAATGAAATATCTTCCATACTTGCCGAATATGGACTAAGTTCTTTGGCAGACGTACGCAACCCGCTTGACGTAACACCTATGTGCCCGGACGACGCCGCCTCAAAAATTATGCGAGCCGCCGTTAAAAGCGGCCAATACGGCGCGGTTTTATTTTGTACCGTTCCGGTAAGCCCCGCGATAAAAACTCTTGAGGCGGAAAAGCCCTTATTTCTTAAAGAATTTGCCGCGGCTGCAAAAGAATATAATATCCCGGCTTTTGCCAGCGTATCGGCCGGACATCGTTATGATTACTACCGCAAAACCGGCCAAGAAAACGGCTTGCCGGTTTTTGATCACGCTGATAAAGCCGTAAAAATAATAGAAAAACTTTTGAAGAACAAATAACTTTATATACAAAACCCCGCCTTTGCTTGCGCTTAGGCGGGGCGGTTAGTTGAGAGAAGCGAAAGTATTTTCGCTTAAAATTTATTCACATTCTACCCATTTTGCTTCACATACCAATATGGGGCCTAATGTTGAGCCATTGACCAACCTACAATTATCCTGATAAGTACAAGTACCACTGCAACCGATAGCATTCTTTTCAGTTGTGCATAAGCTTTGCGGAGAAGTAATGCCATTTGTAAAATACGCCGTGTTCGTGCTAGGCTGGCAATTTTTGCTAGCACTCGTTCCATTCAATGAACCAGTTACAGTAACGTAGAGTTGGTAGTTTTTGCCACTGCAACTCCAACCAGAACCTGTTACGCAGTTACATGTTGCCCAAGTATAATAACATGTACCATTAAATAGTGTACCCGGTTTATCTTCACATTTTGTTCCGTTCCAACATTGTGTACTTGAACAAGACTCACTAGGATCAGGATCTGGCTCCGGCTCTGAACACGCTTGCTTACATCCGCTCCAGGTTCCGTCGCTACAGCATTTATACTCACATGTTCCGCAAGTGCCCGAAGGTTCATATTTTACGCCACCGCTGCAATCTACACAACTAGAAGCATTCGTCTGACTTATTTTCTTTATTGTAGTATCACTGCAATAATACGAATAACAAACGCCGTCGATTGTTCCGAATTTAGTACCACTCGAGCCTGTATTACCAGAACAGGAAGCCACTGCGGCAAATAAAGCAGGTGCGGATACAACTACAAATAAAGTTAACAATGATAAGATTTTGCTTATAAATCTTTTCCTAACCGTTTTGTTTTTTAGCATCTTTTTCCCTCCTTTAGAGTTAATCTGCCCGCTTAAACTAACCTAAGCTAAAACATAGATATATCATACTTGGCAGGCCGATTTATGAGCTAAATTTATCAAAAAAAAAAACAAGTCAACTGTTTTGTTTTTTCGCCTTACATAAAGCGCATTAATCAATAGGAATTTCTTTATTTTATTATCATATTCCGGCCTGACGGGCCGGCTTACTTTTCTCATCGCTGAAAAGTAAGCAAAACACTAGCCCCTTACGTCGCATAAAGCTTGATTTTTATCACACAGGCACAACTCATAAAAAAGAGTCAACTGCCGTATGTAACAGCCGACTCTTTTTTATTCGGACAAATGCCCGTGATTTACGATAAAAATCAAGCTTTATAGACGCTCCTGATGGGGGCTTTAACTGCTTGTAAATAGGGCAAATAAACGTAGGTCAGGCTATGCCTGACGTTAAAAAGGTTTTCTTTGTTAGGCATAGCCGACCTGCATTTACTCTTTAAAAAGTTGTGGAAGTATTTTATGACCGAGCATATATAGAGAAGTGTGTTAAAAAAGTAAGCCTTTGAAGAAAAAAGGAATAAAAACTCTGGGAAGCGTAAAAGCGGCGTGTTTTTTATCGGTGCGAGGGTTTACGGCAGGCCCCTGAAACAAGTTCAGGGGGACGACAAAAAAAACAAGCTGTGCGAGTAAGCAACTGGCGTGAGCTTACAGCGTGCGAGAACTTAACCGGCGTGATTTTTAAGATTTGACGGAAATTTAAGTTTTATTCTGATTGAGGTATACTTGCGACTATGCCGCCAAAGGCGGCGAGGTATCCGAATGAAGAAAAAACTTAAATTTACCCAAATATGGAAAATTGCTAGCAACAAGGATGCAACTTAGACCGAGCTAAAACCGTGCGAGAATACTAGAAGCGTGGACTTTCGGATTTGAGCCGTCTTTGCGTTTTCTTATGAGTGCGGTATCCGAATGAATAAAAAACGCAAAGACGGCCAAATACGGAAGCCTGCTAGCCGGGATAACCCAACGGCCCGCGAGTTAAAAATCACGCGAGCACGCAACTTAGACCGAGTTAAAGCTATGCGAGAGTATAGCCGGAGTGGTTTGTTGGGAGCGGATTTTAATTTTTGACGAAGAAGGTGTACTAAGTATGATGCCGCCAAAGGCGGCGCAGTACCCGACTGAGAAGAAAATTAAAAGCCGCCCAAAAGCGGTGAAGTATGAGCAATTAACGATAAATATAGACTGAGTAAAAGTCTTACAAGCTCAAATTAGACGGTCTAACTCCTGCGCTCCGCATACTCCTTTATCAAATTATAAATAGGCGTTTCGGGAAAGCCATCTTCGGCCTTGAGTGCCCAGCTGCACGTGTCCACACCCTGGAAATTTTTATAATTCGGGTCGGCGCCGGCTTCCAATAAGAGTTTTACCATTTCCATTGAGCATAAAGAAGCCGCAAACATCAAAGCGGATTCCCCTCCTTGTTTATATTTGGCGCCGTTTTCGTTCCTGTATATTATAGGGATATTCGGGTCCGCAGTTCTCTGTAAAAGCCAAGCCGCTTTCTGATAATTGCCTGCGGCGCAAGCCTGCAGCAAGGGCGTCCAACAAGAATAATACTCGCCGTCGTCAAACTTCACGCTGTTGCCTAGGGCGTACTCGGCGTTTAAATTCGCACCGGCGAAAAAAAGCAAGTCCAAAATTTTTATATCCGACGCGTACACCAAAGCCGCATTAAGCGTTTGTTCGGAAGTTTTATGGCAATTGGCCTTAACATAATCGATATTCCCTTGGACGGCCGCATTAAAAAACGCCTCGTCGATAACGGGTTTCTCTTTTTGGGGCGCGCCGGCGCGAGACAACAAATCTATTATTTCCTCATTGCCGACGCGCAGCGCTATGTCCATAGCTGTTTCCGGCTTGTCATGAAATACATTTTTTGCGCCGCGGTGCCCTTTATAGTTGATATCCGCGCCCGCTTCTATCAAACGTGCGGCCAAATAAGCGTTATTGTTTTCAACGGCAAACATTAACGGGGAAAAATTATCTTCATCGTCAATATTCGCCATACCGGCGACAAGTTCGGTATGAATATGCGGAATATTTACGTCAGCGCCGGCCGCTATCAGCCAAAGGGCTTTCTCGGTATTATTATTTTTGCAAGCCTCCCCCAAAGCGGTATAAGACCAAGTTTCCCGCCAAACGCTTTGGGCCCGGCTGCCTGCGTCTTGCGCGTCAACCCACACGCCGGAAGAAAGCAACCGTTCAGCGATTTCAACCGAAGGAGTATGAACAAAAGCCGATTTGCGGGCTTCCAAAGAAACATCTCCAAAATGTTCTTTAATATATTGAAAATCGCCGCTTTTCGCTTTTTTTATAAAATCTTCTTTGGATTGTTTCGGCATTTGTATCTTCTTCGCTTCACCCGCTTCCGTTTTGTCCGAAAGCAACTCTATAATTTTGCTGGGTACGTTCGCGGACAAAGCTACGGCCAGAGCCGTCCTCCCCCATACGTCTTTATAATTTTTATTTATCTTAGGGGAAGAAAGCAATTCTTTTACCGACTCGACGTCCGAACTTTCAATCGCGGCAAATAAAACAGGCCTTTTAAAAGCGTCTTGGCAATTAACGTCCGCGCCGGCTTCGATAAGTGTTTTAACGAGGTCAATATGTTTCCCCAATACGGCTTTTAACAGGACAGGACGTCTAAATTTATCTTTACAATTCGGATCTGCACCTCCTTCAAGAAGCTTTTTAACAATGGCCGAATCATTGCATTCCACCGCTTCCGCCAAGGCTTCTTTCTTGGTTTCCGCATCGGCGGAATTTAAAAATTCGGTTATATAATCAATATTCCCGCTTCTGGCCGCTTGAGTAAATTTGAACTTATCGTAAGTCATTTTTCCCCCTTGTCATAATTGCCACTTTATATTTATATTAACAATTTTGCGGGGACATCGCCTTACTTTCCCGACACAAACATAAAATCGTGAAAAAAGACAAAAAACGGAGGGCTCTTGCTTCGCCCTCCGCTTAGTCTTTGATTAATAAAACTTCTATTTGATTTTGGCGTTGCTCTTAAGGAAATCAAAAACTTTCCTTTCGTTGATGGTCGCCATTACTTCGTCTTTACGGTCATTGAAGAATTTTTTAATATTCTTTTCTTCTTTCGGCTGGGAGGCCAAAGCTTTGTCAAGTTCGGCTTTCCAGTCTTCTTCCGTGGCTTCAAGTTTTTCGGCTTCCGCTATCGCGTGTACGATATAACCGATTCTGAGGTCTCTTTCAACGCCGGGGCGCATTCTTTCGGCGAAGGCTTTTTTGTTTTCTTCGCTGAGTTCCGGGTTCTTGCCGCCGAACATTCTGTTAATGAAATTGGCGACGGATATCTGCGTATAATATTCAACCAAACCGGCGGGCAAATCAAAACCGTTTTCTTTTACCAAAGTATCTTCAATTTGTTTTACGACGTCCCTTTCGGAAGAGGTTTTGGCTTCCCTTTCCATTGAAGTTTTTACCGTTTCTTTAAGTTTTTCCACATTGTCAAAGCCCATATCTTTGGCGAAAGCGTCGTTAAGTTCGGGCGTAACTTTCTTTTTGATTTCTTCTACTTGAACGGTAAAGTTTATGGTGCCGTCATCAATTTTGGCGTCAAAAGTTCTGCTTTCGCCTTTTTTGGCACCTTTAATGGCGTCGGCCAAACCGGCTACGGTCTGCGGGGCGGACATATCAACAAGTTCGCCGTCGCTGGAATATTTCTTGTCGGCTTTGCCGTCTTTGCTGCCGCTGTATTTTACCACTACAAAATTGCTGTCGCTTACGGTTGCGCCTTCGGCTTCGGCCTCAAGACTGGAATTGTGTTCAAGAACTTCGTCCAAGTGTTTCTTTATATCTTCTTCGGAAACGGTTTCGGACTTTTTGGTTACGGCTATGCCTTTGTAACCTTTAACTTTAAATTCCGGGGCTACGTCGACGCTCATTTCAAAGGAAAAAGCCTTATTTTCCCCGAAAGTCGCAAAATCGGCTTTTGTTACGGCAGGGGCCATTACGGCTTTAAGTTCGCTCTTTTCCAAAGCTTTGGAAGAGGCGTTCCTTATAACCAAATCGGCGGCCCTTTCGGTAATATGCGGGACAAAATTTTTCTTTACGATATCCAAGGGTACTTTACCGGCCCTGAAGCCCTGCATTTGGGCTTTGGCCTGTACTTGCAGCAAAGCGTTGTGAAAACATTTATTTACAAGGCTGGGTTCGGCCGTAACTTCCAAAACTACGGTGCAGCCTTTTTTTGAAATTTCTTTGGTTTTTACTTCGTTATCCTGGGCAACTGCGAAACTGGACATAATTTCTCCTGTACAAAAAACTATGGACGGAGAGGGACTTGAACCCTCACGGAAAATCCATACGGTCCTAAGCCGTACGCGTCTGCCAATTCCGCCATCCGTCCATTGTATTAACTGATTTAAAATTGAAGTGGGCCATACAAGGCTCGAACTTGTGACCTTACGCTTAAGAGGCGTCTGCTCTACCAACTGAGCTAATGGCCCTTCCTTTATGAAGAAATTATAACAAATAATTTCAAACCCTGCAAATATCAGGCAGCCTTCCCCGATTTTGCGCGCGGGCTTTTGGCTGCCCGCAAGGCCCGAAACAATTTATAAACAAATTATATCAAAAAAGTGATACAATAGCATTATCTTTATGAATAAATTTGCAATTTGACTCAAAAATAAGGAGAGATTATTAATGAGAAGACTGTTATTAATAGTGTTTGCTTCTTTAATGGGCGCAGGGGTATTTGCGCTTCAGGCGGAAGCCAAAAGCTACACCACGGATACCGATACCTTAATGATGGATCACAAGGTATTGGAACTGGGCGATAAATACGTCGCCGTGTTAAGTTCTATGTATCAGGAGGAGGCGACGCGCGCCGGCACATTGGGGTACCATTCCGATTTGCAGGAAAGGGATGTTCAGGCGCAAGTCGGCAGGAAGCAAACTTTGCTTTCTCTGCAAGAAGCTTTGGGCAGAATAAACCCAAAAACGCTTTCTTCATACACGAAAGTGGATTATTACATTCTTAAAGAAATCGTGAATGAAAAGCTTTTCGCCATAGATACGGAAAACGAACTTTCAAAAAACCCCCTTTGGTATTTGCAGGGCGTTGACGCAATTTACGATATACTTTTAAAGGATTACGCTTCACAGGCGGATCGTCAGCGCGACGCTTTAAAAAGGGTTCAGGCCCTGCCGGAAATTTTGGAACAAGGCAAAGTTAACCTTGATAATCCGCCCGATTTATACTTAAGGCTTGCGATAGAAAAGGCCCAGTTGGCCTATTCCTCTTTTAATAACGTCAACTTCCTTTTGACCAAGTTAAGCTTGGACGAATACACCAAAGACCAAACAAAAAAAGCTTGCGCCGCAGCGCAAACCGCGCTTAAATCTTATGCGGATTTCCTTAAGGACATAATGCTTAAAAAAGAGTATGTGGATTTCCGCCTCGGCGAAGAAAACTTTGAAGTCCTTTTCAAAGACGTCTATCAGCAGGAAATGCCTTTTGCAAAACTCAAGAAAAACCTTGATAAAGAACTTGAAAACAGCAAAAAAAATCTTATCAGGGCCATTACACCCCTCGTTGAGCCGACTTTAACCGAAGAAGAAAAAGCCGACAGAACCGATAAAAAAGGCTTAATCAATATTCTTCCCCAGGATTATTACAGAGCGGCTGCGAACTTTAAGAAAACCCCCGGCGCAAAACGCCTTTTGGACGCTTACGCAAACACGTTCAAAGAAGCGACGGTATTCTTTGCCGAACAAAAGATATTCCCCGCCGGAGCGCTGCAAGTGGTAATAGCGCCCGCGCCGAAATACCTTTCCAACAAACTTACGCCGATTTCATATCTCCCCCCCTTCCCGCTGCTTAACAAACAGATGGGCGACCTTTTGGTAACTATGCCGAAAGCCGAAAATAAGCAGGAACTTGAATCGCGTTTTAACAACGGCAAAATAAAACTTGACGTTCTTGAATACGTTACCCCGGGCAAAAACCTTATGTATTCCGTAGCTACGGAAGAGGGCAGAGTTTTAAGGAAATTATCCAACGACCCGTTCTATATCAACGGTTGGGTAAAATATGCCCTTAACATTGCGGCTTCAACGGAGTTTTTTAAATCCGAGGAAGATAAAATCAACTTGGCTTGGTTCAATTATTCAAAAGCTTTGTTGGCCGTAGCCGAATATAATATGCAAACCAAAGCCGCCAATTACACGCAGACGGTGGATTTCCTGATTGAAAACGGTATGCTTAAAGAAGAAGCCGAAGCCAATATAGATTATTTGGCCCTTAACCCGATGGACGCGATAGCCTATGTAGTCGGCCAGCAGGAATTTGATTATTTGAAAGCAAAATACGCAAAAAAAATAAACAAAAAATTGACTCTCGCCGATTATCACGAGAAATTGCTCTCTTTGGGCAGAGTTCCGATAAGAACGCTTGATGAGGCTATGTCCAAAGAAATGGAAGAAAAGAAAACGGAAAGTTTCTTTAATATGACATATTTCTAAGTTTTCATTTCTTAGATTGCAATTTGCCCCCGGTTAAGCCGGGGGTTTTATTTTGCCGATATTATTTTGAGAAATTTGCCCGTCCGGCAGAGCCGGACGTAAAACAGGGTTCAAACCCCGGATTTTCTTCTGTTGCAGTCTTTACAAAGCATTTGACAATTTTCGGCGGTAGTATGTCCGCCTTTGCTCCAAGGGGTTATATGGTCGGCCTCCATTTCCGCCAATGTAAATTTTCCTCCGCATTTTACACAAACGCCTTTTTGCTTTTCGTAGGTTTGGCGTTTAATTTTATCGCTGAAAAGGCGTAAATTTAAACTGCGCTCATTTCCTGTAAGGACATAATCATAAACACCTTTTTTATCGGTAACGTCTTCATCTTCCATTAAAGCGGAAATTTCCGCTTCAAGGGCTGCCGTATCAAACTGTTTATCTTTATACAAGTTATATAAAAAGCCCCAGTTAACGCCTTTCATTTCCTTGCGGTATTTTATAAAAGTAAGCTTTACCCAGTTTATAACGCTTTGAAAGTACAGCCACAGTTCATTTGCGTTTTGCTCGTGCTGATGATTAGCCATATAAACCTGCACATTCCCTTTTGAAAGCCAATTTATAGCGGTTTCCAAATAGTCCTGACGTATTGCCGAACCGTTTATATAATTGCCGGCCAAACCATAAGCCGGGCCGCCTGTTTTTGAAAAATACCTCTTTGCGTCGCTTACAAAAGGCCCGTGATAAGTTGCGTTTAAAAGTTCCTGCTTGGTAAGTTTCTCCCCGGCGATATTGATTGTTTCAAACCAGGAAAGCTTTTCGCTGTCGCTTCCCTCGCAAAGGTAAACCATAAGCTTATAATTTAAAATTTGTTCTCTTTTATCAGCGGGCAAATTGTGAATATACTTCATATCAAAAGCAAAATCCCCGTTAAGATATTGGCACAGCGATATGGTGCGCTGCTGGCCGTCAATAACCTCAAAACCTCCGCCTTCCCTAACAGCCCAATACATTACGTTTAAGGGAAAGCCTTTCATAACGGTGTCTATCACGGCGTCGCGCTGTTTGGTTTTATAAATAAATTCCCTCTGATAAGGCGGCCTTATATCCAATTTACCGCCATATCCGGTTACCCCGCCTTCGGAATTATCTTGGTAACCCTCTGCAAGTTCCCTTACGCTGATTTCTTTAAGTGCTATTTTCATTATTCTCCCCCTTTGCGTTTGACAAGTATACGTCTGTATAATTGCTTTCCGTTTATGATATTTATGTCATCGGCTTCTTGCTTGCCGTCGTGATAGCGGCTATCACCTAAAATTTCAAATTGGTCGGGGTTGTATTTATCCAAAAAAGTTATGGGCACGCCCATAACGCCGTAATAATCGCAGGGGATATCGCTTGTCTTATCTACATTTATTGCGTCGTAATTATCATATTTGGGATAATCCTGCGGATTATAGTTTTTGTATAAGATAAGTTCCTCATGCCTTTTGGAAATATCAAGATTTGTAAACCAACAAGCCATTATATGCTTTAACTTTTTGCCGTCTATAAGCTTTTCGTATTTTTCCTCTTTTTCCGGCAGAATAAGCCACATATCTTTATTTATATTCCTGTAACCTAGCCAAATTTTATTTTCTTTTATCAAATGGAAAATTTCTTTATAAGTTATCGCATTTTTGTTGCCTATAATGATAAATTTCTTATCATATTCCATAAGTTGTGCTACATATTCCCTAAACAGGGAAAACGGCGGATTTGTTATAACTATATCGGCCTGCTTTAACAGTTCTATACATTCTTTGGAACGGAAATCACCGTCGCCTTTAAGGTATTTTATGCCTATTTCTTCGGGCGCAGGCACATTGCCGCCTGTTTTACTGCCCGTATATTCCAAATATATGGCTTGTTCACAGTCGTTTTGGCTGAATAAATCCCTGTTTTGGTTTTTATAGCAGGTCGTTATAAGTTTTTTTAGCCCCAAATGCTCAAAATTGTAGGAAAAATAATGGAAGAAATTGCTTATCCTAGGGTCATCACAGTTGCACAGAACCGTTTTCCCTTTAAAGTATTTTTTATAATGACGCATTTCTTCTTCTATATCGGCAAGCTGGGTATAAAATTCGTCATTTTTATTTTTGCGGGCTTTCCTTAATCTTTCATTTGCCATTATTCCCCCTTTTGAACCGAGAAGAATAAGAGCAAATAAAAACGGCTGAATAATATTCGGGTCCAACCACGGTCCCAACATTAAACAGCCGTAGCCCCTCGCCATACAAAAGTACGGCAAGGAGCATTTGGCATAAAATAGCCGGGTAATTAGTCCGTTTATTTTATACCTAAAACGACTGTTTTTGGACGTGGTTGGAATTTGGTTGCCCAAATACCCCTATTCTTCATAGGATTCCAAAAACAGAAAAATTGTTTATAAGCCCAAAAGGCTTACGTTAAAAAGCGGATTGCCCGCCGTTTAACTTAGTTTATTATATCAAAAAGCGGACTTGCCGCCATAAAAAGCCAAAAACCTAATTTGATAAAATATATGTGATGGAAACAATCGCAAAAAATCCTTTTAAAGCGCGCAAACTCGGGCAGCTGCTGATAAAATTTTCCGCGCCGGCAGTAGCGGGAATGTTCGTAAACGCTCTTTATAATATAGCATCAAGAATTTTTATAGGCAATGAAGTCGGTTCTCTCGGGATAGCGGGAATAAGCATTTTGTTCCCCATGGGCCTGATATTCATAGCTTTCAGTATGCTTATAGGCGTAGGCAGCAACGCTTTGTTTTCCATACGCCTTGGGGAAAAACGCTACGAAGACGCCCAAATGATTTTGGGCAACGCATTCGTTTATCTTGTTTTAATAGCCGCTTTGGAAGTTTCCGTTTCCTATATATTCCTTGATAAAATCCTGGCCTTTATGGGCGCCACGCCGGAAATTATGCCTTACGCCCAAGCATACGCCAGGCCGATACTCTTTGGATATTTCTTTTTTATAATCGGGCTCGGCTTAAACAACTTCATACGCTCAAGCGGGAACCCAAAAACCGCTATGGCTACGCAAATCATCGGCGCGTGCATAAACATAATTTTTGCGCCTTTGTTCATCTTCAAATTCGGTTGGGGTATGGCGGGCGCGGCTTGGGCCGTCGTAATAGGGCAGCTTGTTTCTTTTACTTGGATAATGGCCTTTTTTACTGGCAGGCGCGCCAATTACCGAATACGCTTAAAATACCTTAACGCCCGTTTCGACATTTTTAAAGATAGCGTAACCGTCGGCTTGGCGCAGTTTATCTTCCAAATAGCCAGCGGTACGCTTAATATAATCCTTAATCACGCGCTTATAAAATACGGCGGCAATTTGGCCGTATCGGCTATGGGTGTGGTAATAGCCGTAAACACAATAGTAATTATGCCTTTAATCGGCATCAGCCAAGGCGCGCAGCCGCTTATAGGCTACAATTACGGCGCAAAGAAATACGCGACTTCAATACAAACGCTCAAAATGGCAATACGCTGGGGCGTGGGATTAAGTTTGATAGGCTTTATAATAATACAGGTGTTCGCGCAGCAGATAGTAAGCCTGTTTGACGCAAACGATTTACAGCTTATAGAGCTTTCCTCAAGGGCTTTAAGGCTTTTCCACTTAATGCTGCCGCTGACGTCGATACCGATATTCTCCACAAGCTTCTTCCAAGCTATAAACAAGCCGGTAAAAGCGGGCGTGTTAAGCCTGTCCAGGCAAGTGCTGCTGCTTATGCCGCTTGTGCTGATACTGCCTTTGTTCATAGGACTTGACGGCGTTTTTTACGCTCCGCCGACGGCGGATTTCCTTTCCGTAATTTTGGCGGTTTATTTGCTTAACAAATACTTTGCAAAACATAAACAAAGCTTCTTTTTTAGCAAACGCAGGCGTTAAGAGCGGCACAGCATTGCAAAATCTTCTCAAATCCCCTCGGGAAACGCCATATAAAATATGCTAATATGTTAATAGTATGATTATATCAACAGGCCATATAAAAATTTCAAACGAGGGACCGCTGATTTATATAGGCGGGCCGTGCGTAATTGAGGGCGAAAAAGCCTATTTGGAAGCGGCAAAAAAAATTAAAGCCGCCGCCGACAAAGCCGGAGTAAAATTTATTTTAAAAGCTTCCTTTGACAAAGCCAACAGGACTTCCGTTTCCTCATACAGAGGGCCGGGCATTGAAGAAGGCCTGCGCATTTTGGCAAAGGCAAAAGCTTTGCTCAAAGTGCCCGTACTTACCGATATACACGAGCCTTGGCAGGCCGAAAAAGCCGCAAAAGTCGCAGACATTTTGCAGATACCGGCATTTCTCTGCCGTCAGACGGATTTACTTTTGGCGGCCGGAAAAACCGGAAAAATCGTAAACGTCAAAAAAGGGCAGTTTCTGCCGCCTTCAAGCATAGGCAATATAATCAAAAAAATAGAAAGTACCGGCAATAAAAAAATAATGCTGACAGAACGCGGGGCAAGCTTCGGCTACGGGGATTTGATAGTGGATATGCGCTCTTTGGAGATTATGAAACGCACGGGATACCCCGTCATTTTTGATTTGACGCATTCTTTGCAAAAACCCGGGGCTTTGGCAAACGGAACCGGCGGGGATAAAAGCTTTGCCTTCGCATTGGCCAGAAGCGCGGCAGCCGTAGGGATAGCCGGAATATTTTTTGAGGCGCACCCCAATCCGCCCGAAGCTTTATCCGACAGTGCCAATTCCCTTGATATGAAGGAAACTTTTGCTATGATAAGCCAAACCAAAATCATAGACCGCGCGGCGAAGAAATGTCTGAAGAAATAAAATTTAAAACCGTACTTATAAAAACTTTAAAAATTTTGGGGATTATATACTGTCTTTTGGCCGTTGTTTTTACCGTTTTGATTTACGGCCTCAACAAACTTGAAAGGCCGTACCACAAAAGGCAGATTCCCACGGAGCTTACACCATGGCTGAAATGAAACAATATTCGGACGAAGAAATTATTTCCATAGCTAAAGAAGTTTTTAAAACCGAGGAACACGCCTTAAAAACAACCGGCGCGGCCGTTGACGGGCAATTTGTGCAGGCGGTAAGGGCCATAGCGGCCTGCAAAGGCAGATTGGTGCTTATCGGCATAGGCAAAAGCGGGCATATCGGGCGCAAAATAGCGGCCACTTTGGCTTCTACGGGTACGCCGTCTTTCTTTGTCCACCCTACCGAAGCCTTGCACGGCGATTTGGGTATGATTACGGCTCAGGATTTGGTTTTGGCTCTCTCTTTTTCCGGCCAGACCGAAGAAATAAGCAAAATAATTATGCCGCTTAAAAAAGAGAAAGTAAAAATAATTTCGATGACGGGTAACCCGAAGTCCAATTTGGCTTTAATGTCCGATTTGCATATCGGCGTGGTCGTAGAAAGGGAAGCCTGCCCGTATAATCTTGCGCCGACGGCTTCAACTACGGCTATGCTCGCCTGCGGCGACGCTTTGGCCATAGCTTTAATGAAAATCAAACATTTTGAAAAGAAAGATTTTGCGCTTTTCCACCCTGGCGGCTCTTTGGGTAAACTGCTGACTTATACCGTAAAGGATATTATGTTCACGGGCAAAAATCCGACTGTGCCGCTTGAGGCCACCGTGCAGGACACCTTACTTGTAATGACGAAAAACAAATCCGGCGCGGCGAGCGTCGTAGACGGCGAAGGCCGCCTTAAAGGTTATTTTACCGACGGCGATTTAAGGCGCGCTCTGCAAAAGCAGCAGGATATTTTAAAGCTAAAAATAACGGAAGTTATGACTGCTTCGCCTTTTGCTTTCAAACCCGAAACGCCCGCGGTTGAAGCGGCTAAAATAATCAATGACAGAAAAATAGACAATGCCCCCGTGATAGACGCGCAAGGCAAAGTAATAGGTTTTTTGGATAAAGACAATCTTATAGAATTTATAGCCCTTACGGACAAGAAATAAAATGATTAAGTTAAGCGATTTTAAACTTTTTTTAGCCGTTTCGTCGGCGGCGGTATGTTTGGCGGCCTGCGGGGAAAAGAACTCCGCCCAGCCCCCCTCCGGCCCGCTTCAGCGCGGGGAAGACGTGATAATATCCGAATCGGAAATGGGCGAAAACAAATGGCTGCTTACCACAAAATCGGCCGATTATTATGACGAAGAGCAAAAAGTAGTACTGACTTCGCCCAAACTTATAAACAAAACCGGCGGCAAGGAAGATTCTTCCATAAAAGCCGATAAAGGTTTTTACGAATTTAATAAAGGCCTCATAACTTTAAGCGGCAAAGTTACGGGCGTTTCGCTTACGGAAGGCGCAACGATAAAAGCTTCCAAAATGTACTATGACACAAAAACGCGCAAAGTGTGGACTGACGAGCCGGTAACTTTAAAAAGGGGCGGCGTTACCGTTAAGGGCGCGGCTTTGGAAGCAAATGCGGATTTTTCCGAAATACAGCTTTACCGTCAAAAAACTCAGCTGCCCAAAGAGCTCCGAGATTTTGATAAAGGCCCGGTGGAACTATGAAAAAATTTATTTTGCTATCGGCCGTATTGGCTTTATTTTCTTGCGCCGCTTTCGCACAGAAACAGCAGACGGAAGAACTTTCCGCCATTTTGGGCGGTATGGTAAAAAGCGACCGTTGGATAATCCGCAAGGATAAAGCCGAAGAAGAATTTATCGGGAACGTTCATTATGAAAACGAAAATTATAAGATTTCCGCGGACAGAGCGCTTTCCCAAAGAAGCTTAAACGCCTATACTTTAAGCGGAAACGTTTTTGCCCAAAGGTCGCAAGACGGGCAGACGATTTCATTGCAGGCGGCAAAAGTGTTTTTCAACCGCAAAAAAGATTCCGGCTACGCCCAAGGCTCAAAGAAGAAGCAAATTCAAGCCTCTTTCGCCAATCCGAACAATACTTTTAATTTATACGCCGACAAAGTAGATTTTTCAAATAAATTTAAATTATTTAAAGCCGAGGGCGACTGCGAACTCAGCGACTTAAACAATACCCTCTATGCCGGCGAAATGACTTACGACGTGCCCTCCGGCGTTTTTACCGCCGCAAAAAGAAGGCCGACGCTGTTCGGCTTTAACGACGACGGCGACTACGCCCTGCAGGCTGACGTCATTGCCGCAGACAATAAAAACGGCGTCTATAAAGCTTCCGGAGGGGTGCGCGGCTGGATAACGCCCGCCGAGGACATATCAAAATACACTCAAGGAAAAAAAGATGGAACTCAGATCTTCTAATATAGAAAAAGTTTATAAAGAAAGACGCGTCGTAAAAGGCGTGGATATTTACGTCCGCTCGGGGGAAATCGTCGGCCTGCTGGGCCCAAACGGCGCGGGCAAAACCACAAGTTTTTATATGCTTGTCGGCTTTATAAAACCGACTTCCGGCAAAGTTTTTATTGACGGGGAAGACGTTACCCCCCTGCCGATGTATGAACGCGCGCGCCACGGCTTGGGCTACCTTGCGCAGGAACCGACAATCTTCCGCGGGCTTACGGTGGAAAACAACCTTTTGGCAATTTTGGAACGCATTGAACCAGATAAAAACAAACAAAAACAAAAAGTGGCGGAGCTCTTGGAAGAATTCGGCCTTACCCGCCTGGCCAAACAAAAAGCTTGGACGCTTTCCGGCGGAGAAAAACGCAGAATGGAAATAGCGCGCTGCATGATAAGCAACCCAAAAATTATTTTATTGGATGAGCCTTTCGTCGGTATAGACCCTATTACCGTTTCCGAACTGAGGCAGATGATTTTTAAACTTAAAGATAAAGGCATCGGCGTTTTAATTACCGATCACAACGTGCGCGAAACCCTGCCGCTGACGGAAAGGGCTTATCTTATTTACGACGGTAAAATCCTTGTGGAAGGCGATCAAAACACCCTGCTCAACGACGCCAACGCGCGCAAATTTTACTTGGGCGAAGACTTTAAAATGTAAGGAGTTTTTATGGCATTTAATTACGAAGAAAGATTTTTATATATGGAAAACGTAAGCATAAGGGAAGTCGCCAAAAAAGTGCAGACTCCGTTTTTCTGCTATAGCAAAAGAGCTTTGAAAGAGAACTTCGCCAAATTCAAAAACGCCTTCCCCAAAGCTACGATATGCTACGCCGTAAAAGCCAACAACAATATAGCCGTAATCAAGACTTTGGCCGCCTGCGGAGCCGGCGCGGACGTGGTAAGCGGCGGGGAACTATATCTTGCCTTAAAATGCGGCATTCCCGGCGGCAAAATAGTTTATTCTGGCGTCGGCAAAACGGAAAAAGACATCAGCCTAGCCATACAGAACGAAATTAAACAAATAAATATTGAATCCGCGGAAGAGCTTGAGGCCGTCAACCAAACCGCCATAAGGCTTTGCACGCGCGCAAATATAGCTTTAAGGATTAATCCCGGCGTAGACGCGCACAGCCACGATAAAATAACCACGGCGCGCGTTACGGATAAATTCGGCATTTTATGGCCGGACGCTTTGGAACTTTACAAAAAAGCCGCAGAGATGAGCGGCGTCAGAATAAAAGGCATAGCGGTTCATATAGGTTCGCAGATATTGGATTTAAAACCTTTTGAGGAAACATTTAAAAAACTCGTTAAAATGGTTAAAGAACTGGAAAAGAACGATATCACCATTGAAAATATCGATATCGGCGGAGGTTTGGGGGTAGTTTATAATTATAAAGAAGATAAACCCGTCCGTACGGAAGCTTTCGCAAAATTGGTTGACAAGTACCTTTCCCCGCTAAAGAAACATATTATTTTGGAACCGGGCCGCAAAATAGTGGCCAATGCCGGGATATTGGTATCAAGCGTACTTTACAATAAAAAAAGCGGCAGAAAAGACTTTTTAATCATCGACGCCGCCATGAATGATTTTATGCGCCCGGCTTTATATTCCGCCTGGCATGAAATCCTGCCCGTGAGGGATTGGAACAACCGCGTCATGAAGAAATACGATATCGTCGGTCCGGTTTGCGAAAGCGGAGATACCTTCGCAAAAAACAGGGAACTGCCCCAGCTTGAACACGGCGAACTTGTGGCGATAATGGGTGCGGGAGCCTACGGCAGCAGTATGGGCGGCACTTATAACTTCAGGCCGCTTACGCCGGAAGTTATGGTGGAAGGATCTAAGTTTAAAATAGTCCGCAAACGCCAAAGCATTGAAGAAATGGTTGAAGCCCGGCTTGACCTCATGAAGTAGATTTTCTCTTGAATACCCCCCCGGCTTAAAAAAGCCGGGTTTTTATTTTCCGCATTACAGAATATTCTGTGCTTTATAGGTGCGAAAAAACCCCGCGCTTATTTTGTAAACGCGGGGCGGTTAGTTTATCCGTCTAAATTTTTATTAAGATAGTCAATCTGCTGAATATCTATCCATGGGTTAGTCATTTACTTATAGGCATTCCTCCATCATATGTAAGAGTTCGTGGCTTATCCCAACTGCTCTCACAACCAACGCAATTCGTACAACAAACGATAGTAGAAAATCTGTAATTTAACTTAACAGGAACATACTCTATTGTACCGTTAGATAATTTATGGGAGAAGCAAATATCGCCGTATAGATCGTAGGCTGCCCCCCCCCTAAGCGCAACAACATCCGAAAGAAACATATGAACAACCCAATGAAATCCATCACCGCTGCTTACTTCCTTTTCTGTCTCTAATGTTAGGTTAATTGGCACATACATTGGACCATTTGCACTCAGAGGATATGGATCGCTGCAGTTCTGAATGCTAGTAAAATGATAATTTAAAGGCGTAGTAATGTGCAACATAAATTGGATATAATCAGGAGGGATACACTGCTGGCTGGCGGGAGCATAAACTTCCCATTTAGAATCAGAGTTGCAGGTGAATCCCATAATTCCGTCATAATAAGGATTGTTATAATAAAAGCTGCACAATACCTTAGTATAAGCTCCTGGCGTACAGGCTTCGCACTCCCTACCCCAGTCGCTCCATTTCCCCAAACCCGTAGTATTGAGATCTATGCAGCACTTACGCTCCAAATCTCCGCAAGACTCATCAGGTTTATACTCTATCAGATTAAACCCCGGACAAGTTTCCGCAAAACATAATACCGGCAAAATAAATACTAATAACAGCCACAAATATTTTATTTTTAAACTTTTCACAAATTACCTCTTTTTTTAACCTTTTAGGCTGATTATGCCGGCTTTAAGCGAATATAAAGAAGCAATTAACGCTGTGTGCCGCTTAGCCTGAAATATAGAGAAAATTTATCAAAAAAAAAAACAAGTCAACTGTTTTATGATTTTAAGTAAACGCCCCGACGTACGACACGGCAAAAAGAATGGCAAAAAAGAAAGAGAAATGGATAGATAAAATTGTAGGTCAGGCTCCGCCTGACGTTAAAAAGGTGCTTCCTTTTGTCGGGCAAAGCCCGACCTACATTAAACAGTAAAAAGTTATGGAATTATTTTATGACCGAGCAAATTTATATATTGGAATATAAGGAAGAAGGTATTTTTTAAGTAAATTGTTTTGGGGTTAGCAGTTTATTATCTAACAGAGTTTAATTTCGTGAAAGAAAACAGCGTGAGAGAGCACAAGCGGCGTGATTTTTAACGTGAGAGCGTGTAGGTTGTGTGCTTTTTAAGATTTGAAATTTAGCGTGCAAAGCTTTAACAGGCGTGGTTTGTTGATTTTGGAGCGGATTTTAATTTTATTCTAAGCGCGGCATTAGGGTTAAACAAAGCCTTATACTGCACCTTGCGCCGCTAGGATTTTTAAAGTAGATTTATGTTTCTTTTCGTAAACGGCTGTAAAACACAGCCGAAGCAAAAAAAATATAAATACACTCAAAAAGCGGCGCGGCCCGCAGGGT
>JAQXJI010000019.1 GCA_029008615.1 Elusimicrobiota bacterium | reverse complement strand
CTTTTTGCCTGCTTTTTAAGCGATGTAAAAAGCAGGACGCGCACAAGGCGCGTAACTGTATATCTATAAAGATAAATTCCTATTAATTAATGCGCTTTATGTAAGGCGAAAAATAAAACAGTTGACATTGTTTTTTTTTTTTGATAAATTTTGTTTACGCCCAGCAAGGGTGAAAAAAGGAGGAAGTTTATGAAAAACGTAAATAAGAAGGGTTTTACGCTGATAGAATTGCTGGTAGTAGTATTGATTATCGGCATCTTGGCAGCAGTAGCATTGCCGCAGTACTTCAAAGCGGTGGAGAAATCCAGAGCTACTGAAGCCTTGTCGGTTCTTGGTAGTATTGCTGCCGCTGAAGAGAGATATCGTTTAGCCAGCTCAACAAATGTTTATACAGCGGACTTCAGTAATTTTGATATTTCTTTTACTGATGAGTCGACTGGTTCTGATGCTACTGGTGCTTCTTATAAAACTAAGAATTTTGAGATAGCATTAGATGCGAGTGCTGGTACAGTTACTGCTAAAAGAGGTGGCAATCAAGCTGCCGGAGAAGCTGGGGCATATTCTATTACAAGAGCATTTAGAGATGGTAGGGTGACTTGCACAGATACTGCAACAAGTAAAGGTATTTGTAATTCATTAGGATTACCTAGCACATCTGGTGGGGCAAATTCCTAATCAAAAGCTTTGGTACTATAACATATAGTACCCTCCTAAGGGGAGCCTTTACGGGTTCCCCTTTTTTTATGTTACGGATAATCGGCAAACTTCGGCCCAGGCTATTTTATGAAAATATTTCCGACGCATAAAATAACGCCGACTAAGAAAGCCGGCGTTATGTGTAAATAAATTTCAGCTGCAAATAAACCAAAACTTAATGCAGGCCTATTCTGCATTTATGATCTTTTTCGTAATGCTCCAAAGATTCTTTTTCTTCGGTTTTATATTCGCTTGTGCGCTTCATAAGGTTGTCAAAGTCAATGTTTGAAGCTTCAAACATTGGCCCGTCCACGCAGGCGAATTTCGTTTCCCCGTTTACTATTACGCGGCAGCAACCGCACATACCTGTGCCGTCAAGCATTATCGGGTTTAACGAAGCAAAAGGCTTTATCCCCAGTTCCGTCATAAGTTTTGCGGTAAACTTCATCATAGGGATAGGCCCTATTATAAAACCGGCGTCAATTTTTTCGCCTTGTTCGTGCAAGGTTTTTAAAGCGTCGGTAACCAAACCTTTTTGGCCGTAACTGCCGTCGTCGGTGGCTATGGCGGTTACGTCTGATATGGCCTTCATTTCGTCTTCAAGGATAAGCAAATTTTTTGTTCTTGCGCCCAATATGGAAACTATTTTGTTTCCGGCTTCTTTAAAAGCTTTTGCGATAGGCAGTATTTCCGCTATGCCTACGCCCCCGCCTACTACCGCCACCGTGCCGTACTTTTTAATTTCAAGTGCAGTGCCGAGCGGGCCGGCAACGGTCAAAAATTTATCGCCTTGTTTTAAATTGTTAAACATCAGCGTAGATTTGCCTATGGCCTGTATAATTGCCGTAATAGTACCTTTTTGCGGATTCCAGTCCACCAAAGTTACCGGCACTCTTTCGCCGAGTTCCTCCGCCCTTAAAATAATAAACTGTCCCGCCTTTGCTTTTGCGGCTATCATAGGAGCGTAAATTTCAAATTCACAAATGGTGTCGGATATATTTTTTTTGTTGATTATAGTATATTTTTCCATAATTATTTACCGCCTTTAGGTTGCCTGCCGGAGAGATATTCGCTTATTTTGCCGGCGGCCAAAAGTCCGTCTTTCATAGCTAAGAGTACGGTCGCGCCGCCTCTGGTAATATCGCCTCCGCCGAATACTCCCTCAATGCTGCTTTGGCCGTCTTCTTTAAGTTCCAAAGTGCCGCGGTCGGTCATTTTAAGGCCGGGCGTGGTTTTAGGGATAATCGGGTTCGGTTTTTGGCCTATCGCCACGATAATGGAATCGGCGGGGATTACAAAGTCTGAACCTTCCACGGGGACAGGCCGCCTTCTGCCTTTTGCGTCCGGCTCGCCGAGTTCCGCTCTAAGGCATTTAAGGCCTGTTACGTGGCCTTTATCGTTGGTAAGGATTTCTTTTTGTATCGTAAGGAATGAGAATTTTACGCCTTCTTCCATAGCGTTTTCCACTTCTTCGCCGCGTGCCGGCATTTCGGCTTGGCTTCTTCTGTAAACCACCGTTACGCTTTCCGGCCCTAAACGCTGAGCGCAGCGGGCCGCGTCCATCGCGCTGTTACCGCCGCCCAAAACTATTACGTGTTTGCCCAATTTTACCGGCGTATCGGCTTTGGGGAAGTCATAAGCTTTAAGCAGATTTATCCTGGTTAAAAATTCGTTCGCGCTGTATACGCCGACGGCGTTTTCCCCGGGTACTCCGGCCATTGTCGGCAAGCCCGCGCCGCTGCCGATATAGACAGCGTCATAATCTTTAAGCAAATCTTCAACGCTTAAAACCGCACCGATAAGTGAGTCTTGCTCAAAATGCACTCCCATAGCTTTTACGGTTTTTACTTCTTCCGTGATAATGTTTCTGGGCAGCCTGAAGGAAGGTATGCCGTAACGCAGAACACCGCCGAAGTCGTGCAAAGCTTCATATACGGTAACGTCATTTCCGCGGCGTCTTAATTCCGCAGCGCAGGCCAAAGATGACGGCCCTGAACCTACGCAAGCTATTTTAAAGCCGGTATCTGCCGCCGGAAGGGGCGGAGTCAGCAAGCCTTCTTTGCGGGCGGTATCGGCGGTGTATCTTTCCAGTAACCCAACCGCTACGGAACCGAATCTTTCCCTAAGGACGCAAGCGCCTTCGCAATATTTTTCCTGAGGGCAAACCCTGCCGCAAACTGCGGGGAGCAAGCTCGTTTCCATAATTTTGGAAACAGCCCCTTTAACGTCGTCTTTAAGCAAAAGCTGTATGAAAGACGGTATCTGAACATTTACCGGGCAGGCCGCCTGACAGCGCGGATTTTTGCAGTTTAAACATCTTGAAGCTTCTTCAAGGGCGTGCTCTTTGTCGAGGCCTTGCGCCACCTCGTTAAAATTCTTTATTCTTTCTTCCGGGGTTTGTCTTTTCCCGGTTTGCCTTGGCAAGGAAGGATTTGGCATTTTGTTTCTCCTATTCTAAATTTAAATTTAATTTTGCGCACAATACTTTTATGAGCTGGTTTTGCTTTATGTGTTCCGGCAGTTTTTTGCAAACGGCGAAAACTATATTCTGCGCCTGCGCCAAATCCGTCGGGAAGTTAAACATTTCCGCAAAAGAGAGCAGCTCAATTATTTTTGAACTTTTGCTTAAGTCAAACGGATCGGACGCAAAGGCTTCCGTAAGTTGCTTAAGCTTCTTTGTAAGTATGCGCTTAAAACTTTCTTTTTCCAGTTTGTCGGGCATTTTGTCAAAAAATCCCAACAGTTCGGCCACTTTCGCGGGGTTTACCGGGTCTTGGTGCAATTCATTTTTTATTTTTTGGTTTATCGCGAAAGCGGAAAGATTCTCAAACAGTTCCGGCATAGGCAGATTTAAGCGGTAGAGATAGTTAAAAATGCCTTTTTCCTGATCAAAAAGTTTTGAGTAACTGTTTTTAATTCTTTTCTTGGAATTTTCCACCGCCTGCGCCAAAATCTGGGTTTGCTTGCCTTTAAGCAAGTCTTTAATCGTCATAACGTCTACGAAAGAACCTTTTATCAAAGCTTTGCAGTTTTCAATATCGCCGAAGATAAAAGCCTCTTTTATTTGTTCCAGATTGTCGGTGCGTCCGTAAATGGATCCGGCGGTGATATCGTCGCCTTCGGTATGCAGTACGGCAAAGCTGATATTTTTGGAGTCCAGCGTCATACGGGAAGTAAAAAGCCCGTAGCCCGTTACCAGCCTTGCTTTGCCCTGCCTTGTTACGTCCACTTTGTGATTGCTTATATTATAGGAGTAAATGCAATCGCAAAACAGCATTTCGTCCAATAAATAAGAAATGGCGTAGTTTATGGCGGCTTTGCGCATATCTACTTCCAAAGGTTTTACCAAAGCGTTGTAGACATTAGCGCCGTTGCCGAAGCTTTTTATATTGCTCGGCGCAAGGGCCAGTTTATTTACAAATTCTTCTTCAATGTCTTGGCCGGTAAGCGCTTTGTTGTATTCTATCGCTTTCTTGGCGTAAGCCATAATCTGCACGGTTTCTATGCCGGAAATTTCGTCAAAGAACCAACCGCAGCTTGTGTACATCAAAAGAGTGTTTCGCTGCATTTCCATAAGCTTAAGCGCGGAAGATTCATCCTGCAAAGCTTTAGGCGTGCCGTATTCTTTAAGGAAAGTTTCCGCTTTTTCGCGGTCTTCAATAACTTCTATATAAGCGTTTCTGGCCGCCCAAACGTCTTTAAAATATTCCGCTCCTTTAAGTTCGAAGGTTTGACGCAAAGAATCGCGCACAAAGTCCAAAGCTTTTCTTAAAGGATTGCGCCACTGCTGATTCCAACCGCGGTTTCCGCCGCTGTTGCAGCCGCAGTCGCTGTTCCAACGCTGCACGCCGTGGCTGCAGCTCCAAGCGGTATTTTCAAAAATTTTGGCTTCTTCGGTTGGGGGGAATAGTTCCAAATATTCTCCGTAGACGGTAATTTTGGCCAATTTGTTTTTTTCTATATAATCAAGGCAGTAGGCCAAGGCCATTTCCGCAAATTTTTGATGATGTCCGTAAGTTTCGCCGTCGGTGGCTATATGCACCAGCTGGGGCTGATCCGTCGGCTGAAAAACCGAAAGCAAACGCGCGGCGAATTTTTCCCCGCTTTTTAAAGTGTCGCCGAAAGCTATTCCCTGCGATATCGGCCCGTCATAGAAAAACAAAGCTATTTTTTTGCCGGAGGGCAAATTGCACAAATAAGGCTTGCCGGGGGGGACTTTCGCCCCGCTTTGATCCTGCCAATCCTTATCGCCGATTTTGCGCGTCGCGGCGCATTGGCTTGGGGCCAATATGGTAAATTTTATGTCGTTTTCCGCCAAAAGTTCCAAAGTTTTGGTGTCTACGGCTGTTTCCGCCAGCCAAATGCCTTCGGGTTTTCTTTTAAAACGGAGTTCAAAATCTTTAATGCCCCAAACTATTTGCGTAAGTTTGTCTTTATCGTCGGCAAGGGGCATAATGATATGATTGTAGACCTGCGCTATCGCGCTGCCGTGCCCACCAAAGTTCTTTTGGCTTTGTTCGTCGGCCCGCAAAATTGCCTGGTAAGTTTCCCGGTCGTATTTTTCAAGCCAGGAAAGCAGCGTAGGGCCGAAGTTAAAGCTTATTTTGGAGTAATTGTTTACAATGTCTTTTATCTGCCCGTTATTGTTAAAAATCCTGGCGAAAGCATTGGCGTGATAGCATTCTGCGGAGATGCGTTCATTCCAGTTGCCGAAAGGCCTCGCGCTTTCCTGTATTTCGATTTCGTCTATCCAAGGGTTTTCGCGCGGAGGCTGATAAAAATGTCCGTGAATACAAAGATATCTGTTCATCTGTAATATGCTACAATATGCGCGAAACACTTTACAAGTGGCAAATTTGGATTTATAATTTGAGTAAGGAACAATTATTTCGCCGAGGGAGGCCCGCTGATGAAAAAAATTTACATAATTGACACCAATGTGCTTTTGCACGATCCGCAATCCCTTAACAGATTTGCGGATAATGACATCGTAATACCGATGATTGTCATAGAAGAGTTGGATAATTTCAAAACGAACGCCGACGAAAGGGGCAAAAACGCAAGGCTTGTTTCCCGTTATTTGGACGAACTTCGCTCCAAAGGCAAACTGGGCCAGGGCGTCAAATTGGAAAACGGCGGCACTTTAAAAGTGGAATTCCCTAAAGAAAATATTTTGCCCCCCGGCCTTTCCTTCCACAAGGCCGATAATGACATTTTAAACACCGCTTATTATTATCACAAAAAGGAAGGCTCAAAAACTTCCGCAAAACCCGTAATTATAGTTTCAAAAGATACGAATTTAAGAATTAAAGCCGAAGCCATCGGCGTGGACGCTCAAGATTACAATGCCGATAAAGTAAAATATAATGAGCTTTATCTTGGCAGCCGGGAAGTTGAGGCCGCCGCGGCTGAAATCGACGCGCTTTACAAAGATAAAGAAATCGCCGTAAAGCCCGGCCTTTATTTACCCAATGAATTTATTATTTTCAAGAGTAATGACGGCAGCAAGAAATCCGCCGTCGGCCGCGTAACGCCCAACGGCGACGCGGTAAAACTGCTTAATCAGCAGGAGCCGGTGGTTTGGGGCATTAAGCCTCTGAACAAAGAACAGCGTTTTGCTATGGAACTTTTGCTGGACGACAGAATAGACCTTGTTACTCTTGTGGGAACAGCCGGCACGGGCAAAACTTTGGTTACTTTGGCAACCGGCCTTCACAGAACTTTTGATGATGAAACTTATCGCCGCTTGCTTGTTTGCAGGCCGATAGTCCCCGTAGGCAAGGATTTGGGTTTCCTGCCCGGCACTATGGAAGAAAAACTTGAAGCCTGGATGGGCGCAATACACGATAACTTGAACTTCTTGGCCAACAAAAAGAACCCGGAAGACGGGGAAGAAGAAGTCCGTTATCTTATGACGAGCGGCAAGCTTGAAGTCGCTTCCGTTACGCATATCCGCGGACGCACATTGCCCAAACAATATATGATAGTAGATGACGCCCAAAACCTTACGCCGCACGAGATTAAAACCATACTTTCCCGCGCGGGCGAGGGTACGAAAGTCGTCGTTACCGGCGATCCTTATCAAATAGATACGCCGTATTTGGACGTTGAATCCAACGGCCTTACTTATTTGGTGGAGCGTTTTAAAGGCCAAAAGACTTACGGCCATATCACGTTTACCAAAACGGAGAGGAGCAATCTCGCCGATTTGGCCGGCAAGCTTCTTTAATAATTGTTTTGCCCGGAAAGCCCTTCCTCGGAAGGGCTTTCTTTATGTAAAATTCTTAAAAGAAGTCTTAATTTAATTTTAGTTACTTATAGGAATGTCTTTAAACTTAAATCTTTTGCCCAAAGAGCCGGGCGTTTATATAATGAAGGACGGTTCCGGCGTAGTTATATACGTCGGCAAGGCGATAAATATTTATAACCGCGTGCACCAGTATTTCCAAACCGGCGCTGAGAACAGCCGCGGGTGGAAAATCCCAAGCCTTGTGCCTTTGATAGCCAAAATAGATTTCGTCGTTTGCGCAAGCGAGCGCGATGCTTTAATTCTGGAAAATAAATTAATCAAAAAATATAAACCGTTTTTCAACAGTCTTTTAAAAGACGACAAAACTTATCCTTGGATAAAACTTTCAATGCAGGAAGATTACCCGCGCATAACTTTAACGCGCAAGGTTCTGCCAGACGGTGCGGAATATTTTGGGCCTTATCCGAAAGTTTCAAACGTAAAACGGCTTTTAAATTTTTTATGGAAGGATAAATACGCTCCGCTGAGGCAATGTAAATGGTCTTTTAACAGGCAGAAGCCGCTGCCGGAAAAGAAAATATTTTCCTGCATTTATTACCACACCAAACAATGCCCCGCCCCCTGCGCGGGCAAAATCAGTTATGAAGATTACCGGGCTATAGCCCGGCGCGCGGCTTTGTTTTTAAGGGGGGATTTCGCTTCTTTCAAAGAAGATATTACAAAGCAAATGCGCGCCGCCGCAAAAGCCCTGGAGTATGAAAAAGCCGCCCAGTTCCGCGATTTCGCCCGCGCTATGGAGCATATGCGCGAACGCATAAAAGTCAGCCGTTATCAAGATGACAAACTGGATAAAAAAATTCAGGCGGCGGAAAAGCTTAAACGCTTAAGCGAGGTTTTACGCTCCGATAAAATTATCCGCCACATAGAAGCTTTTGACAATTCCCACCTCTACGGCCGTCAGGCAGTAGGGGGAATGGTATGTTTTGTCGACGGGGAAAAATACAAGGCGCATTACCGCCGTTTTAAAATAAAGTCGGAACTGCCGGAAACGGGCGGCGACGATTTTTTAATGATGAAGGAAAGCGTCTTAAGGCGCATAGAGCAGGTTAAACAGCTGCCGGCCGAAAACCGGCCCGATTTGTTTTTGATTGACGGCGGCAAAGGTCAGCTTTCTTTTGCTATGCAGGCCATATCGCAGGCCGGTTTGGAAATAAAAGTAATTTCTTTGGCAAAGCGGGAGGAGGAAATTTTTGTTCCGCATCAATCGGAAAGCATCAAACTTGATAAAAGCGACCCGGCTTTAAGGCTGATTATGGAAATCCGCGACGAGGTTCACCGCTTCGCGATAACTTATCACAGGCTTTTAAGAAACAAAGCCTTGTTGGAAAAAGAATAAACTTTACTTTCGGGCGCAGGGCATATCGCCCGCGCGTATAATGGTATAATAATATATTATGGTAATAGCTAATTTTCAGGAAATAGATAAAAAACAGCAGGAAAGATGGGAGAAAGCAAAACTGTTCTCCGCGCCCCGTTTGCCTAAAACGGGCAAGAAGTTTTATTGTTTGGATATGTTTCCGTATCCGTCCGGTCAGGGTTTGCACGTCGGGCACCCTGAGGGTTATACGGCTTCGGACATATTAAGCAGATACAAAAGAATGAACGGTTTTGACGTCCTTCACCCTATGGGGTGGGACGCTTTCGGCCTTCCGGCGGAAAATTACGCTATCGCAACAGGCGTCCATCCGCGCGTAACGACCAAGAAAAACGTGGATAATTTCAGAAGACAAATAAAATCCTTCGGTATGATGTACGACTGGGACAGGGAAATAGACACCACCTCCCCGGAATATTACAAATGGACTCAATGGATATTTTTACAGCTTTTTAAAAAGGGCCTTGCCTATCAAAGCACCGTACCTATAAACTGGTGTCCTTCCTGTAAAACGGGTTTGGCCAATGAGGAAGTTTTCAACGGACGCTGCGAACGCTGCCAAACGCCGATAGAAAAGAAAAATCTCCGCCAATGGATGCTTAAAATTACGGCTTATGCAGAGCGCCTTCTTGAAGATTTGGACGGCTTGGATTGGCCTTCTTCCACTTTAATGATGCAGCGCAACTGGATAGGCAAAAGCCAGGGGGCGGAAGTCAATTTTAAAGTTGAAGGCTCAAACGAAACTATTACCGTATTTACCACCAGGCCCGATACGCTTTTCGGAGCTACTTATATGGTTCTCGCCCCGGAACACGAACTTGTGTCCAAGATAACTTCCCCCGAACAAAAAGCGGCGGTGGAAGCTTACCAAAAGCAAGCTGCGGCCAAGAGCGAATTTGAACGCTCCGACGCAGATAAAGAAAAAACAGGCGCGTTTACCGGCGCATATGCCGTCAATCCTTTAAACGGCAATAAAATACCCGTTTGGATAGCCGATTATGTGCTTACCGGCTACGGCACGGGCGCGATTATGGCCGTCCCCGCTCACGACGACAGGGACTATGCCTTCGCCAAAAAATTCAATTTGCCGATTATAGAAGTTATAAAAAGCGAAGAAGGCGTTGCTGAAAAAGCTTTTACCGGCGACGGCGAACTTATAAATTCCGATTTCTTAAACGGTATGCGCGTGGCGCAGTCCAAAGCGGCGATGATTAAATATATGGAAGAAAAGGGCTTTGGAAAAGCCAAAACCACTTACCGTTTGCGCGACTGGGTTTTCTCCCGCCAGAGATACTGGGGCGAGCCTATCCCGATAGTCCATTGCGAAAAATGCGGCGTAGTGCCTTTGCCGGAAAGCGAACTTCCGCTCAGATTGCCGGAAGTTGAAAAATTTGAACCCAGCGGCACCGGGGAATCCCCGCTTGCCAATATTACCGATTGGGTCAATACCACCTGCCCGCACTGCGGCGGCCCAGCCAAGAGAGAAACCAACACTATGCCCCAATGGGCGGGTTCCTGCTGGTATTATTTAAGGTATATGGACAATAAAAACGATAAGGCTTTGGTTGACCCGGAAATTGAAAAGGCTTACGGCCCTGTTGATTGCTATATCGGTGGCGCGGAACACGCAGTTTTGCACCTTCTCTATTCCAGATTTTGGCATAAAGTTCTTTACGATTTGGGCATTGTCCACACTAAAGAGCCTTATCAAAAATTAAGACATCAGGGAATGATTTTGGCTTTCTCTTACCGCGATGAAGCGGGCAATTATCATACTTATGAGGAAATTGACTTTTCCGACCCCGCCAACCCGAAGCTTAAAGCCAACGGCGCAAAGCTTACCTCAATGATTGAGAAGATGAGCAAATCCAAAAAGAACGTCATTAATCCCGACGACATTTTAAAGGAGTACGGCGCGGACGCTTTCAGAGCTTATGAAATGTTTATGGGTCCTTTTGACGCAAGCAAACCTTGGGATATGCGCGGCATAGAGGGCGTATCAAGATTCTTAAAGAGGATATATTCCTGGGCGGACGAAGTTGAAATTTCCAAAGAAGCTTCTTTGCCTAAAGAACTTGAGATTTTAAAGCATAAAACTATAAAGAAAGTCAGCGAAGATATTGAATCTTTCAGCTTTAATACGGCGATATCGGCTTTGATGATATATTTTAACGAACTGTCAAAATATAAAAAAGTCGATGAAGATTCTTTCTCCGTATTCCTTAAGCTTTTGCATCCTTTCGCGCCGCATCTTACGGACGAAATTTGGCAAAACGCCGGCAGGGAAACTTTCCTTTTGAACGAGGCTTGGCCTTCCTATAACAAAGATTTGCTTCTTGAGGAGCAAATTGAAATAGGTGTACAAATTAACGGGAAGATTAAAGACAGAGTAAAACTTGCGGCGAACTCGGATAAAGACGCGCACGAAAAAGCCGCATTGTCTTCGCCTAAAATTCAAGCTTTGCTTAAAGGTATGAATATAGTTAAAATTATAGTTGTGCCGGGCAAAATGGTAAGTATAGTGGTTCGCCCGGCCTAGGAGCTTTATGAAAAAATATCTGATATTTCTTTTGGCTTTGTTTGCCATTGGCTGCGCTGAGGTTGATAATCAAATCTATTACAGCCCCAACGCGCAGATTATGCCACAGCATATAACAAAAATCCACGTGAGGCCTTTTATCAACAGAACGGAAGTCTTTGCTTTGGAAGACAGACTGACGATAGAAGTTGTGGATGAATTTTTGCGCAACGGCAGTTATAACATAACCAACGAGGCTCAGGCCAACGGCGTTTTGGCCGGGGAAATATTAAGATATTTGCTTGTTCCCGTACAGTATGACACTCGGCTTGTCCCGACGGTATACCGTATGGAAGTTCTGCTAAAAGTGCGTTTTATAGATAAAGACACCCAAAAAACCGTTTGGGAAGAACCCGCTTTGCAGCAGATTTATACTTATTCCGCCTCCACTTTGCCCGGCGGTATGACGGAAGAGCAGGCGCGCGAACAGCTTTGGAAGAATTTTTCCAAAATGATAGTAAAGCGTACGGTGGAAGGCTTCGGCTCGGTAGGCAGCGAAATACGCCAAAGAGCGCAGGTCAATAACGAACAAACGACCATTACCAGATAAATGCCAAGGATAATTTTCAGTCAGCTTTCCAAAGATTTAAAAAAAGGCGTTCTCGCGCCCGTATATCTTTTTACGGGCGACGACGTTTATCGCAAAAGGGAAGTTGCGGACAAAATAAAAGAAATTATAAATCCCGACGATTTTAACTTCGTTAAGGAGGACGCTTCCTCCTGTAATATAGGGGAACTTATCAGCTTGGCCGGAACCGCGCCGGTGTTCAGCGCAAAGCGTTTGATTGTGCTTAACAATGCGGACAAACTTAAAAAATCCGCTGCGGAAGCGCTTGCTTCTTATTTGGAAAATCCTCTTGAAACCACTTGCCTTATAATTATGCACAACGACGCCAAAAAGGCCAAGAAAGACAAAACTCTTGAAAACGCTTGCTCCGAAGCCTGCGTTATAACGGCCTTTGACGAACTTAAAAGCAATCAGCTCGGCCCTTGGATAGAAGAGCATTTGGCGGCGAAAGGCTTTGAAATAGAGCCCGAAGCTTTAATTTTACTGCAGGAAATCGTAGGTTCCGATTTGGTCGCGCTTAATACGGAAATAGAAAAACTTTCTTTGTATCTTTTTGATTCGGAAGATAAAACGGTTAGGCAATCCGATATTTTGGCTTCAGTCGGCCTAAGCAAAGAGGAAAACCCTTTTGCGCTCAGCAACGCCGTATTGGATTGCAACCGTCAGGAAGCGTTAAAACTTGCCCAAAAACTTTTGGACGGGGGGGAAGAACCCGTCAGCGTTTTAAATAAAATAAGCGCGTGCGCTTTAAAAATGCTTAGAATAAAAAGGCTCAGTGAAGCGGGCTTAACCGGCCCGGCTCTTCTGCAGGCCGCGGGACTGCTGCCTTGGGAAAGCCGCCTTGCCGCCAAAGCTTATATAATGCCTTCTTCGGCTTCGCTTTGCCGCGCGCTGGATAAAATTATAGAAACGGATATGGCTTTTAAGTCTTCTTCCGCGGGCGAGACGTCAATACAAATAAAAGGTATAATATTGACTTTGCTCAGTAAATAGAAAATTTAATTAAAATGTTGCATAAAATGCGACAAAAAGATAAAATATATATACTTATTTAAGAGGTAATTAAACATGGCAAAATTGAAAACAGGGCGTCATACAAGCGCGCTTAAAGCTCAAAGACAGTCTGAAAAAAGGAATTCCGCTAATACGGGCCTTAAGAAAGCTGTCCGCTTAGCTGCCAAAGAAGTGGCTAAGGTTAAAACAGCCGAAAGCGTATCAAAGGCCTCTTCCGCTTTAGATAAAGCCGCAAAGAAAGGTGTAATCCACTGGAAAGCGGCCGGCAGGAAGAAATCCCGCTTGGCTAAGTCCGTAAACAAAGCTGAAAGCAAATAGTTTTTCCGGCGATAAAAGCGCGGTCGTTTTTACTTCCGCGCTTTTTTGACGCAAGTGCTTGCGTTGATTCCCAACCCTTCGGAGTTTGCCGTAAAACTTTTTAATTGTTATAATTTTAAAAGATTTTATATCGTTTTGCGCCTGTAGCTCAACTGGAAGAGCAGATCCGTCCTAAGGATAAGGTTGTAGGTTCGATTCCTATCGGGCGCGCACTTTTAAACCCGCACTTAAGTGCGGGTTTTTTAAGGAGTTTTTTATTAGTTTTTCGGTCTAAGTTGCGTTGTCGAGGCTAGCAAGCTTTAATATTTAGGCAAATTTTGATTTTTGCTTCGGTCGGATACGCGGGGCTTCGCCCACTCTAGGTATACCTTCCTCATTAAAAAGCAAAATTTTCTCTAAATCTTAAAGCCCACGCTGCTAACACTCTCTCACAGCTTATTTTTTACTCGTTATGCGAATTAAATTCAGCATCCTGTCGTAACCATATATTTACAACCAAGATCCTGAAACAAGTTCAGGATGACAAATTATGCCATCGTCAATGTAGATAGGGTTTTATCCGACGAAAGAAAATAGATTTTTAACGTCAGACAAATGCCAGGTTCTACCTGACAAAGGGAAACTCCGTTTAACGTCAGGCGTAGCCTGACCTGTGTTTACCTATTTCTCCTTATTGTAATATCCTTTTTTGTGTTATTTGCCTTGTAGTATCTCGTAGCTGGCCCACAAAAAATGAAAACAGTTGACGTCGTTTTTTGTTTTTGATAAACTTCCTTCGTAAACTTAAATCTAAAAGACATCTGTAAGTTTATAAGTAAATATAATGTTTATGGCGGGTAAAAATAAATTTTTCCCGCGGGATATTTTGTTTTATATTTGCGCCAATATCCAAAAAATAAAGAGGAGAAAAATGAAAAAGTTATTAGCGTTAACAGCCGTTTCTTTAATGCTTACGGCTTGCGCCACTCCGAGAACGGAAGTCGGCAATGCTTTATTTATGCAGACCACCCAGCCTTTATTGGTAACCGCTGAGAGCGGCACGAAAGTGGGCAAAGCCTGCGGTACGAATATTCTCGGTTTATTTATTTCCGGTGATATGTCAGTCGAAGCCGCTAAGAAAAACGGCGGCATTACCAAGGTTTCTTCCGTAAACAAAGAAATCAAAGGATATGCCGTATACGCGGAAGTCTGCACGGTTGTTACCGGCAGATAATATCTTTGTTGTTAAAAAGCCCCGCTTTATTTAAAAAGCGGGGCTTTTGTATCTTGTACCCCGGCTTTTACCGGTGGAAAAACTTATGATTGGGCTTCTTTTCTTACGGCTTTGTAAACGGCTTTCAGCGAAGGTAGAATCCTCTTTATTTTGCCTTTAAAATGTGCAAAGCAAATCAGTATCAAAACGAAAACGCCGAATATTACAGTCCAGCCGAAAAGCTCCCTTACGCCGGCCAGCAGGGCTTGTTCGTATATCATCCTAAAGTTTGCGTTCAAGCTTTTTTCCAGAACTTCCACCGAAGCCAAATTCGTAGTCATAACGCCTTGCAAGGCGCGAGAGAACAGTGCTTCCCCGGCGGGAGAGCCTATGTCGGTTCTTATCAAGCCCAAAATGCACAGAACTTGAAAATAATTCTTAAATGGGGCCGTCGCCTGAGCGTAAACCGTTAATGTTATAAACACCGTTACGTGTCCAAATCCGTAACACATTAAAGGCAGGTATAGGCTTTCTATCTTTAAATCAGGCGAAATTAAAAAGAACATTATTAAAGAATAGAAAATTACGAACAGCATTCCCAAAAAAGTCAGCAGTTTAAATGGCAGCTTTATTTTCGTAATCGCAAACCAGCAAAATACGGCGGCGGGCAAAGCTCCGAGAAACTCAAAAAAATTTAAATTTGCCGTATTCAGCGTTCCGAAAGGCAAAAGGCTTATAAACGCGTTTTGTAGTATCGTTTTGCCCGACAGCAAAATGGACAGCAGGGCAAATAAAACAAGCAAATTTAGCAGATTCCTTGTTTTAAAAGCCGGCAAATCAAGAAACGGATGACGGAAATAAGCTATACGCGCTATATTAAAACCGAGCGATATACAAGCCGCGCCCAGCGCAATCCTTATTTTGGGGGAATTTAACCAATCAAGCTGATTGCCGTATTCCGCGGCGAAGATTAAAGCCAATATAAAAATACTCCATAAAATTAATCCCAGCCAGTCAACGCCGAGCAAGGGCAGTTTCGGCATCTGTCGGTAAGGCCGCATTAACAGAAAAGCGCCCAAAAGAACCGCCCCCATTAAAATAATCGCCAAATAATGCAAATACTGCCAAGGATAATAATAAATAAGATAAGCCCCGGCTAAATCAAACAAATGCACCACGCCCAATACTACGAAAAACACGAACGAAAGAAATACGGCGTAATTGAAAGTCGGCGCTATTTTCGGCAGTATTGAAGACAGACATTCAAACGTGCCCCAAAGCCTCAGAAATCCGGCCGCAAAGCAAAGTAAAACAAACAAAAGCGGATTATTGATATGGGGCGCGCAAAGATTGCAAAAAGCCAGGCCGGCCGCGGCGCACATCAGGCCGGTTCTGTTTGTAAAGCACATCTTTAGACGAAACGCCAGCGGGAAATACATCGTAAGGCCGGCAAACATAGCCGCGCTCATCATTCTTACGTCGTTCATAGTGATGGAAAGCCCGCCGGACATCTGCCCCATCGCGCTGAAATACATCCCGTTTGAAAACTGAAAGCAAGCCAAAAACAGCAGGTAAATCCAAAAGCGCAGGCCGTCGGGCACCCATTCTTTGAAGGACAAAAAACGGAATTGTTGGTTTTGCATAATTTAATCCCGACGTTTTACCGTACATTCGGCGTTCATACCGGAGGCTAACTTTTCCATAGATTGTTTATCATTATTTTCGGTAAAAACAATTTTTATCGGTACTCTTTGTTCCACTTTGACGAAATTGCCGACGGAATTATCATTTGCCGCTATCGCAAACTGCGCGCCGGTGGCGTTTGATATCGCCTCTACTCGGCCTTCAAATTCCACATTTGGATAAGCGTCAACTTTTATGCTCACTTTATCGCCTATATGAATATTTTTCAACTGGGTTTCCCGGTAATTTGCGATAATCCATTTTGTGCCGCCGTCCACTATGGAAACTATATGCTTGCCCGGCATTACAAGTTCGCCTTCGTGTACGGTTTTCCTTGAAGTGTAACCGTCGGCCGGGGCTGTTATTTTAGTGTAGGAAAGGTTTAATTTGGCCAAATCAAGGGCGGCTTTGCATACGCCTTGTTTGGAAGCGTCGTCAGCCAGTTTGGCTTTTAAAGATTTATACTGCGTTTCCACCGCGTCAAACTGCTGTTTGGTTACGGCTTGTTTTTGAAGCAGATTTTTATATCTTAAATATTCGGATTCCGCATTTGAAAGGCGGATTTCTATTTCCTGACAGTCCGCTTCCGCCTGGGCCAGCCTCAGGCGGAATTCGGTGTCTTCTATAATTGCCAAAGTATCACCTTTTTTAACGGGTTTAAACTCGTCAAAATAAATTCCGTCTATAAAACCTTGTACGCGGCTCAGTACGGGGATAATATCTTGGCGGATTTGCGCGTTATTGGTAAATTCCCCGCCGAAATGTACGAACAAAGACGCCAACCATAACATACCGGCCAATATAAAAGCTGTGATAATAATATTGATTAAAATTCTTTTGCGTTTGATATTCATAATAATTCCTTAAAGTATACCGGAAAGGTATTTCAGTTGATAATAATTGCGCGCCAATTCGGCTTTGGCTTCGCTCATACGTACGGAGTTTGATATCCCGCCGCCGGCGTAAAGCACTTGGCTGAACTCAAGGCCGAAATTGTTGCCGAAGTGCGGAATAGGTACGGAAAAAGAATCGGAAAAATCCCTGTCCGTAATTGTGCCGTCGCCGTTATAACTTGCGGAAATACGCAAATCCAACGAAGGCAAATAGGCGGTTTTGGCCGCTTTTACATCCGCATTGGTACTGTCGGCGTTGGCCGAACTGACTTTAAGGCGGAGGTTGTTTCTTTCTGCCATTTCGAACATTTGTTCAATGGAAAGATCATATTCTTTTGCATTCCCGAACGCGGCAAGCGACAACATCAAAGCCGCCGTCAGGGCTTTAGAAATTTTCATAATTACACCTGCTAAAATAAGATAATTACTGCTTTTTTGATTAAGAACTGATTGTTTGCGGGAGAATTAAAGATATTAATTTCTGGGTGCAAAAGGATGAATGGTTCCCCATAAAGAAATGGGGAGAACTGACGTCTTTATAAAAGGCGAGTAGACGCTGAAAGTAGTTTCAAATTTCATATTATCATTTTATCAAATTTTGATTTCGGAGTTCTTTCCGCCGTTTTGCCGGAGTGCGCTTACAATCCTCTTTTCCTGTGCATAATTTAATTATTTAATATAATTGAAGATATGAAATTTGAAACTTTTATCGCTCTAAGGTATTTGCTTTCCCGCAGTAAAGGCGTGTTTACGGTTATCACGACGGTTATCGGCATATTGGGCGTTTGCGTCGGGGTCGCCGCGCTGGTAACCACGCTTGCCGTTATGAGCGGTTTTCAAAATGACATCAAAAATAAGGTCATCGGCGCACAGGCGCATATAATGATTGTCGGCTCTATGCCGGAAGGCCGTTACCAAAAAGTGCAGGAAGCCATATCTTCCGTCAAACACGTTAAAGCCAGCGCTCCCAATATTTTGGGGCAGGCGATTTTAAATTTTTCGGATTATTCCCAGGGCGTTGTAATACGCGGATTGGACGCCGAGCAGGAAAAGTTTACAAGCGATTTGCCGTCATCTTTGGTTGAAGGCTCTTTTGCAAAAGAGGGGGTAAGCGCGCCGTTGGTTTTGGGAACGGAACTTGCTGCCAATATGGGGCTTGATATTGATGATGACGTGGTTTTGGTGTCCCCGCGCTCTTTGGCGGGCGGTCTGCCCAAAATGAAACGTTTTAAAATTACCGGCCTTTTAAAAACGGGTTATTATGAATTTGATAACACCATAGTTTATACCGATATAGCTTCCGCGTCAGACTTTTTGGGCCTTAAAGGCGGGGTAACGGGGCTTTCGGTAAAGTTGGATAAGCTTGACAACGCCGAAAAGGCCGCCGCCGCAATAGAAGATGCCACTCAAAGCCGCTACGCCGTCAGAACTTTTATGCAGCTTAACAGCACGCTTTACGCCGCTTTAAAGTTGGAAAAGGTTATGATGTTTATAATACTTTCGCTTATAATTTTGGTGGCGTCTTTGAATATTACCTCAAATTTGATATTGTTCGGTACGGAAAAACTTAAAGATATAGGCCTTATGCGCGCTATGGGGGCCAGCCCTTCCAGAATAAGGCGCATATTCATACTGGAAGGCCTTTATATAGGCAGCGCGGGCGTGATATCGGGGATAATACTTGCTTTAGTTTTGTGTTGGGCCATAGCTACATTTGACATCGTTCAACTGCCGGGCGATATCTATTATTTAACGAAAGTGCCCGTAAGTCTTCAATGGACGGATATTTTAAGCGTGGTTCTTGGCAGTTATTTCTTATGTTTCTTATCGGCATTGTACCCGGCGTACAGAGCCTCAAAAGTAAATCCCGTGGACGCTATAAGATATGGATAATATACTCGAAATTAAAAATCTTACCAAAGTTTATAATGACGCCGGCGGCGAAATTAAAGTGCTTGACGGAGTTTCCCTGCAAGTCAAAAGGGGGAAATTTATAGTTTTTATAGGCCCCAGCGGCAGCGGTAAGAGCACGCTTTTAAATATTATAGGGCTTTTGGACAAAGCCACTTCCGGCGAAATATTTTTTGAAGGCAAAGACATCCTTAAACTTAAAGAAGATAAACGCGCCAAGTTAAGGCTTGGCAAATTCGGTTTTGTGTTTCAGTTTGACAGCCTAATGCCGGATTTTACCGTGCTTGAAAACGTAAATATGCCAGCATTGCTTAAAGGGAAAAGTAATTTTGAGCGCGCAAAAAAACTGCTCGCCAAATTCGGAATAGAAGCTTTGAGCGAAAAAATGCCGCCTTCCATCAGCGGCGGGGAAAAACAACGCGTAGCCATAGCGCGCGCTCTTATGAACGCGCCGAAACTCCTCCTTGCAGATGAACCCACCGGCAATCTTGACGGCGAACGCAAAGAGAGTATTTTTAAAGATTTTGCGGCCGCGGCGGCAGAAGGCCTTACGGTTTTAATGGTTACACACGATGTTAAAGCCGCGGAGTTCGCCGACGAGTGTTACAGAATAGCCGACGGCAAAATTGCTTTGTGCGACTGTTGAATTTACTCGGTGTAAGTTGCGTTTTTACACGGTTTTGCCTTGAGTGAAGTTAAGTCCTCGTGGCTAGCACTTTGCAGCTTTTAACTCGCGAGCCGCTAGGCTCTCACGGCTAGCAATTTTTCGTTTTTGAGCGTCTTTTGATTTTTTTACCGCTTCGGATACTGCGCGCCCTCCAGGCGCATCACGCTTAGTATACCTTGCGTCAAATAAAATCAAAATAAATCTCAAAACCCAAAAATCACGCACTTTCACGCTCGCACTGCTAAAAATCACGCCAGTTAAACGCTCTCACGATTTTAAATCGGTCTAAGTTTTGTCCTCGTTGCTAACACTTTGCCGCTTTTATGCTTCCCAGAGTTTTTATTCCTTTTTTCTTAAAACACCTGCTTTCTTATCTCTCAATCTCTCTATATACCCGGTCATAAAATACTTCCACCACTTTTTAAAGAGTAAATGTAGGTCAGGCTATACCTGCCCTACATTGTCCTATTTGCTATTAGGTCGACTTGCAAGGTAGTTTTTTAGGTAGTAATCTTAACCGGCTTGATTTGCTTTAGATTTGAGCCTGATTTTAGTTT
>JAQXJI010000018.1 GCA_029008615.1 Elusimicrobiota bacterium | reverse complement strand
CGCTAGCCCCCTGCGTCGCATAAAGCTTGATTTTTATCACACAGGCACAACTCATAAAAAAGAGTCAACAACGGTATGTAACAGCCGACTCTTTTTTATTCGGACAAATGCCCGTGATTTACGATAAAAATCAAGCTTTATGCGACGCTCCTGATAGGGGCTTTAAAAACTAAAAAATTGGGAAATCTTTTATGACCGAGTATACATTAAGCGGCAAGAAAGCGAAAGATTAAAGTAAAAACTTGGAAATGATTGAAAATAGAAAGTAAAGAGTTAAAAAATTTGTATTTTAATACTGCGCGGGTAACAACTGTGCGGGAATGCAACAAGTGTGCTTTTTAAGATTTGACGGGAATTTAAGTTTTCTTCTGAGTGCCGCCTAGCTTAAAGGAGTAGAGAATAGCGACCCTCGCCACGCTAACGAAGAAAAAACTTAAATATGGCAAATTGCTGGCTTTGAGCAACGACGCTAGAGCAAACAAAACTACATAAGGGCACAACTTAACACTACATCTATAAACTACAAAAAATAAAGGCGGCTTAATACAAATTTTATTTTAGGGAACCGACAACAAAATAAAATCGTAATAAAGCCGCCTAAATAACAAATTTAAAACTTACGGAATGGCGTCCATAACCTTTTTAAGGGCTTCTTCGCTCTTCCCGCGCACTTCTACTGTTTTTTCTTTGCCTTTATTGCCTTTAATGATGTTTATGTCTTCTTCAGTAACGGAAAAGAAATCTGCCATAAAATACTTAAGGATATCATTGGCTTCGCTGTCTAATTTTTTGGTTTTGACTTTAACGCGCAAAACGCTGCCTATCCTGCTTACGACTTCATTATCCCCCGCAGTGGAAATAACACGCACTTTTATTATCATGCTTTCCTCCTTCCAAATCTATTTAAAAACAGCACTGCCTATCCTAGGCAAATTCGAGCCCTCGGCAACGGCAATTTTGTAGTCCCCGCTCATCCCCAAAGAAAGGCAATCTTCCGGCTTAAAATAAGCATCAAAGACACTTTTTGCTTTTTTAAAACAACTTCTAAGCAGTTCTTCGTCCGAAGTATCCGGGGCTATGGCCATAAGGCCTTTAAGGGTAATATGTTTAAAATCTTTCCTAATATCCTCTATCAGGCGGCCGGCTTCTTCCGGGGCTATACCGCCCTGAGTTTCCCTGTCGGTCAATTTTATTTGAACCAAACAATCAATATTCCGGCCAAGTTTGGCGGCGTGCCTTTCAACAGCCTGCGCCAAATGCAGAGAATCCAAAGAGCATATACAATCAAAATTATCAACTACTTTAGCCGCCTTGTTAGTTTGCAAGCGGCCTATAAAAAACTTTTTTACTTTATAATCTTTCAAAAGCGGAGAGCGCCATTTTTCCAAGCTTTCCCGCAGTCTTGATTCGGCCACCAAATCAACGCCGCCTTTAAGCAAATCCGCTATTTGTTCGGCCGAGGCGTATTTTGTTACGGCAAGAACTTGCACGGAAGCAGGGCTTCGGCCTTTTTCCGCGGCTATGGCGCGGACTTCTTTTAAGATACGAGAATAATTGTTAAAATAGCCGGATTTTTGGCCCATATCAAATATGCCTCTTGACTATTTTATCAAAATTTTGTGAAATTGGCAAAATTTAAACTTTATGTAAAATATCGCTTCTTGCAAAATAGTAGAATATATATATGACAGAAAAAACGAAAAGCCTCGTAATCATCGCGGCGGCCAACGGGCTGATAGCCTTCGGCTACGCCTTAAGCATACCCTTTTTAACTATATATCTTACCACCCAAAAACACGTCGAGCCCGGCCTTATCGGCATAATGCTTGCGGCGGCTATGCTGACGACGGCGGCGGCCAGCGCGATAAGCGGGGAAGTTTCGGATAATTTCGGCCGAAAAAAGGTTATGGTGGTCTCTTTATTTTTAAGGTCCCTTTCTATGTTGGCCATAGCCGCTTCGATTTTTTTTGACGCGCATTATGCCGTAACGATGTTGTTTCATTTCGCGGGCAGTTTTTTGGGAGCATTTTTCCGCCCGGCTTCAAACGCCTGGATAGCCGATAACGCCAATAATGCCGAGCGCGTAAAGGCTTTCGGATACATAAGAATAGGGATAAATCTGGGGTGGACTTGCGGCCCGGCTATGGGCGGATTTTTAGCGAATATATCTTATTCACTGGGATTTTTTATTACAGCGATAACTTTTTTTATAGCTATGCTGTATCTAAAAATTTACATTGAGGACGCCTTCAAAAAAACATTGCGCCGCAAAAGCCACGTCATAAAAATGTTCGGAGAACTTAAAAACGCAAATCTTTCCCGTTTATGCTTTTATAATTTTTTGATTTCCATAGTTTCCGCGCAGCTTGTTGTAGGGCTTTCCCTTCACGCCGTAAAATGTTTGGGCCTGACGGAAAACGGCGTAGGCTTATTGTTTTCAATACAGGGAATGTCCGTAGTTCTGCTGCAATATCAAGCTTCAAAATTAATATCAAAAATGCGCCTGACTGCCGCTTTGGCCTTAGGTTGTTTTTTATATGCGTTGGGGTATGGCTCGGTAGGATTTGCAATCGGGTTTTATACGCTTATCATCGGTATGATTTTATCCGCTTTGGGCGAAATGTTGGTTCTGCCTGCCGGGCATTCGCTAGCGTCCAATATTGCGCCTGATAATAAAAGGGGCCGATTTTTGGGGCTGTATGTTTTATCAAACCAAGCCGGTGTTTCTATGGGAATATTTTTAGCCGGGATAATGATGCAAAACTTAAGCCCCATTTACCCCCCGTTGCCGTGGTTAGTAATAAGCGCGATAGCCTGTGTGGCCGGTGCGGCGTTTTTCACTTTAAAACGCTGGGTAACAACCGAACAAGACGGCCTTAAACCCAGACGGGCTATGCCTATTACAAAACCTATGGCAAGATAAATTTCTTCAAACAGTATTCAAATTTAAAAACCCCGCCTTAGCTAAGCTAAAGCGGGGCGGTTAGTTGAAAGCCGGGTTTTATCCCGGGTAAATTATTGCCAACCCACCGATTGGATCGTAGCCTTACAATTATTGTATGAACAATTTGAGCATCCATCAGGAAGAGGCATTTCAAACTCCATAGATTTCTGTCCGCTCGCAGGGAAACCGGCTGGTATATCAATTCTTATATGACTATAACTTGTAAGAGTAGAACCATTAAATTCTCCTGTGATAGAAAGAATTACATACATCGCCGCGGAAGGTGAACTGCTTACTTCAACTCCGGCCCAAGTATGTCCCGGATCTTTACCAGAATCGCCAGGAACAGCTTGGCAGCCTAATGCCTTTACTGAAGGAGGATTGTCTCTTACGCAAGAAGAGCCGTTCCAAGTATATCCGGTTTTGCAAGTGCAAGTCCCCGTCCAAAAACCGTAAGTCCACCCGCTGCCGCTTTTACAGGTAGCCGTCCTTGTTTGCGTTCCCGATTGTGCGTTTGTTACATTTCCCGAACAGCTGCGGCTTACGCTTTCTTTATTTGCACAGCTTGAACCGTTCCAACATTGTCTTGATGAACAGCTGCCTGCTCCAGAGCAGCTTCCGTTCCACTCGCTCCACTTACCGTTGGAACAGCAAGTCCTGGTTTGAGTGGTGTAAGAGCACCCGCTCGCCGTGTATTTTTCTTCCTTTGAACCCGTTGGGCTGCAACTACCAGTGCAATCCCCGTTCTCCCACGCTCCGCAAGTATATTTTACGCTTACGGAAGAAGAGTTGCACGCTATGCTCTGTTGGGTAAAATTACATTTCCTTACTTTATAATTATTATTGGCACAGCTGCCGCTTACATCATAAAACTCC
>JAQXJI010000017.1 GCA_029008615.1 Elusimicrobiota bacterium | reverse complement strand
TACAGGGAAAGAGGAAGTGGGGTATAGATGGGTCAAAGCCGGTACCAACTGCCGAAGCAAGGGGGAGTGCGGATGGGGATCATGCAGCGGCAGTTGTTCTAACTACGGTGATCAATGTTCAACTTGGGTAAACAACGGCATGAGTGCAGTTGCACAGGGATGTGCTCATTATGATACCGGAGAGAGAGGTATTTGCCAAGTTTATACCTGTAGATAGTCCAAAGATTTACCGGGATAAAACCCGGCTCTCAACTAACCGCCCCGGTTTGCAAAAGCGAACCGGGGTTTTTAGGGGGAAAATTTGTCAGATTTTGGCTTAAATAGTAAAATATTAATATGAATATCAACTCAACGGATTTGTATACCGCGCTGACCGCCAGCGCTTATAAAAGGCCGGAAGCCACCGCCATAGTTTACGGCGGTAAGCATTGGTCTTATCACGAACTTCTTATGAAGGTTGATCGTACTGCCGATATGTTCTGGGAACACGGCATAAGAAAGAACGACAAAGTGGCTGTCGCTATGAGAAATTCCGTAGAAGTGGTAATAACGAATTTCGCTCTCTTTAAACTTGGGGCGGTAAGCGTGCCGGTCAATTTTATGGTTTCCAAGCCGGAAGAACTTAAATTTATTCTTTCAGATTCCCGCGCCAAAGCCGTAGTTACTCAAGCCGAATTTTTGCGCCATTACGCTCCTATAAAAAAGGATATCCCGGAGCTTAAATATATATTTTCCGTTGACGAAATTCAATCCAGCGTAGCCAAGCTGGAAGATAAGGATATAAAACTGTTTTGGCCCGCGGTGGAAAACAGCAGTTTTAACCCGCAGACTCTTTCCGTACGTCCTTATTATGAGGATTTGGCAATGATTCTTTATACTTCCGGCACAACCGGCCTGCCAAAAGGCGTAATGTTAACGCACAAAAATATTATGGCTGACGTACACTCCACGGTGCTTTCTTTCAAAATTACGGAAGATGACGTTTTCTTGTGTATTTTGCCGCTTTTCCATACTTTAGCTTGGACGGCCAATATAGTGCTGCCGCTTAGTTTGGGCCTTAAAATAGTTGTAATGGCCAATATTACGCCTGCTTCCGCCTGGTTGCACCTTATGGGCAAAGAAAGGGTTACTGTTATGATAGCCGTGCCTCAGCTTTACGGCGTATTGGCGAAAGAAGCCAAAGGCCTTAAAAAACTTTATCTGCAATATTGGGCTTTCAGGAAGGTGCGCTTCTGTATTTCCGGCGCGGCCCCGCTTAATAAAGAAACTCAAGCCCATTTTGAAAAACAGCTTGATTTGCCAATCCTTGAAGGCTACGGCCTTACGGAAACAAGCCCTATTGTCAGCGTAAATACGGAAGCCAACAAAAAAAGCGGCTCCGTAGGCATTAATCTGCCTTATGTAAAAATAAGAATTACCGATGACGACGGTAATGAACTCCCGCGCAATGTCGAGGGTGAAATCTGCGTTAAGGGAGATAACGTCTTCCGCGGATACTACAATAATCCGCAGGCTTCGGCCGACGCTTTTGACAAAGACGGTTGGTTTAAAACCGGCGATGTCGGCGTTATCGATAATGAGGGCTTCCTTTTTATCCGCGACAGGAAAAAGGATATGATTATTATTAAAGGGCTAAAAGTCTTCTCCGCACAGGTGGAACACGTCATTAACGAATATCCCGGCATAGAAGAATGCGCCGTTATCGGCGTGCCGGACGGACACGGCGGGGAATTTATCAAACTTTACGCCGTAAAGAAAAAAGGCGAAGAGTTCAACGAAGCCGATTTTAGGAAATTCCTTAAAAACAATCTTGACAATTACAAACGCCCCAGAGATATTGAATTTATGGAAGCTTTGCCCAAAAACTCCTTAAGGAAAATCCTTAAGAAAGATTTGCGTAAAGCGGCGGTGGAAAAACTTAAAAAGCAGGAAGCTGAAGCCTCCGCCAAAAAAGCCGAAGGCCGAGAATGATTAAGCCCGAAGCTTTGGCGTCCTTAATAAAAAACTGCGCGCCGGAGGCGTACTTCGTCGGCGGGGCGGTTCGCGACGCCTTAATGCGGCGTTACAGCGGCGATATTGATTTGGCGATGCCGGGGGAACTTGTAAAACCTTGCGCGCTTAAACTCGCTGCAAAATTAAAGGCCTCCGCTTTTGAAATGGACCCGGACTTCTGCGTTTGGCGCGTAACGGCCAAAAGCGGGCTCCAAATTGATTTGTGCGCTTTTGTCGGTAAAGATATTAAGGCCGATTTAAAACGCCGGGATTTTACGATTAACGCATTGGCTTATCCCGTAAGTTCCGCTTTTAAAATCAAAACCAAACCCGCCGTCAAAAAACTTTCCCTCTTGCTGACTTCCTTAAAAAAGGAAGATATTATCGACTTAAACGGCGGAATCGACGATATAAAAAATAAAACGGTCCGCGCCAATAACTCTAAGGTGTTTACGGAAGATCCTTTAAGGCTTTTAAGGGCTTTTAGGGTTTGCGCCGAACTTAAATTTAAAATTGAAGATAAGACTCTTTCCTTGATAAAAAAATCTGTTTCTGCGGCTTTAAATCCGGCGGGGGAAAGAATACAGGAAGAGTTTAAAAGAATATTTGCTGCCGCGAATACCGCCAATATTTTGCGCGCTATGGACGGGGCCGGTCTTTTATCGGCTTTAATCCCTCAGCTTGAAGACCAGAAAACCTGCGCAATTTGCTATTACGGAGAAGGCGGCGTTTTTACGCATACGATGAAAGTCGTCGAGCGTATTGAATTTTTGCTTAATAATCTTGAAAAGGCCTTCCCCAAATTCCATAAAAAAATCAAGCCTTACGCACAGGATACCGCCCTTTATAAAATGACGGCGCTTTTGCATGATATCGCCAAGCCCGCGACGGCCAAAATGATTAACGGGCGGCTTCGCTTCTTCCACCACGAGGAACGCGGCAGCGAAATGGCGGAAAAATTCCTTAAAAAACTTAAATATTCCTGCGACGCCCAAAAGCTTATCTGCAAGATGATTTATTATCATTTGCGTCCCAGCAATTTGGCAAGCAACGAAATAGTTACGGATAAAGGCATTTATAAATTTTTTAAGGAACTCGGCCACGCCGGGCTTCCTATGCTGCTTTTGTGCTGGGCCGATTATACCAGTTACGTAAGGCCTATGCAGGTATTTTCCCTCATGCGTAAATCCGTACTGCCCGTAATGACTATGGAAGAAGCCAAAAAGAAGGATAATATCGGCAAAACTTTAAGGCATATGCAAATGCTGAATTTCCTTTTCGGCAAGTATTTCAATGAAAGCAAACGCTTTGTAGCTCCGCCTAAAATTATAGACGGGCGCGATATTATGACTGTTTTGAATGTTCCGTCCGGGCCGCGCGTAGGCCGTATCTTGGAAGCGGTTACTTTGGCGCAGGTTGAAGGTAAAATAAAGAACAGAGAACAGGCTTTGACCTTGCTTGAAAGAAATAAAACGGCTTTTTTGAAATTTGATAACAATTAATTTGCCCTAAAGCTTTTTATTTTAGTAGAATAAGTATATCCAATTCGTGCGGGCGTGGTTCAATGGTAGAACGGAAGCTTCCCAAGCTTTAGACGAGGGTTCGATTCCCTTCGCCCGCTTTTAATGAGGTCTATATGCCGGAAGAACTTCAAGACAATTCCAAAAAAACTTCCAAAGAAATTTGGCTTTTTTTAATATTCGTAGATATCGTGGCTTTGTGCGTTTTCGGTTTTTTTATTTACAAATCCTTTTTTAACGATTTTGATTTTGCTTCTTTAATACCTCAAACCTACGCGGAGGAAGAAGTTTTGGCGGAAGCCGACGTTCAGGAAAATATTTTGGTTGAGAAGGAAAAACTCCCTCAGGAGGAAGCTCCGGCGGTTGTGGCCGAAGAACCTAAACCTGTTCAAAATGAGCCTGAAGTCAAGCCTGCCAAACTGGCGGAAGCTCCGGCTGAAAAACCTGTCGTAAAAGCCGAACCTAAAAAACAAAGCGTATTTGTTTCCGGCAGCGGCAAAACCAGAAAGGTTACCTTCAAATATTACGGCAATGCAAAAAGCGTTTCCATAATTTCCGGCTTTACTATGCGCAAACCTGTTGCGCTTAAAAAATCCGGCGGGGTATGGTCGGCCACTTTGGTTATTTATCCCGGCGAATACAGATATATGTTTATCGTCGACGGTAAGGAAACGCCAGATCCCAACGCTTTGCAGGATGACGGACGCTCAGTCGTTGTCATAAAATAGGTTAGGGCTGCTTCGTTTTTTGCAAAGGCGAGTTCTTGCTTGAGTTTTGCTCGCACTGCTAAAAATCACGCCGCTTTCAACTTGCGCGCCGCTAGGCTCTCACGTCTAGCAATTTTCCATATTTGGGTAAATTTCATTTTTTTGCCGTTTCGCATACTGCGCCGCTTTCAGCGGCATCATACTTAGTATCACTCACGACAAATAAAATTAAAATTTCCTCCAAATCTTAAAAATCACGCTATTTTAGTCCTCGCAGTGCTAAAATTACGTCGGTTAAACGCCCGACCGGTTGAATATCTGTCGTCACCCTGAACTTGTTTCAGGGGCTTGCCGTAAACCTTCGCTCGCCTAAAATTTACGCAAAAAGTAATTTAATGTAAGTTGAGCGTTGCCCGAAGGGTCTTACGTCTTTCCTACCCCAAAGAGAAAATTACCACACTTCTCTGCGAGCGGAGCGAGCGAGGTATCCGAACTAAAGAAAAGGGTAAAATCAGGCCAAATGTAAAAGCAAATTGTAAGCCTCCTTATTGGTTGTTTAGACGGAACCTTAAGGCGATATTACAAAACAGTTGACTTGTTTTTTTTTTTTGATACAGTAGCCTCATAATTTCAGCCTGCAAAATGTGTAATGCCTTTGTTTTTATTCAGGTTGGTTTAAGCGGGCTGTTTAACTATAAAGGAGGTTAAAAATATGTCAAAAAAGAAAACGGTTAGGAAAGTATTTTTTGCGGTATTTTGTTTTTTTGCTTGTGCAATAATAGCGCACGCAGAGAGTTGTTCTTCAAAAGGTCAAGTTCAGTATAAACCTAACGGTTCTTGCGGAACGTCGCAAAGGACTTGCTGCGCCACTACGAGTGCGTGGTCGGATTGGGATAAAGATTGCCCCCAATGTTCGGAAAGCGCTACTTCTTGGGCGTCAAGCGGCGAGGCTACCGATACGTGCCCCGGCGGCGATTCCGTAAAAGAATATCAATGCGACGGTTCTTTTGTAGGTACTTGTACCGATATTAAAGCCGAACCCAATGACAAAGATATGGGGGCCACTTCAACTTTTTCTTTTGACCCGCCGAGCGGATATATTCGTTCTTACGCTTGCTATGACAGTGATAGAAAACAAAATAAAAAAATTGCAATATCTTATGACCAAGAATTACAGTTGCCTACTTATACTTTTGCCTACGCGTATTGCCGTAAGGAAGAAGTTTATGATGACTTAACAGGCAAGGAAGGTGTAAAGTATATCTTCTCTTTTTATCCTAAAAGCGGCGGATATTATACAAACGAGCAAATTCCGGAATGTCCCGAGGGCGTTGACGGAAACTATTATGGTTGCAACACGCTATGCAATGTGCCTTCCGGCGATAATCACGGCTGTAAAAAAGAGGCTAAATGCTATAAGTTGGGGGGCTTCCTATCTGAAGCGAATTGTGAAACTTGGCCTGTGGGGGAAACCACCGGCTCAATACATACTTGCGGCGTCGGCGCTGGAGGCGTCAAATTTAAATACAATCTTAAACAATGCGGTTTTAAATATCAAAAACGCACAGTTACTTGCTGCGCGAAATAAGCCGCATTCTCAACTAACCGCCCCGCGTTTATAAAATAAGCGCGGGGTTTTCTGCAGACTCTTGTTTGCCCGGTGGGCAGGGTGTTTGAGCGCAAAATTTTATATACTGATATTATGCAACTGATTATAAATATAGACGGCGGCAGCCGCGGCAATCCCGGCCCCGGCGCAAGCGGATGCGTCATTAAAGACAGAAACGGGAAATTGCTTAAAAGTGAAGGACTTTTTTTTAGAGAATGCACCAACAACCAAGCGGAATTTAACGCGCTTAAACTCGCTTTGAAAAACGCAAAAGAACTTGGCGGAGAGGAACTTTTTATAAGGGCCGATTCCCAGCTTTTGGTAAAGCAATATTTGGGTGAATATAAGATAAAAAATCCACAGCTGCAAATGTTAATGTCGGAAATAAAAAATCTTGCCTCGGGCTTTAAAAAAATAAATATAAAGCATGTTCCGCGTGAGCAAAACAAAGAGGCTGACCTAATTTGTAACCAAACTATGGACAAGGCTTTAAAAAAGCTCTCAGCCCCGGCAAAGCCTATTTATAATCATTTGGCTGAGCATAGTGAAAGCAAAGCAGAAGCATTATCCAAAGCAAAGCCAAGAAATTCAGATAAAATTGCAAAAGAACCTGAACAACTTGAACTTTTTGACTTAAATAATTTATAGAATATATAAAACTGGACGGCAGACCGCCGCATTGTGCGGAGGAACTTCCGGACTCCCAGGGCAGAGCGCCGCGCGAAAGCGCGGGAGGGCGGGGCCATATCCCCGTTCGACGGAAAGTGCAACAGAAAGAATACCGCCCGCAAGGGTAAGGGTGAAATGGTAAGGCAAGAGCTTACCGCGCAGACGGCAACGCCTGCGGCAAGGTAAACCCCGCTCGGAGCAAGGCCAAATATGCCGATATACGGCCCGTATGTTAAGGCAGAGTAGGCCGCATAGATAAATGGTCTGCACGCCTTTGGCGGACAGAATCCGGGGTATAGTTCAGTGCGCCGCTTTAAGCGGCGTTTTTTATTTACTCGGGCTATGTTTCGTTGTGTTGGCTAGCACTTTGCTGCTTTTAACTCGCGAGCCGCTAGGCTCTCACGCTTTTAACTCGCGAACTGTTAAGTTCTCACAGCTAGCAATTTTTCGTTTTTGAGCGTCTTTTGATTTTTTTACCGCTACGGATACCGCGGCAACTTCGTTGCCATCGAACTTAGTATACCTTGCGTCAAAGAAAATCAAAATACATCTCAAAACCCAAAAATCACGCTACTTTAACGCCCGCACTGCTAAAAATCACGCTGCCAATATACCCTCACGCTGATTTTTTACTTACACAGCTAAATCTAAAGAATCACGCCAGTTAAACGCTCTCACGGTTTTAATTCGGTCTAAGTTACACTCTTTCGGCTAGCGAACTTTAATATTTAGGCAAATTTTAATTTTTTACTCACTTGGATACCTCGCTCGCTGCGCTCGCATAGTGGCAAGTATACCGCGTTCGTAAGAAAAATAAAATTTGCTCTAAATCTTAAAGTTCACGCTACTTGCATACTCGCACAGCTAAAATTGGACCGCCGCCCCTCTTGCCCTAGGATTTATAACGTCAGTTTTATACCTCAGAGTTTTTTATTCCTTTTTTCTTCAAACGCTTACTTTCTTAACACACTTCTCTATATATACTCGGTCATAAAATGCTTCCACAACTTTTTAAAGCCTGACCTACGTTTAATTAATCTGTTTATAACAGTTGTTGTATGGCGGCGTTAAGGCGCAGTTAACTTTCCTTTTTTTAGAATGCCAAAGCGGCGGATTGTACGAATAAAAAATAACTGGCGGCAGTAAGCATTTGGTTATTTTTTATGAGTTGCCGCCGCGGCCTTAAACAAGGAAAGTTAGCCGATTTCGCCGCCTAGCTTTTTGCCTGCTTTTTGAGCAATGTAAAAAGCAGTACGCGCACAAGGCGCGTAACTGTATATCTATAAAGATAAACTCCTATTAATTAATGCGCTTTATGTAAGGCGAAAAAACAAAACAGTTGACATTGTTTTTTTTTTTGATAAATTACCTTCATATTTTAGGCTGCAAATATTGAGGCCCGGTTAGCTTCAATATATTTGCCCAAGGCAAAGGCCTGAGGTAAAAAAGGTTAGAGGAGAGGAAAATGAAAACAGAGAGAATAATATTTGGAGTAATAGCTGCGCTATGCATAGGGATAAATGCGTATGCGGAAAGCTGTTCAACAGTCGGGACAACACAGAATAAATATACGGCAAGCGGGTGTTCTTACACTACGCAAAGCAGAACTTGCTGCAGTAATGGCTCTTGGAGCGATTGGGACAAAAACTGCCAAGTGCAAAAAGTTTGTGATGAAGGAGAAGATGCCCGTAAGGATTTTTATCTGACTTATGAAGATGAGTATAATGTCGGAATAAAAACCTGTGAAAAACGGTGCTCAAACAATGAGTGGATATATTATCTTGAAAGTTTCACCTGTTTTGGCGGTTGGTATGAAGATTCAATTCATAAATATGGGGCAGACGGAGTAAGCTGCGTGCAATATCATTGGCAGGACCGTTATGGTGAGCCAAGCGGTAGGACATATATTGGAAAATGCGATTATACCGTTAGTGATGGCGCTGTATGTGATTCTTACCAACTAAACAGATATTGCGACACCGGCCGCACATATTGGAACGGAACCTCGTACGGAAATGTCATATATGCGGAGTGCGTAATTGACAAATATTCCGGGACTTATGAAGACGCTTGCTTTGCCGGGGGGTGGTAAATCCCGCTTTCGCCTGAATAAAAAAAGCCCGCTCTTTGTGAGCGGGCTTTAAATTTACTTCTGGGCTAAGGCTATTTAAGCAAAGCTTTTCTTGAAAGCCTTACTTTGCCGTTATTATCGATTTCTACTACTTTAACTTCTACGATATCGCCTAAAGCAAGCACATCTTCGACTTTGTTGATTCTCTTTTTGTCAATTTCGGAGATATGGAGCAACCCGTCTTTACCGGGCAAGAGTTCCACAAAAGCCCCGAAAGGCTGTATGGAAACTACTTTACCTTTATAGATTTGGTTGACTTCCACATCTTTGGTTAAGAGTTCAACTTCGGCCTTGGCCGCCTGCAATTTATCGTCATTGGCGGCGGCTATCATTACTTTTCCGTCGTCATTGATGTCGATTTTTGTGCCGGTGGTTTCGGTAATTCTCTTAATGTTTTTGCCGCCGGGGCCGATTAACGCGCCGATTTTATCTTGGGGGATAGTCATTGTATAAATGACGGGCGCCTTCTTGGAGATATTCGGTCTGGGGGCTTTAAGGGTGCTTTCCATATGGTCCATAATAAAAAGTCTGCCGCGGGTAGCTTGGGCGATAGCTTTTCTGAGTACGTCCAAGGAAATGCCGCTTGCAAGTTTAAGATCCATTTGGAAGGCGGTGATGCCTTTTCTTGAGCCGGTAAGTTTAAAGTCCATATCGCCCAAGTGGTCTTCAAGGCCCATAATGTCTGAAAGGACGGCGTATTTGTCGCCTTGCGTAATTAAACCCATAGCGATGCCGGAGCAGGTGCCTTTCATCGGCACGCCGGCGTCAAACAAAGCCAAAGAGCCGCCGCAAACGCTGGCCATTGAGGAAGAACCGTTGGATTCCATAATATCGGAAACCACCCTTATAGTATAAGGGAATTCTTCTTCGCTGGGTAAGAGGGGGAGTAAAGCCCTTCTTGCAAGTTCGCCGTGGCCGATTTCGCGTCTGCCGGGGGATCTGTCGGGTTTGCATTCTCCGGTTGCAAAACCGGGGAAGTTATAATGAAGCATAAACTTCTCGTCATAGGTTTCTTCAAGGCCTTCAACCATTTGAGCGTCGTCGGCGGTGCCTAAAGTGGCGACGGCCAAAGACTGCGTTTGGCCTCTGGTAAACAAAGCGGAACCGTGTGCGCCGGGCAGTAAACCTACCATAGAGCTTAACGGGCGGATTTCTTCCGTCTTTCTGCCGTCTACGCGGACGCCTTCGTTAAGAACCATTGCGCGGGATTCTTCATAAGCGAGCATTTCCATAGCAAAATCGGCATAGGCCTGGGCTTGTTCCGGATAAGCTTCGGTAAGTTCGTTTTTGAAAGTTTCCTTAAGCAGGGCGATTTTTGTGTCCCTGGTTTGTTTGTCGTAGAAACCGTGAAGGACATTCTTTACTTCCGCTCTGTATTTGTTGTTTGAAATATCAAGTACGTCTTGCGGCAAGGTTTCGGCGGCGAATTCAAATTTCGGTTTGCCGGCTTTTTCCCTTAAGTCAAGCTGTGCCTGGCAAAGCTTTTTGATTTCGGGCTGGGCGATTTCAATGGCTTTTACCAAAGCTTCTTCTTCGACTTCGTGCGCGCCGCCTTCAACCATCATAATGCCGTCTAAAGTGCCGGCGATTACAAGGTCCATATCCGCGGTTTTGCGCTCTTCAATCGTAGGATTGATTACATATTGGCCGTTTATTCTGTTTACTCTTACGCCGGCTACCGGGGTGGTAAACGGAATGGAGGAAATTACGGTGGCAGCGCTGGAAGCGGCTATGCTGAGAACGTCGCTGTCATTTACGCCGTCGGCTGAAATTACCATTGCGGTAATGTTGACTTCGCAAGCAAAGCCTTCCGGGAAGAGCGGCCTCATTGAGCGGTCGATCAAACGGGAGGATAAAGTTTCTTTCTTGCTAGGTCTGGATTCTCTTTTAAAGAACCCGCCGGGGATTTTGCCCGCGGCGTAAGTTCTTTCTTTATAGTTTACCGTAAGAGGCACGAAATCTTGCAAACCGGGTTTTTGATTTTTATCGGAAACCGCGGCGGCGAGCACCATCGTGTCGCCAAGTCTTGCCACTACGGAGCCGTCAGACTGTTTGGCTATAAGACCGGTTTCAAAGGTAATGGTCTTGCCGCCCACTTCAACGCTGAGGCTTGTTGGTGTTATGTTGGTCATTGATTATTTCCTTATTTTGAGTTCTTTTGTTAATTGCTGATATTTGGCAAAATCGTTCTTTTTGAGATAGGCTAAAAGTCTTTTTCTCTGGCCTACGAGTTTTACAAGGCCTCTTTCGCCGGCGAAGTCTTTCGGGTTTGCTTTGAGGTGGTTCGTCAGATACTGAATCCTTTCGGTGATTAAAGCTATCTGCACGGAAGCACTGCCGGTATCGTTAGCGCTCTGCTGGAATTTTGAAATGATGTCTTTTCTGTCTTTTACTGTTAATGCCATTATTTTGTACACTTAGATTAATAACTTCATACCGAGTATGGGCCTGCGCTGCAATCAATTTGCGTGACTGATAAGCCCGCACCAAGCAAGAGTTTAATCTTCTCCTTATTTATATTGTGTCTTCACAGACACACATATATTATAACATATTATCCTTATAAGGACTTCCGCCGGCAGCCCGGCTTTTGGAACTGTGTGGATTTTTTAAAAGGGAAAGGCAGCCTAGGGGTAAAGGCTGCCTTGGAGGGTAAATTGAAATATCTTTCTTTGTTGTACTTATACTTTATCTAATTGTTTCTGTTTTGCGAAAGGGCCTAAGGGCCTAAAATTAAAAGGAATTTGGGCCTAGGCTTTTATGGGCCCTATGGGGAATATCTTTAAGCGGAAACAACGGATATTTTAAAATTCAAATGGAGAGTTTTGTTTCCCGCTGCTTTTTTTGATATCCTGACGGCTTTGTTTGAGCATTAGTATAAACTCTTCTTTTGTGTAGAAGTCGCCGTCTTTAACCGCTCCGTCCTGGTGTGCTAAAGAAGGGTTTATGGTACGTTTTGTTTGAGTGTATTTATCCAAAATCGTTATTAGCCCTTCAATATCGTCTAAGTTGATATCTTGGCTTTCGTGGCTCATTATGCCGTCGCCGCGGTTTACGGTTGAACTTTTTGGCGTTCTTTTTTTGTCTTTTATGAAATATTCGTCGTCAAGGCCGAAAGCGTGGCCCAATTCATGCGTAACAACGCGTATGCTTTGAGGGAAAGTTTTGTCTCCTTTTTTAATGTCATCTAAGCGACAGTTGTATACTGCTTTGGAGCCCGAAGCGTAAGCGGCGAAGCAATCTTTTGTTTCTTCCGCCCTTGCCGTGTTTACAACTGGGTCGCCCAAACATATAAAAGGGTGTTTGCCTGGTACGAAAAAAGCCGTATCGCCGAAACAGCGTCCCTTTACAAGTGCTATATCGGGTTGTCCCTGGCGTATCGGCTTTGAAGAACCAAGTTCGTCTATATTGCAAAGTCCGAGATATTGAAGCTTTATTTTAGTGCTTAAGAGTTTGATAATATCCTTAAATTCTTTGGCTCTGGGGTGTTTTTTAAGCGTTGCTGCAACTCCCAAAGTCCAACGTTTGAAAGCTGCTCGAATATGTAAAATAAGTTCATCTTCAGAGTATTCTGTGGATACATTTTTGCCAGGGGAAACGCAAAAGGTAAAAACGGTTTGTTTTGCGGCCAATTTTTCTGATAGTAAAGGAGCGTCTCCTTCCTGAATGTTTTCGGAACGGCTCCAATATAATGCGTTTGCGCAAATACCAAAAGATAATACAACTGCGGCGGAAATAAAAAACGCTTTCATATATCATACCTCAGGTTTTGTGGAAATAATGAACGCTTTTATATAATTATCTCAATTTATATCGCCGCAATCAAGCCCCCCGGCGATTTGCAAAAAAGAAAAAAGAGCGATATCGGCTTATATACGGCATTTTTTAAAACGAATATTAAAAAAGTTCGGATTTATTGCTTTATTTGGGTCAATTTAATAGAATATCAATGTAATAAAAGTTTTGTACGACGTGGAAGCCGTTGGTTTTCCGCGCGTTATTTTGCTTATGGAGAGTTCTATGGCAGCTAAAAAGACTGTGAAAGCCGCAAAGAAAGTTTGCGCGAAAGCCGCTTGTAAAAAGCCGGCGAAAGTCAGTAAGAAAGGATTTGTATATCACTTCGGCGCAGGAAAGGCCGACGGTAACGGAGCGATGAAAGAGCTTCTTGGCGGAAAAGGCGCCAACCTTGCGGAAATGGCCGGACACCCCAAACTTAAATTGCCGGTGCCGCCCGGTTTCACAATCACCACTGAAGTCTGCACCTATTATTGGAATAATAAAAGGACTTATCCCAAAACTTTAAAAGCGGAAGTCGAAACCAATCTTAAAAAAGTTGAAAAGGAAACGGGCAAAGTGTTCGGCTCTGTAAACAATCCTTTGCTGGTTTCGGTACGCTCCGGCGCAAGAAGCTCCATGCCCGGTATGATGGAAACGATTTTAAACGTCGGTCTTACTTTAAAAACCATTCCCGGTATGATTAAAATGACTGGCGACGAACGCTTCGTCTACGACGCTTACCGCCGCTTGATTATGATGTATTCCGACGTCGTAATGGAAAAAGCCGCCGGCATAGAACCCAAAGACGATAAAGGCATACGCAAAATCTTAGACGAAAAACTTTGCGACGTCAAAGCCGCCAAAGGTTATAAATCCGATACGGAATTAACCGCGCAGGAACTTAAAGCTTTGTGCGAAGATTTCAAAAAGACCGTAAAGAAAGTGCTCGGCTCCGACTTCCCCGACGACCCTATGCAGCAGCTTTGGGGGGCAATCGGCGCGGTGTTCGCTTCCTGGAACGGAAAGAGAGCCGTAGCTTACAGAAATATTGAGAAAATTCCTCACGATTGGGGTACTGCCGTAAACGTACAGTCAATGGTGTTCGGCAATATGGGCAACAGCAGTGCCACCGGCGTGGCCTTTACCAGAAACCCCGGCAACGGCGACAGCCATTTCTACGGGGAGTATCTCGTCAACGCACAGGGCGAAGACGTCGTAGCCGGTATCAGGACTCCGTGCCCGATAAATGAATGGTCAACTTCCGGCCACGGCAATGACAGCGAATCTTTAAAGAAAGTTATGCCCAAAGCTTATAAAGAACTTGACTCCATACAAAAACGCCTTGAAAAGCATTATAAAGATATGCTTGATATCGAATTTACGATTGAAAACGGCAGGCTTTGGCTTTTACAGTGCCGCGTAGGCAAACGCAACGGTATTGCCGCCGTACAAATAGCTTTGGATATGCTTAAAGAAAAGCTTATCAATAAAGTTGAGGCCGTCTTGCGCGTATCGCCGGCCCAGCTTGACGAACTTTTGCACCCGATAGTTGATCCTAAAGCCGAAGCTTCCGCCAAAGCGATAGCCAAAGGTCTCCCGGCCGGCCCTGGCGGAGCCTGCGGTTTTATAGTTTTTGATTCCGCTTCCGCCATTGAAGCCAAAAAAGCGGGTAAAGAATGTATTATCGTCCGCGAAGAAACCAACCCCGAAGACGTAGAAGGTATGCGCGCGGCACAGGCCATTTTGACGGCCCGCGGCGGTATGACCTCCCACGCCGCTTTGGTCGCCCGCGGTTGGGGCAAATGCTGCATAGTCGGCTGCAGCGAAATTACCGTAGATTCCGCCAAACGCATTATGACGGTAAACGGCAAACAGTATAAAGAAGGCGATTATCTTACGCTGAACGGAACAAGAGGATACGTTTATGAAGGCAAGCTTGCTATGCTTGACGCCGGGGAGAAAAACACCAATTTGATAAACTTCCTTAAAGTTTGCGATGCCGTAAAACGCCTTAAAGTCCGTGCTAACGCCGATACTGCGGCTGACGCTGAAAAAGCAAAAGCTTTCGGTGCGCAGGGTATAGGTTTGTTCCGTATTGAGCATATGTTCTACGGGGCCAACTCCGAAAAGCCGCTTTTCGCTTTAAGGAAAATGATACTTTCCGGAACCACCGAAGAAAGGGTAAAAGCTTTAAACGAAATCTTCCCGTTTATGAAGAAAGATATTAAAGCCGCCCTTAAAGCTATGGCCGGCTTCCCGGTAACAATCCGCCTTATGGATCCGCCTTTGCACGAGTTTATTCCTCACAGCAAAGACGCCGTTGAAGCCATTTGCAAAGCTTTGAAAATTACGCCCGAACAGTTTGAAAAACGCGCCGAAGCCCTCAACGAAAGCAACCCGATGATGGGCCACCGCGGTATCCGCTTGGGCGTAACCTATCCGGAAATTACCGAAATGCAGGCCAGAGCCATATTTGAAGCCGCGGCCGAACTTATCAAAGAAGGCTTAAAGATTACGCCGGAAATTATGATACCGGTCGTCTGCGACGAAAAAGAAATCGTCCACCAGAAACCTATCATTGAGAAAGTTCATAAAGAAGTCTGTGCGAAATCCGGCAAGAAAATCGCTTATACCGTCGGTACAATGATTGAAATTCCGCGTGCGGCGATAACCTCCGCGGATATCGCGCAGGTTGCAGATTTCTATTCTTTCGGCACCAATGACCTTACTCAAATGACTTTCGGCTTCTCCCGCGACGATATCGGCGCATTCGTCCCCGATTATATCGAAAAGGGCATTTTGAAAAATGACCCCTTCCAGATATTGGATCAGACTGGCGTCGGCTTCTTAATCCGCCACGCCGTAAAAGCCGGCAGAGGCGTTAAGAAGAACCTTAAGATTGGTATCTGCGGCGAGCACGGCGGCGAACCTTCAAGTGTGGAGTTCTGCCACCGCGAAGGCTTCGACTATGTTTCCTGCTCTCCGTTCCGCGTACCAATAGCCAGATTGGCGGCAGCGCAGGCTAGCGCTAAGGAAATGAAGAAGTAATAAATATCCTTAGATAAAGTTTGAACCCCCGGTTTAGGCCGGGGGTTTTGTTTTGGGAGTATTTTACTCGGTCTAAGTTGCGTACCTGCGTGATTTTTAACTCGCGGGCCGCCGGGTTATCCCGGCTAGCAGGCTTCCGCATTTGGCCGCCTTTGTGTTTTTTCGTCAGTCGGATATGCGGGGCTCCGCCCTCTCCCGATATACCTTCTTCCTTAAAAACGCAAATCCGGCTCAAATCCATAAGCTCACGCCGCTTACATACTCGCACGGTTTTTTCTCGGTCTAAGTTGCGTACTCGCGTTTTTTTACACGGTCTAAGTTAAGTTTTCCCTGCTAGCACTTTGCTGTTTTTGGGCGGCTTTAAATTTTTTCCTCAGTCGGGTACTGCGCCGCTTTCAGCGGCATCACACTTAGTACACCTTCTTCGTCAAAAATTAAAATCCGCTCCAAAATCAACAAACCACGCCGGTTGTGCTCTCTCACGCTGTTTTCTTTCACGAAATTAAACTCTGTTAGATAATAAACTGCTAACCCCAAAACAATTTACTTAAAAAATACCTTCTTCCTTATACTCCAATATATAAATTTGCTCGGTCGTAAAATAATTCCATAACTTTTTATTAGTTAATGTAGGTCGGGCTTTGCCCGACAGAAAAACACTTTTTTAACGTCAGGCGAAGTCAGGTTTTACCTGACGAAGGTAAACTCTTTTTAACGTCAGGCAAAGCCTGACCTACATTTTGTCTATCTGCTTTTTAATATTCTTTTTTCCATTATTTGTGCAGTGTCGTACGTCGTGTCGGTTTGTAAAAAACGAAAACAGTTGACTTGTTTTTTTTTTTTGATACAGTAGCCTCATAATTTCAGCCTGCGAAATGTGTAATATCTTTGTTTTTATTCAGGTTAGTTTAAGCGGGCCGATTAATATAAAAGGAGGTTAAAAGTATGTCAAAAAAGAAAACGGTTAGGAAAGTGTTTTTGGCGGTATTTTGCTTTTTTGCTTGTGCGATAATAGCCCGGGCGGAAAGTTGTTTCTCAAGCGGGCAAGTGCAATATAAATATACGGCGAGCGGGTGCGGTTACACCACTCAAACCAGAACTTGCTGTTCAAACGGTTCTTGGTCTTCCTGGGGAGGAAGCTGCCCTACTGTTATTCAATGTACCGGCAATTCTTCGGAAACGTGCGAAGTCTGCGGCACCAGAACTCGTACTTGTAATACAAGCACCGGACAATGGTCTGCTTGGAGTTCCTGCGTCAAACCTACTTGCGAGTGGGGTGGAATAGAAGGCGGTGTTTCTGCTATGACGGAAGATGAGATTGCTGCGGAGTTTGGTGATTATGTTTGGATAAGCAGCCCCAGGGGGTCTTGCAGTTGTGAGCAAAAAAATAAAACAGGCCTTGTAAATCGCGGAACTCAAAACGGCTTTATAATGGTTGCAGGCCCCGTATATTGTTATTGCAACTAAAAGTTTTTAAGGCTGAAAAGCCTCTCAACTAACCGCCCCGGTTTGC
>JAQXJI010000016.1 GCA_029008615.1 Elusimicrobiota bacterium | reverse complement strand
CTGTATATTTATACTGTTTAGTTCCGCTGATACCGCATGAGGTCCCGCCATTACAACTTATAGTGTCATATAGCGTTCCGTTATCTTCACAACAAGATTTGACACCGTTTATACAGCACTTAGTTTCACCAATTAAACATACCCATCTGTCTGCTAACTCCAAAGCCGCAAAAGACTTTGTCGCACTCCCCAAAATCAAAAGAGAAGCGAGCAATAAGACATATTGATAACGTTTAAATATCTTCTTTAAACTAACCATATTTTTTACCTCCGTTTTTGATTACTTCAAGCCGAAAAGCCTTAACAAAAGCAATTTAAAAGCAAACAGATACGGCACAGATTTTCCGGCCTGAAATATAGAGGAAATTTATCAAAAAAAAAAACAAGTCAACTGTTTTATGTTTTTTAACGAACCGCCACGAGATACGACACCGCAAAAGGAAACAAAAAAAGAAGTATTACAAGAAGAATAAATGGAGAAATAAGAGTAGGGCAGGCAAAGCCTGACGTTAAGAAGGAGTTCCTCTGTCGGGCAAAGCCCGACCTACATTAGGCAGTAAAAAAGTTATGGAACCATTTTGTGACCGGATATGTGTAGAGATATAGCAATATAAAAAAGAAGAAAATATTTTTAAGTAAGCTGTTTTGGGACAGCAATTTATTATCTAACAGAGTGTAACTTTGCGAAAGCAAACAGCGTGAAAGAATGTAACCGGCGTGGTTTTTCAGATTTGGAGGAAATTTTTATTTTCTTTAATGCGAGGTATACTAAGTATGATGCCGGCAAAGCCGGCGCAGTATCCGAAGCTTTAAAAAAATAAAAATTTATCCAAATATGGAAAATTGCTAGCCGTGAGAACTTAACAGCTCGCGAGTAAAAAACGTGAGGACCTCACTTAGAGCGAGTAAAAACAACCAAGTGCAGCCCTGTTCCCTACTCTTCCGCAGGCGAGGATTCTTCGCCCAAGTTTTCCTGTTCTTCACTGATTTTATCTGGCAGTTCTATCGGCACAAAAGCATCAACTTCGGCTTGGGCATCGGCCTTGGCTTTCTTGGCTTTTTTGCTTTGAGAGCCTATCCCGAATATCCCCAGTATCCCTCCGACGCTTTTCTTAACGAAACGACTGCCGGCATTGTTAAAAATAGTTTGACTGACTAAATTGGCCGCGCTTGAAAGCATACTCATATTGCCTTGCGGTTCGTCAACCGTGCCGCTTACGTTTAGTCTTAAAGGCATTATACCGTCGGTTTCGTGTTTACCGGGCGCGGCGTCAACCGTCATATCAATTTCACGACTGTGAAAATGTATAAATCCATTCACATTAAAAGAAAGCAAAGAAGATATGAAACTGCCATTTTTAATATTAGTCAGACCGTTATCAAAAATTAAATTGATTTTTAAACTATCATACTCCAGTGCGCCTTTTATTTTATTTGGCCTAGCATCAAGAGCTTCTTTTTGCTTATCTATCGGCAGAAAGGCTGCTGAAAGCGAATTTAACAATGAGAGTACGTCCAAGCTGTTTATCAACTTGCTTACCACACCCAAAGAAACGAACAGCACTTTAGTAATCGCGTTGGCGTTGGTAAGATGATACAAATCTTTAATAACGCCGGAGGAAGTTATCAGCGACAATCCGCCGTCTATATTAGCCATATCGGGTTTAAAGTTGCGGATATCCGCTTTAAAATCAACGGCTTCGGCATTAATAAACGGCGCTTCAAGCGAGCCTATTTTAACCGCGCCTTTTATATTAAGCGGCGGCAGGAACCAAACTTTTTTCACTTCCGGGGATATTTCCGGCGCGCCGGAAATGACCGGGGCCTTATCCGGGTCATAAGTCGGCTGAGGCTGTTTTTTTAGTTTAATAAGCATTTTATCGGCCTGAAGATTAAAATTAACGTCCCCGTAGGAAGCTTTTTCCGTATAACTTAAAGCCGCGCGAAAAGGATATCCGTTTAATCTGCCGGTAAGAGAGTTTAAAGATATTTTCTTAAGAGTTTTTACGTCAAGGGAAAGTTTTACCCCGCTGAAAGTTCCCGCCTGGTCATAGTAAAAGCCGGTCTGCTTGACGGAAAGATTTCCGCTTATGTCATTATTAACGATTTTGAAAACGGCATCGGCGGAACCGGTTAAACGGTATTCGTCCAGCATTGGCAGCGTTTTTGCGATATCCGTAAAAGACAAAGCCGCTTTAACGTCGACATCGTAAGAAAGTTCTTTCCCGAAGCGCACTATACCGCCTGCGTCTACGGAGGAGTTTAAAGCTTTTACATTAAAGATATTTACAAGCAATTTTCCGGCTTCGCTGTTATAAGAAGCGTCAATATTAATATCAATATTCCCTATGCTGAATTCCGGCGTATCGACAAAACCGCTTAGGATTTTATCGCTAATTTCTATTCCTTTTATCTTTAAACTAACTTGCGGGTTTATAAAATTCTTAACTGCGCCGGAAGCCTGTAAAGTGGCCGGGCCGTGCTCTACAACCATAAGGCGTATCTCGGAGGAAGCTTCCTCCAGTTTTAACAAGCTTAAATCAGGGTAAAGCGTAAATCCGAAAGGCAAGGCTTCGACGTTTATCCCCCCATCGTTATAGGAAACGTCGGCATTGACGCTGACGCGGAAAGGATCCGCAAAAGTAAAATCGTAAACATCCAAAAACAAATTTTTTAAAGAAGCCGTAATTCCCGCGCCCTTATCAAGGTAAGAAACTTCCGCATTGCGTATTTGAAAACGTTTTACGCGCAAATCTTTTATAAAAGAAGAATCCTCCCCGCCCTGTTCTTCAGCGGGAACCGCGGACGAATCCGCCGTAAAAAGTCCGTCAAAATTAAATTTGCCGTTTTTATCCCGAATGATATTTATTTTAACGCCGTCAATAAATATACGGTTAAAATCTATTTCGCCTTTAATAAGTTTAAAAGGCATAATCTTTAAAGACAGGCCTTTGACCGAAACTATTTCCCCGCCGCTTGGTAAATTTATAGAAATATCCTCCGCGTTAATGCCGGTAAGCCCGGCCGTTACGCGCTTAATTCGAACTTCCCCGTTCGTCTTAGAAGCTATTAAAGAAGAAATCTTTTCCTGCACTGCGTCCGTAGGCAAAAGATACCTAAGCGATAATTCCGCCGCCAAAAGCAGAAATGCGGCCGCGCCTACAATATACAATAAAGACCTGAAAATAAAACGAACGAAACGCATAAAACTCCCCTTTACAAAATTTTCCCCGATATCTTTTAGGTATCGGGGATTTTGAATTTACTTGGCTAAAGCGGCTATTTCTTTAGCTTTATCGGTCTTCTCCCAAGGGAAGATATCCCGCCCGAAATGCCCGTAAGAAGCCGTTTTTTGATATATCGGCCTCTGTAATTTAAAGCAATCGATTATGGCGCGCGGAGTCATTTTAAAAACTTTTTTACATATTGAAGTAAGTTTATCATCCGCGATTTTACCCGTGCCCAATGTATCCAAATAAAAACCGACCGGCTCCGCCTTGCCTATTGCATAAGCTATTTGGACTTCGCACTCATCCGCCAAGCCGGAAGCGACAACATTTTTGGCAATATATCTGGCCAAATACGCGGCTGATCTATCCACTTTTGTGGGATCCTTTCCGCTGAAAGCACCGCCGCCGTGCGCCGTACGCCCGCCATAAGTATCCACTATAATTTTGCGGCCCGTCATACCTGTATCGCTCTGCGGGCCTCCTATCACAAATTTGCCCGTCGGATTGATAAGATATTTTGTTTTACCGTCAGCCCACTTGGCTATAACTGGTTTTACGGCCTTTTCAATAAGTTCGCGTTTGGCTTCTTCCGTAATTTTTTTGCCGGATTTATCCAAAATCTCCTCCGTATGCTGAGTGGAAAGAACAACAGTATCCACGCGCTGAGCTACGCCGTCTTTATACTCTACGGTAACCTGGGATTTTGAATCAGGCCCGACATAAGAAAGTTTACCGGATTTTCTGAGTTCTGCAAGCTTAAGCAAAATTTCGTGAGCAAGCTGCAAAGGCAAAGGCATATATTCCTTGGTTTCGCGGCAGGCATAGCCGACCATAAAACCTTGGTCCCCAGCGCCGCCGACGTTTACGCCTTGGCTGATGTCTGGCGACTGCTTACCAATGACGTTAATTACAGAGCACGTCGCATAATTAAATCCGTATTTGGAATCGATATAACCTATGTTTTTTATGGTGTCGCGGGCGATTTTATCTACATCGACCCAAGTTGAAGTCGTTATCTCCCCGCCGACTACCACCAATCCGCGTGTTATATAAGTTTCGCAAGCGACGCGGGCGGTTTTATCTTTGGCTAAAATGGCGTCTAAAACGCCGTCGGAAATCTGATCGCATACCTTATCGGGATGCCCTTCCGAAACGGATTCGGAAGTCAAAAAATATTTGCCTTTTCTCATAATTGTTCCTTAAAATGATATTATATCACTTATGAAGAGAATTTTCCTTTCTTGGAACATCAACGGACTGAGAGCCGTAGAAAAAAAAGGCTTTAAGAATTGGCTTTTGGAAACCTCCCCCGATATAATCGGTTTGCAGGAAACAAAAGCCTGGCCGGAACAGCTTTCCGAAGACTTAAAAAATATTGACGGATATTACGCGTATTTTTCAAAACCGCAGAAAAAAGGATACAGCGGCGTAGGCGTTTATACCAAAGAAAAGCCCCTGTCCGTAAACGATTCTTTGGGAAATGAAGAATTTGACGCCGAGGGCCGTCTGCTTTGTTTGGAATACCCTGAGTTCTACTTCATTACGGTATACTTCCCAAACGGCGGACGCGGAGAGCACAGAGTAGATTACAAACTGCGTTTTTATGCGGCCTTTTTGGAAATGTGTCAAAAACTTTCAAAACGAAAGTACGTTATAACCTGCGGGGACGTAAACACCGCCCACAAGGAAATTGACCTTGAACACCCTAAAGAAAATCAAAATACAACCGGCTTTATGCCTTGCGAAAGGGCGTGGCTGGATAAGTTTTTCAGCGAGGGGCTTGTTGATACGTTCAGAATGTTCAACAGCCAAGGCAAACAATATACTTGGTGGGATTACAAAACCGCCGCAAGAAGCAGAAACGTAGGTTGGCGGTTGGATTATTTTATGGTTGACGAGAAGGCCTCAAAACTTATAAAAAATGCTTATATACTAAGCGACGTTACGGGATCCGACCACGCGCCCGTAGGCATAGATATTGATATATAAAACAGGAGTTACACAATGAAAAATATAAAACTAATGATATTTACGGCGGCGGCATTGACGCTTATCGCTTCCGCTTGCAATAAACCCGCTGCGGAAGGAACGGAAGTCGACGAAGCGGAAGTTATCGTAGCGGAAACCGTACTCCCGCAAGATGAAGCTCAAAACGGGAATTTTACGGAAGAAGCCGAAGTTGACGCCGAGGCCGAAAAAGCCGATAATATGAGCGATATTCAGGAGCTTTTTTCAGGCTGTCAGGAAGACGCCGACTGCGCGGTTGTCTTCCCCAGCTGCTGCAAAGAGGCGTACGCCCCGTACTTCGTAAACAAACAATATGAACAGGAACTTATAAAAGAATATAAAAGAATTACGGGCGAACCTGAAAAATGTCCGGAAGTTTCCAAATGCCCAAGAAGTTACTTCGGCGGCGCAAAAGCGGCTTGCGTAAGCGGAAGATGCCTGGAAAGCATTTTTGATACGCCGGCCTTTCAGTAAATAAAACTTAAACAAGTAAAGCTTGAACACACTTTCCCCCGGTAACCCCGGGGGATTTTTATTGCATAAGGAGATTGGAAGTATAACCGTTTATTTCCAAATTAAATTTTTGTTGATATAAGCAGTGGCAAGTATGAGGAATAAAAAGTTTACCAAAAAAAATAAAGAAAGCAATCAAGCATTAAATAGAAGTTACTATCCGTCGGAAGGATAAATGAGTTACGAGGCTCATAAAAAATCTTACGGATAATTATAATATAATATGATTAGAACGACATATATATCGTTTAGATTTATTTTTTATTTCAAGGAGTCTAAAATGCGTTTGTTAGAATTGGAAGTTAAAAACAAGGGTAATATCATCTATCATGTAACTTTTTACGATAAAGACTCCCATTGTGATGAAAATTCCACTTACTACAAAGATCCCACTAAAGGGCCTTTTTCTTCAGTAATTATCGGAGCTAACGGCAGTGGAAAAAGTCGTCTTCTTACCGTTGTGGCGGAAATTTTGTCAAATCATTTTCAAGGGAAAAGGGTTATTAGCCGAGAATATGACGACTATACAATAAAATGTATAATTAACGGTCAGGAGATTGTAATTAAAAAAAATCAAGAAAATGCTGTTCCCCATTTTAAAATTTTTTCAAGTTCATTTATTATAAATGATAAATTCCCGTTTTCTTCCAATAATTTTTATGCTTATAAAGGTCCCCGTCAAGTAGCCAATGCTATTTTCAGCAATACAATAGACAGACAATTTATAGCTAATATTTTGAGTCTTTCTAAAGACGGCTCCAAAATGAAGAATGTTGCAAAAGTGTTTGAAATGCTTGGCCTGGAAAACAAATGTGAATTATCATTTCATATGAAAAGGTATGTTCAAAAAGCAAAAATCAGGAGAACAACTGCAAACGCTTTAAATAGGAACAACAGAAAATTTGTAACTCCTCTTTCAGAAGATGACCAGGAGTTTATTATTGATTTTGTTGATACTCTTACCAACAAAGACGATGGCAAGAAAAATTTTGAGTTGTTTTCCAATCCAAATATTCCTTTTTCAACAACACAATTTGCCGGGATTTCTTCCTTAAATAATGTTTTATACGATATCAAGTTGTGGAAAAAGGATGGGACTTCATTTAGTTTCTCCAGTGCCAGTTCTGGAGAAAAACATATGCTTTTTAGTATGTTAAATCTTATTATCTCTGCCCAAGAGGAGTCTTTAATTCTTATTGATGAACCAGAGGTAAGCCTTCATCCGAATTGGCAAATGAAATACATAGATACATTAAAGAATATTTTTTCTTCTTTCAACACACATTTTATTATTGCAACTCATTCTCACTTTTTGGTTTCAGACCTTGAGGGAGAAAGTTCATCAGTGATACGATTATTAAAAGAGGAGAAAACAAATGCAATAACGGGAGAACTTATCAAAAGCAATACATATGGATGGTCTCCTGATGAGATTTTATATAGAGTGTTTGAAGTAGCCTCTTCCAGAAACAGATTTGTAGCAGAAGATATTGCTAATATTTTGGATTATTTATCTGACCCTGAAAGAACTGGAAATATTGTAAATATGGAAACTCTCGCCAAGTTGGAAAGTTTGAAAAAGACTTTAAATGAAATGGATCCATTAAAAAAGGTGGTAACATCTATTTTAAATAAATTGGGGTGTAAAGATGCGTTCTGAATATATATTTAAAATCAAACCTTATAGCCCTTCCGAAGAAGATAAGGCGGAAATAGCTAGAGATTCTGACACAGAGTGGGACTCAGCCTATAAATCTTATAAAAAAAATTTGAAAAACTATCTACATAAACACCAAAATGGGCGTTGCGCTCTTTGCAGATGCAAGATACATCGTGGGACTCAGTATATAACATTAGAACATATTGCGTCTAAAAATAAATATAAACAGTATAGGGCTTTACCAGAAAATTTGGTTAATGCTTGCACAATCTGCAATTCCTCCAAGAAGGATAAGGAAACATTTTCAAATCCTTCTAAGGCTAAAACTTCATTTCCTAATAAATCTGAAGATTTTATAATAATTAACCCTTATTATGATAACTATGAAGACTATATAGAGTTCTTTGACGATGTGCTAATACAGGCTAAACCGGGTACCGGCGATAAAGGGAAAAACACTATTGAGTTCTACAACTTAACTCGTCTTAACCTGGCGGAAGAGAGAGCATCGGAGTGTATGTTGAATACTAAGAATTTAAGACATCAGCTAATGGAAAAATTGCGCACAGATCTTTCCACGGATATTAAGAAGCAAATAGAGGATATCATAAATGATTTGCCAAATTGGGTATGTTCCTGACGCTTTATTCTATGTAAATCATTTTTTAAAATCGTGTTTTTGCTGTCTGACAATAAAAGTTTTTTAAGGAAATGAAATCTTATAGGCATAGATGTAAGGGAAAGCTTGCAAGGGATGTCTTTGCTTTTCACCACTTCCTATCTCTTGTTTTCAAATTATTTAATATTTTACCGATGAAAAACGGAAATATAAAAAGCCTTCCCGACGAGGAAAGGCTTTCCTTAAATGGTGCGCCCAACAAGCAACGCACTACCGACGAGGACAGGTCTATTATAGGGTACCATAATTTTTATACTCATTTTAGCACTCTCCATTATTATTTTGGCACTTTAGCTAGTTCGAGTTTCACAAGTGCATAGCAAGGATTAACGACTATTGGAAATTCTGCCCCACGCGCCCAAGAATAACCCAGAGGCAAGGAGAAACCCTGGACTTTGGCTCTAAAACCCGTTTGTGGGCCGATTTTGGGGCTTATCTGGACTATTTAACGATAGAAAGGTCTTTTAATTTTGCTTCTATGCCTTTGATAACTTCGTTAAACTTATCGGAAGCATTTGTAATCTTGTTTTTAGTCAGAAAGGCCGCCCATTGAACCTGTTTATCAGCAGAGTTATAGAAATCCGCAGAAGAAACGATTTGTAGGTCTTTCAATGGCGTTTGTCTATGCTCAAAAGTACCCCTTATTGCTTGGGTGAGCGTTTTTTCGGATAAGGTATGGGTATTTAATATCGTGTAGACATCATAAAAATCTTTTATGCGGCTATTGGCGTAGAGGAGTTTAGCCATAGCTTCTAATTTCTCAGCCACAATGGTTTCCAAAGAATATGCCGTCAATATCGGCTTTTCTTCATCTAAAATGGTTGGGAAAGTAATTTCACGCGGATTAACAATATAATCACCTAGCCCCAAATCAATACTCATATCGTTGCGGCTGCCATTGAAATATGCTTTGAACTTTAAACGCGTGCCTTGGTATGCCCCGTCTTTGGTAATCGGCTCACTCTGTAAAGAGTTTGTATCAAACGTAATACCGTCCGGATACTCTATGGATAGTATTTCCTTAAAAGCTTCCATTATTTTGGTTTCGTCTAATTTTTGGGTTAACAGGTCTATATCCATAGTAGGACGAGATGCCGGCATATCTATTGTGATAAGTAATAAACCGCCCTTTAGGATAAAATTGTCTTTGTAAGCACTCTTGGATAACCGGTATAAAAAGCGTTCTTGCAGGTAACGTTTAAGCAGAGTATTGAAATCCAAATTGTTTTCTTTGGCTTGGTGTAAAAGTTTCCGGAAATTAGATGCCCCGATATTTGTAATTTTTCGCACAGTTACCTCATTACAGTCAGTATTTCACTCAGTTTATCAAAAACATGGCATTCTCGCGCTGTTTCATAGAGTTTGAGCATATTTTTATCTTTGCGTTTGAGGTACTCTAGCAAAACTTCCTTCATCGTGTCCGTACCCATTTTGTTACGATCTTTGACAGTATCGCAGACTACTTTTTCCATATCATAGATGTTAAATGAATATTTGCCTCTTTTAACTTTAACAATATTGCGTTTAAATTTACTTGTATCTTGGCGGATGACCGAAAGAGGTGGATATGTCATTTTAGATACTTTTCTCGCTTTGGGGATAGCAATAGAAACATCCTGGGGAATGTGCGTAGTTAGTCCATAATAGGCCAAGGCGGAAAAACCAGTAATAACGGCATAGGGCATGGCATAGCAGACATCCAAGAAACTTTGATCCTGAAAAAACATATCTACATTGCGATACAGACCTTGCTTAAGTTTAAGTAGTTGTCCTTGTTCTACCAGTTTTTGAATTTGGCGGCTTGACAGCCCCATTCCTTTCATTTGTTTAGTACGAATATATTCCGCAATTTTTTGCATAATTTTCCTATACAACTGCACTAATCTAACCACATTTTACTGATTTGGTGGTCAGTTTGCAACACTTTTACGAGGAATAACAATCTTGAAATCGCAGATTGCGATATCAAGTTGATCTTAATTTAATTAGCGCACCTTTTAGGATTTTTTTGCCACCTTTTCTTGCCTAGAATGACGCATCCGGCTTATGAAACAAAACTCACTTAGGGATGTTTCCAGTTTACAGGTAGCTTTATTGTTTTCTCTTGCCATTTTGACATCCTAGAGGCATAAGTGTTTACTCCATATACATTCACGCTTCTTATAGGTCTAGAAGTCAAGGAGAAATAAAGGTTTTAGAAGGAAATAACACAAAATAAAATCATATTTACAGATATTATTTTGGTATCGTGTGGATTTGGTACAATACAAGAAGATTGCATAGCAGTCTTGG
>JAQXJI010000015.1 GCA_029008615.1 Elusimicrobiota bacterium | reverse complement strand
GCCTTTTTTATTATTCGGCCCCTTTGGGCCCGGCTACTTCCGTAACCTTCTTGATCTATTCTATCATTATTCTCTTTTATCTGTCAAGAGGTCTTCTATTTCACCGCATCTGATCGCCCGTCCGGGCTAATCTCTTCTATGCTTTTATTTTATACTTTTTATATCAGCTTGTCAAATTTTTATTAAATTTACGACGGGAAATAAAATATACAAAAAGCTATCTAAAAAACGCAAAACTTTGCTAAAATCTGATTATGGATATAGATACTTTACTTAAAAGTACCGCGCGAAGTTTATATTTAAGCGCAAAATTTATGCCAAAAAATATGGGCAAGACTTTTTCCTGCGCGTATTTAATATGCCGCGCCGCAGACAGTATCGCCGACACGGATTTAATCTCAACCGATAAAAGAATAAAACTTATACACGATTATCCTAAAATGGTTGAAACCTGCGATGAGAAACTCCTGCAAGAATTTAAAGATGCGATACCGGAAAAAAATAATTTGCACGAAAGCGAGCGTATTCTTTTAAAGAATATTACTATTTGTCTTGAAGCTTTCAAAAGGCTTTCCCCTTTACATAAAAAAATTACTTTGAATGTCGTAAACGCAGTATGCAAAGCAATGCAATGGGATTTATCATACTTTCCGGAAAGCGCAAGCGGTTTGCTGAAAGCTTCCCCAAGCTCCGCAAGGACGGAACTTTACTGCGAGCATATGGGCGGAGAGCCGGGAATATTTTGGGCAAAACTTTTGCTTAACGGAAAAGAAAATGCGGAGTTTACGGAAAACGGGAAAAAAATAGGTATGGCTCTGCAAATAACAAATATATTAAGAGATTTACCGCAAGATATAAAAATAGGGCGCATTTATCTGCCGCTTACGGATTTGACTTCAAATGATTTAATGCCTCAAGATTTATTGGAGAAAAAAACTTACAAAAAACTTAAACCTATAATATTTAAATGGATTAATTGGGGCGTTGAGAATTTACAAAGCGCAAAAAGTTTTATGAGGGACATACCGAGGCGGAAGTTCTTTTCCCGCGCGGCGGTGGCCTGGCCAGTGCTTTGGAGTTTTGATACGTTTTTACTTTTGGCTTCCTGCAAGAATTTGTTGGACAAAAATAAAATACAGAAAATCCCGAAGAAGACTATTTATCTGACTATGTTGGCCAGCCCCTTATATTGCTTCAGTAACAAACGGTTTGCCAAATTAGTTGATAAAAAAGCATCTCTGGTAAAAAAACAAATAGGAAGATAAAAAACATTTCGCACTAAAAAACAGCCGCTTCAAAGCGGCTGTTTTTAATTACTCTTCGATTTTAAGCATTGCTATAAAAGCTTCCTGCGGGATATCTACCGCGCCTATGCTCTTCATCCTCTTTTTGCCTTCTTTTTGTTTTTCCAGAAGTTTGCGCTTTCTGGTAATATCGCCGCCGTAACATTTGGCGATAACGTCTTTGCGGTAGGCGGGGATGGTTTCACGAGCGATAATCTTTCCGTTTACGCGGGCTTGGACGGCAACTTCAAACTGCTGACGGCCGATAAGCTCTTTAAGTTTTTCGCAAAGGAGTCTGCCGCGCGTAACGGCTTTATCCTTATGCGTTATCACGGAAAGAGCGTCCACCGGGGAGCCGTGTATCAAAATTTCCATAAGAACTACGTCGGCGCTGCGGTATTCGTCAATTTCGTAATCAAAGGAAGCATAGCCCTTGGAAACGGATTTTAATTTGTTGTAAAAATCAATTACCATTTCCGCCATAGGCATATAATAATTTATCATAACACGCTGGCTGGAAAGATGATCCAAGCTGATGAAAGTCCCGCGTTTTTCTTTAAGCAAAGTCATAACACCGTCCATATAGGCGATAGGCGTAACTATTTTTATCTTTATGGTGGGTTCTTTTATATCTATGATATCGCCGTAAGGCGGGAAATTGGCGGGATTATCAATCCATTTATAACCGTCGCCCGCATCGGCCAAAGCCGCGAGTTCCTGCGGGTGCGTCTTACGGGAAATAAATTTTACCTGATAAATTACGTTCGGGCTTGTTGCAATAAGGGAAAGGCCGAATTCCCTTTCCAACCTTTCTTTTACTATTTCTATATGTAAAAGCCCCATAAAACCAAGACGGAACCCGAAGCCCAAGGCTTTTGAAGTTTCGCTTTGATAGCTGAAAGAAGAATCGGACAAATTCAACTTTTCAAGAGCGGTTCTTAAAAGAGGATATTCCGTAGACTCTATCGGGAAAATACTGGCAAATACCACGGGTTTGACTTCGCTGTATCCGTGCAAAGGCGTATCCGCCGGATTATCCGCAGTGGTTACGGTATCGCCGACTTGTACTTGGTGTATATCTTTTATGCCCGCTATGACATAACCGACTTCGCCGCTTTGAAGGCCGGCGCATTTTTCCAGCTTGGGCGTCATTATGCCAACTTCTTCTATCTTTGAGCTGAAGCCCGAAGCCATAAGCTTTAATGTTTGCCCGGCTTTTATCTTGCCGTCAATCATCCTGACATATATTATTACTCCGCGGAAAGCGTCATAATAAGAATCAAAAATTAAAGCACGCGCGGGAGCGTTAACGTCGCCTTTGGGGGCGGGAACGTCTTCAACTATTCTTTCCAACAGATGTTCTATGCCGAGGCCCGTTTTGGCGCTGACGCGCTCGGCCGTAATGGGATCTTTGAGGACTTCCCAAAGCTGCTCTTCGGCAATGTCGGCGTCAGACTGATTCAAATCGACTTTATTAATTACCGGAATAATTTTCAGGCCTAAGCTTTGCGCCAAATGCGCGTGTGCGACCGTCTGAGCTTCTACACCTTGGGAAGCGTCAACCAATAATAAAACACCTTCGCAGGCGCGCAGAGAACGCGCGACTTCGTAAGAAAAATCCACGTGGCCCGGCGTGTCAATCAAATTTAAAATATAATCTTTATATTTTATTCTGACGGCTTTGGCCTTAATCGTTATGCCCCTTTCGCGCTCCAGATCCATACCGTCTAAGAGCTGTGCCGTCATTTTGCGCTTGGGCACAGTACCGGTATCTTCTAAAATCCTATCTGAAAGGGTTGTCTTGCCGTGATCTATATGGGCTACTATTGAAAAGTTGCGAATCTTGTTCATTATTTATATTTTATCAAATTTGTCCGTCATATTTCCCGATAAAAAAGCAGATGTAAAAAATAAGCGGACTTGCGACTAAAAAAGGTTTAAAGTGAATAATCTTCTTGAAGATTTTTTATTTCTTCTGAGCTTGTAAGAAGTATGGCCGCCTGTGCCAAGTTGGCGCAGTCTTCAAAATTCAAGCTTCTTAATGTGCTTTTTATCCTTAAAAACATCCTGGGGGAAAGAGATAAAATATCCACCCCCAATCCGACTAAGAAAGGTACCATTTCCGGATCTGAAGCCATTTCGCCGCAGACGCTTACCGGCTTGCCCTTTTTGCGGCAGCCCTGTATTATAAAATTTATCGTTCTAAGTACGGCCGGATGATAAGGATCGTAAAGTTCCGCGACTTCCTGGTTGCCCCTGTCGACGGCTATCAAATATTGGATAAGGTCGTTGGTGCCGATGGAAATAAAGTCCACCTCAGGAAGAATACCGTCTAAACTTAAAGCGGCGGAAGGTACTTCTATCATCGCGCCCAAAGTAATCGGGCGGCGCGGGATTATGCCGCAGTCTTCCGTTTCCTTCAAGACTTGTTTTAACGCGGATCTGACTGCCCGCACTTCCTCTACGGAAGATACCATAGGTATCATTATTTTTACCGAAGCTTCAACCTCAGCCGAAGCCCTTACTATCGCCCTAAGTTGGGAATATAGAAGCTCCGGATATTTAAGAAAAAGCCTTATCCCGCGGCATCCCATAAAAGGATTACTTTCTTTTTCCCTGCGGCCCAATCCGAGTTGGGTTATTTTGTCCCCTCCCAAATCGGCCAGCCTGATAGTGACGGGCCTTTTGTCAAAACGCTGAGCCGTTTTTTTATAGATTTGATATTGTTCGTCTTCGGACGGGGGATCAAACCTGTCCATATAAATAAATTCCGTTCTCAAAAGGCCTAAACCGTCCGAGCGGAAAGCGTTCCAGGCTTTAAAATCACGGCGGGGATCATAGTTGATATAGAGAGAAACTTTATGACCGTCGGAAGTTTCATTGGGAAGCGGGCTTATTTGCTTTAAGGAAAGTTCGGCTTCGTCTATTTTTCTTTGTTCTTCTTTATATTGCTCTAAAATTTTAGGTTCGGGATTAATAATAATCAGGCCTGTTTCGCCATCCAATATTATTAAATCTCCGTCTTTGATTTGGCTTGAAGCGTCGGAAAGGCCGACGACCGCCGGCATTTGCATACTTTGCGCCAAAAGGGCCGTGTGACTGGTTTTGCCGCCTATATCCGTTGCAAAGCCGAGTACGTTTTTGCCTTTTAAATTGATTGTATCCGAAGGAAACAGATTGTGCGCGATTATTATTGAAGGTTCTTTTATGCCGGAAAATTTATTTTGTTTCTTTTTTGTAAGATTTTCAAAAAGCCTTTTGGCGACGTCCGCCAAATCATATTTTCGTTCGCGAAAAAGCTCGTCCTTTAAAGATTCAAAACGAACTGTTATTTCCCTGGCGGCGCAGGAAAGAGCATATTCCGCGCTGATTTGTTCCTTTTCAATTTTATTTTTTACCGCGGAAATTAAAAGAGGATCTTTTAAAATAAGTTTATGCGCCGCTATAAGTTTGGCATATTTGCTGCCGAACAGGGTTTTAACCTGCGCTTGGCTTGCGTCCAAATCGGCCATACATCTTTCCACCGCTTCTTCAAAACGGCGAAGTTCCCAACCGACGTTTGTCGACGGAATACGTTTTTTTTCTATGACCGTATTATCCGGCTTTACCAAATAGGCCGGGCCTATGGCTATTCCGGGGCTGGCCGATATGCCTTTAACTATTATCATTCTTCCTCAAAAATTTTGGAAAATACAGCTTTAAGCCCTTTAAAAGCGGATGTTTCGTCTTTGCCGTTTACGGAAAGTTCCACGTCGCTGCCTTGTTCGGCAGCAATCATCATTATTCCCATAATACTCTTGGCGTTGACTTCCATACCGTCTTTTGAAATAAATATCTCGCTTTGGTATTTGCCGGCCTCCTGCGCTATCATAGCCGCGGGACGGGCGTGTATTCCCAATCTGTTTTTTATTTCTATTTTTTCTTTAATCACAAGTTCTCCGTTTTATGCCAAAAAAGCCGCAATGCCGAATACAACCGTCGCTATAAGGTAAAGAAAAATATTCGGTATGTTCAATTTGCGCATAAAGATGCTTAATATCAAAAAAGCGGCCAAAAGCGATATCCGCGCGATTGAATCGGGATCCATAGGGGAATTTCGGAACCTTATATATACGGCGTAAAAAATCACGAATATCACAAGTATTTGGCCGAGCAATTTAAGAAAACCGATTGTTTTGTTCCAATTTAAATTTATAAGACCGTAAAAATTATCTTCGCTGCCGAAGTAACTGTCCCTAAGCCCTTTAAAGCGTATAAACATAGAGGGAATATTGTATATCAACAAAGAACCTATCAGCGCAAACACCGCAGCGGCAAAGCCTTGCTCTGCAAGCATATCGTCGCGAACCATATCCACTTGCCCGACAAACAAAATAACGAAACAGAACACCAAAGACAAAGGCTTCAAAACGGCCCAAAAAAGCCTGTCTCCTATTGAAGCGGCAGTATTGGCGGTACTTGCGCGGATAATGCGCCATTCGCGTTCTTCTTCAATAAGTTCTTCCCCCTCTAAAGAGGCCAGTTTTTCTTCCTGTTTTATCATAGCGCCTATGCTGTAAACGCTCATTGAAGGATGACTGTTGAAAGTTTCCAAATTACGCGCTTTGGCCCGCAGATATATCGCCGGACGGTTTTTGTAAAGGCGTTTTAAAACGGGATCCATAATATAAAGCATACCGACATTCTGCAATCGGGCGAAGTTCCAATACCCTTGCAGTAAAAATGTTCTTAAAAATATTCCGAAATTGTTTTGCATAAAATTAATCCGATTTCGGCTTTGCGCTGAAAGAAAGCAATAAGCCGGCCAAGCCTATCCAAGGCACTACGAAATATGAAAATTTAAAAGCCATATGCAAATGTTCCGGTATTTTTGCGCTTATGCCGCCGAATACCGGGCCGATTACGCTTACGCATACCAATAAAAAAGCGTAAACAGCTAAAAACTGCAAAAGCAAACTTTGAAACAAAACACAAGCCGCACTGGTTTTGTTTTCTTTCAAAGCTTTTTCCTGCTGAGGGAGAACCCTGGCGCGAAGACGCCTAAGTTCTTTTTCCACGAAAGAAAAAGCTAAGCCTCCTATTATGCCGACAAAGAATGCAAAATAAATGTCCACATCGAAAAATTGCGCCATTATAACCGCGACACCGCAGCTTATCGCTCCGCTGGGAGGGACAACCCCGCCTATCGGCATAAAATCAAGATAGATAAGCTCCGTAAATATGCCGAGCTGCAAACCTAAAAAGAAATCCCCGCTTAAAAGGCCTACGATACTGCCCGCTACCGTCGGACGCGAAATAAGAACTTGCCCCAAATAAGTTGTATCAAGTTCGATAAAAGCCAAAACGGCGCATATAAGCAGAAGTTCCGCCATTAAAACAACCTCGTTTTTAAAGATGTAGGCAAAGTTTTTAAAATAAAGTCAACGCCTGATTCTTCGGACATTTTCTTCAGCAGGGAATATTCCTCCGCAGACAGAAACACCCCTTGCGAATATTGCTTTTTGCTTTCTTCATATTTGGTGTTGCCGATGATGACTTCTTTAAATTTTAAGCCGGCGGAAAGAAGCTGAGGCAAGGAGGATACGTCTTCCACCAAGACCAATGCTTTGCCGCCCGCTTCTTCAAGCAAGTGAGAGGCCGCGGCGGAGGGATTCATAACCTGCAAAGCATATTCCTGAGGAAGGCTCATACGCATCATTTTACCCATAAGCTTGCTAGAAGCCGCCGTATCGGAAACGACCACGACCTCTTTAACCGACAAAGAAGGCAGCCATCCTTGCACCACTTGGCCGTGTATCAACCGGCTGTCAATCCTGATAAGAGCGATTTCCATTTATTTTATACTCTCCGTAGCGTTAAAAACGGCGCGTTTGCCGTCCTCAACGGCTTTATCCGCCAAAGCGTGAAGCCCCAGCCTGGACATATTGTTGCAAACGCTCAAAAGCATATTTAAATTAAGCCCGCACACAACGCGGACATTATCAAGACCGTTTGTACAAGACAAAGCCATATTGCAGGAACTTCCGCCGAATGTATCGGCCAAAACCAAAACTTCGCCATTTTCGGCAATTTTTTTAATTTCCCCGCCGATCTTTTCCAAATCGGCTTTGCCGCTGACACTGTACGCCCGAACCGAATTTTGCTCAAAACAGCATATATTTGAGGCTGTTTCCAGCAAAGCCGGCGCAAACGGACCGTGAGCGACCAATATTATTTTTACCATGTTTCCTTCTTAATTATATTAATATCGCGGTGAAACTCCGAAACTTTAAATCCCTTTTCCCTTAAAATTTCCGCAAGAGAGTGCGCCATAAAAACGCTTCTGTGCTTGCCGCCGCTGCATCCTACGGCTATCGTAAGATACGATTTGCCTTCTTTTATATATTTAGGCACCAAATAAACGACTAAATCCGTAAACTTTTTAAGGAAATTCAAAGCGTGCGGGGATTTTTTTATATAGTCCTGCACTTCTTTATCGAGCCCGGTCTTTTCCCGCAAAGCCGCAACGTAATAAGGATTTTTCAAAAAACGGACGTCCATAACCAAATCCGCTTCCAAGGGCAGACCGTGTTTATAGCCGAAAGAAACTACGGAAATGTTCATTTCCTGAGTGCGTTTGATTTCCAAAAGTTTGGAAATTTTTTCCTTAAGTTCGCCCAAAGTTAAATTACTGGTATTGATTTCCGTATCGGCAAGCTGCTTTATGGGCGCGAGGAACTGACGTTCCTTAGCTAAGGCAATCAAAAGTTGTTCCTGTAAAGGATGTTTATGTTTGGTTTCCGAAAAACGCCTTACCAAGACATCATCGGAAGCTTCCAAAAAGAGAAGTTTCGGCTCAAAACCCTGGCGGCTGATGGATTTCATAACATTCGGCAAGCTTTTAAGGCTTTCGCCTTCCCTGATATCTATGCCCAAGGCGATATTTTCCCAATCGCCCCTGGTTTTTATATGCTTGCTGAAATTGCCGAAAAGCGCCAAAGGCAGGTTGTCAACACAGTAAAAGCCGAAATCACCAAAAACCTTTAAGGCTTGGGTGCGGCCCGCGCCGGAAATACCGGTAATAATAAAAAATTTGCCTTTTTTATTTTGTTCCATTTTTACCGCCTTTCATCTTCTCAAGCAGTTTTTTGTTAAATTCTTTGGCGGAGCTTATGCCCTGTCCCTTAAGGCGTTGGTTCAATGCGGCGACTTCTATCAGCACCGCAAGGTTTCTGCCCGGAGTTACCGGAATGGTAAGGGAGTTTATTTCAACACCCAAAATATTGCTGTGCTGCTGCTCTATACCCAGACGGTCAATTTCGCCCGTAGGGGCTACGAGATTGACTTCCATTTCTATCGCGGTACTGTCCATAGCGGCGCCTACGCCGAAGAGAAGCTCTATATCCAAAATACCCAAGCCGCGTACTTCCATATAATGCTTGAGCATAGGCGGGCAAGAGCCTATTAAAGCGTGGCCGCGCCGCCTTTGGATTTCCACTACGTCATCGGCCACCAAAATATGCCCGCGCTTGATAAGTTCCAAAGCGCATTCGCTTTTGCCGATACCCGCATCCCCGCGTATAAGTACGCCCATTCCCGATACTTTTACAAGCACCCCGTGGACGTGCGTCCTTGGGGAAATGCAATCATCCAAATAAGCGATAAGTTCCGAAACGAAAGTGGCCGTATCAAGACAAGTGCTGAGAAGGGGAAGTTTCTCCTCCTTACAAGCCTGTTTTATACCGGGCAGAACCTTCATTCCGGCGGTTACAACCACACACGGAACCTGCCCCGCTTTGAACATCTTTTTTAAATTCGCTTTTAATTTTTTATAGGATAATTTAGCGCAAAAAGCGTATTCCCCGCGACCCATTATCTGTATGGCTTCCGCGCGAAAATTTTCCAAATGACCGTCAAGAGCCAAGCCCGGCCTGTTTATGCTGGGTTTGACTATTTCCCTGTTGACGTATTCACAGCCGCACAAAAGCTCAAGGCTCAGTTCTTTCCCCTTTTCCTCAAGCATTTGTGCGACTGTTATAGAGCGGGCAAATTCCGGCACAATGCCACCTTGTTATTTGGCTTTTACGGGTTGGATAAGACCGTAGGTGCCGTCTAATCTCTTAAAGATAAGGTTGATTTGTTTGGATTCTTCGTCCATAAACATCCAGAAGGTATAGCCGAGCCTTTCCATTTCGTAGGCGGCGTCTTCCGGGTTCATCGGGTGGACTTCAACCTGTTTGATTACGGAAAATTTAACATCGTTCTGCGGGGCGAACACCGCACCGTAATAGGAGGCCAAATCTTCCTTAACAGCCGTTTTTTTGCTTTGTACGGCTTTACCTTTGGTTTTTTTAATCTGGGCTTCGATTTTTAAAACAGTGCCGTCAATAGCTTTATACAAATCTTCTTCTATGGATTTGCCGGTAAATTTCTTTTTGCCGGAATGAACGGTAAGCTCGGCCCTTTGGTTTATTTTTTTATCTACGCTTAAAACTATTTCGGCCCAGGCTGAATCGTCAAAAAACTTATCAAGTTTATCCACTTTTGAAGCGGTATAATCTTTAATCGCCTGCGTAAGCTTAATGTTCTTAGCTGTAATTTTGAGTTTCATAATTTCCTCCAGTTTTACCCTCGGGCTTTGCCCGTGTGCTTATTAAATCATTTGTTAGACGAGCTGTCAACGACAATTTTAACGCGCGCAAACTTAAAAAACTGCGCTTTCAGCCGCGCGCGCCGCTTAACGCTTTTATCTGCCCGGGAAATATTTCTATTTCAAGAAAGTCCTTGGCGGTTTTCGGTTCACCGTCAATATGATAGGCGAAAACGCCTTCAAACTCTATTCTTGCCCTCCTTATTTTATAAGTATCGGTAATACTTACGATTTTGCAAGACGGAAAGAAAAACGACGGAAGCCCCAAAAGAAGTTTAAAAATATTCGTTTTTTTAATTACGGTCATATCCAAAAAACCGTCGGAAAAGGAAGCATTCGGCGCTATTATAAAATTGCTTCCATACTGCCTGCCGTTGGCAAAAACCAAAGATATCGCTTTAAAGACATACTCGCCCGCGTCGGTTTTTACTTTCAAAGACGGGGCTTTATATCTGAAAAAAGACTGCGCGCCTATTTTAAAATAAGGCCATTTTCCCCTTTTGCCCGAAGCGCCCAAAGCGTCAAATTTAAGGGCGATATCGGCTTCAATGCCGACACCGGCCAAGTTTATAAAATATTCCCCGTTTGCGCGGCCCAAATCATAAGTTTTTACCGTAAAATCCTTTAGCGCGCGGACTCTTTCTTCAAGAGGACCGAGCGGACAGGCAAGCTCCCGCGCAAGGCCGTTGCCGCTGCCCAAAGCTATAACGCCCAAAGCCGTTTGAGTTCCGGCCAAGCTTTGTACAGCTTCGTTTATGGTGCCGTCGCCGCCGGCGACTATAACCTTTTCCGCACCTTCCGCGGCGGCTTTTGAGGCGAGTTCACGCGCGTGCCCTTTATATTCCGTAAAAAATACTTCCGTTCCCGGAAAATGCTTGTTTATTAAAGATTTTAAATCGGCCCCGCCAAGTTTTTTACCCGATTTGGGATTAATTATAAACACGGTTTTCATTCTGGTGTACCCCCTCCCAATATGATATACTTTATAATATTTTGAGGTAATCTATATATGAAAAGCCAAAATGTAAGAAGCAGTTTTTTAAATTATTTTCACAAGAAGGGCTTACCGATAATAGAATCAAGCTCTCTTATCCCCCACGGGGACCCGACGCTTTTATTCACTTCCGCGGGAATGGTGCAATTTAAACCGAACTTCCTCGGGCTTAAAAAAAATCTTAAAAACGCCACGACTTCCCAAAAATGCCTTAGAACCACCGATATAGATAATGTTGGTTTTACAAAAAGACATTTGACATTCTTTGAAATGTTGGGGAACTTTTCCTTCGGAGATTATTTTAAAAAGGAAGCGATTGCCTGGGCCTGGGATTATCTTACCAATGAACTTAAAATAGACAAAAGCAAGCTTTACGTAAGCATTTATAAAGGCGGTTTGGCCCCCAGAGATGAAGAAGCCTATGAAGCTTGGGCCAAAATAATAGACAAAAGCCGTATTTACGAATTTGACGAAGCCGACAACTTTTGGACTATGGGCCCCACCGGCCCTTGCGGCCCTTGCTCTGAAATTTATTACGATTTCGGAGAAGATAAAGGCTGCCCCGACTGCGCCAAAAACGGTATAGCCTGCAACTGCGGAAGATATGTGGAAATATGGAACTTGGTCTTTACGCAGTTTAACCGTTTGGAAGACGGTACTCTTGAAAAATTGCCGCAAAAAAATATAGATACCGGTATGGGGCTTGAAAGGCTCTGTATGGTTATGCAGAATGCAGACAACCCCTTTGATACGGATTTGTTTACGCCCATAATCGACCAAGCTAAAAAGATTTTGTCCATAACCGGCAAGAATCCGGCGGAAGTTTCAGCCCTGAGAATTGTTGCCGACCACGTGCGCGCTTCAAGCTTTTTGCTTTCCGAAGGCGTTTTGCCCTCAAATGAAGGCCGCGGATATATTCTGCGCCGCCTTATAAGGCGCGCCGCGCGTTACGGAAAGCTGCACGGAAGGACTCAACCTTTCCTCCATATGCTCGTACCCAGCGTTTTGGAAATTTATAAAGATATTTATCCGCAGCTTTTAACAAGCGCGAACCATATCATTTCCGCGCTGAAAGCGGAAGAAACTGCTTTCTTCAAAACCTTAAACGACGGTGAACAAAGATTGCAGGAAATAATCAAAGACAATCCGGCGGAACTTTCCGGAGAGGAAGCTTTCAACCTGTACGAAACTTACGGTTTCCCGTTGGAACTTACAAAAGAAATTTTGGCCGAAAAGAATATAAAACTCAACGAAAAAGGATTCTTTGAAGCCCAAAAAGCCGCCAAAGAAAATTCCCGCGCTTACGCAGATGAATTTGAAAAAGAAAAAGTGCTCGTTATGCAGCAGCTTGAGGGTTCTTTGCCGGCGACGGAATTTACCGGCTATGAAACTTTAACCCAAGAAGCCGAGATTTTGGCCTTACTCACCAAAGATTACAAAATCACGGACAAACTTGATAAAGAAGGTTTTGTAATTACCGACAAAACCAGCTTTTACGCTCAATCCGGCGGACAGGTCGGCGATATCGGTGCGATAGAAATTCAAGGGGAAGTAACCGCGCGCGTAAGCGACACCCAAAAACCGATTGAAAAAATTTATTTACACAAAGTAAATATCATCAAAGGCGAACTTTGCAAAGGGCAAAAAATTACCCTCGCCGTAGACCAAGTGGCAAGATTTAAAGCCGCGGCCAACCATTCCGCAGTGCACGTTTTAAACGCCGCTTTAAGAAAAATTTTGGGCGACGAAGTGCATCAGGCGGGGTCTTTCGTTTCCCCTGAAAAATTGCGTTTTGACTATACAATTTCCACTCCGCCCACTCCGGCGCAGCTTTTATCCGTTTGGGGCGTGGCCAACAGCATAATTGAGCAAAACCTTAAAGTTGAAACGCAGGTGCGCCCGCTTAAAGACGCAAAAGAACTGGGCGCTACGGTGCTGCTCGGCGAGACTTACGCAGATCCGGCCAGATTCGTTTTAATGGCCAAAGACGGCTTTAAAGATCCTTTAAACCGCGCCAGCCTTGAGCTTTGCGGCGGTACGCACGTAAAAAGCACGGGCGAAATTATGAATATAAGGATTTTAAGGGAAAGCGCGGTTTCCGCGGGCGTACGCCGTATTGAGGCAGTAGCGGGATTAAGCGCCATTGAACATTTAAAACACGTCGCAAACACATCTATGCTGCTTTCAAAGATGTTAAATACTTCCGTAGACGACTTGACGAAAAAAGTGGAAAGCATTTTGCATTCCGAGCAGGAGCTTAAAAAGGAAGTTGCGGATCTTAAACGCAGGCTTTTAAGCGGAGCGGACAAATCCGCCCAATGCGATTTAACTTTAAAAGACGGCACTGCTTTAACCGCCTTTAACGCCGAAAACGCCGAAATAAAAGAGCTGAGAACCCTTGCCGACAATATGGCGGACAAGAATAAAGGCAAAGTTATTTTGATTTCGGCCGACAGAGAAGGTAAAAAATCTTTCGTCGTGAAAAGCTTTAAAGGCGGGCCCGACGCCAACAAAACGGCCAAGGCCGTAGCGGTTGCAATTAACGGGCGCGGCGGCGGAAAGCCGGACTTCGCACAAGGCGGTGGAGAAGCCTGTCCGTGGGAAGAATTTATTAAGAAGATTAAAGAAATTTAATTTTTTTGATATAATTTATTAAAGCGAAATAAAAATAAAGCGAAATTATTTGAAGACGCTATGATTATTTTGCTATAATAAATTATCCGGTTTTTAAGAAACGATAAAACCAGAATGTTTTATCCGGCTTTAAAAATCATACAGATTTCAGAGGAACGGTTGGGTGGCTGAGCGGTCAAAAGCAACGGTCTGTAAAACCGTCGGGCGTGCCCTACATAGGTTCGAATCCTATCCCAACCATTCCTCTTTTTTTAACTTAAAAATCGGCGCGCAGTGGTAGCGCGAACGCGAAAACGCAAATTTATGTGAAATTAATAGGACCCGAGTCAAATCCTATAAAACACAAAGGTACAAAATGAGCAAAACATACTTACCTTCCGTTCAGGAAGCCGAAGCAGGAAGAAAATGGCATCATATCGATGCTACCGGCAAGACCCTCGGCAGGCTCGCTACTCAGTTGGCGGTTTACCTTATGGGCAAACATAAAAGAACTTTTACCCCCAATATGGATTGCGGGGATTTCGTAGTTGTAACCAATGCCGGCAAAATTAAAGTAACCGGGAAAAAAGCTGAAGAGAAAGTTTATTTCTCCCACTCCGGCTACGCGAAAGGCGCTAAAGAAGTTCCTTTCAAAAGGCAGATGGAAAACAACGCCGCGAAAGTTATTGAGCTCGCCGTTTACCGTATGCTCGACAATAACAAACTTCGCGCCAAAAGAATGAAAAGACTTAGAATTTTCAATGGCGAAGAGCATTCTTTTGCCGAAAGGTTCTCAAAATAAAAGGTGATTTTTATGGAAACCAAACAGATTAAAACCGGTAGAAGAAAAACTTCCGTAGCTCAGGCTGAGCTCGTGAAAGGTTCCGGAAAAGTAATTATCAATACCAAAACTTTGGAAGACTATTTCCGCGGGTGCCCCAGATATCAGGACACCGTCCTCGCCCCGTTGAGCGAAATCAAAGCCGAAAAAGAATTTGACGTAAACGTTAAAGTTTCCGGCGGCGGTATCGCCTCCCAGGCTGGCGCAATACGCCACGCCATAGCGAGATCACTCGCTATCCTCGGCGAAGATAATAAAAAATCTATGAAAAAGGCCGGATTCCTTACCAGAGACCCCAGAATGGTCGAAAGAAAGAAACCGGGCCAACCCAAAGCGAGAAGACGCTTCCAGTTCTCCAAACGTTAATTTGGGATTGGACGAATTTAACCCCCGGTTCGCCGGGGGTTTTTTATTAGCCGACAAAGTATAGCCCTTTGCGCAGGCAAGCCGCGCGGAAAGAGACATCTTCCACTTGATAAAAACAATTAACGGATTTTTGCGGTGGCGGAAAGTTTACAAAATTCAAAAACAGGCTTGCCCCTCTGCAAAAGGACTTCCGAACCATATAAAAAACCTTACAAAATTTCAGCCGCGCAAAATCCGCCGTTAAACTAGAGTTTGGGCGGAGTAATTTTCTATAATAATATTATGATTGAAGAACTTAAAAACAAACTGAATTTAATAGAAACAAATTACACTTCTAAAATACAAGCCTGCAAAAACGTAAAAGATTTGCAGGATTTGCAAGTCGCCGCGATAGGACGCAAAGGCGAACTTACCGAACTTTTAAAAAGCCTTAAAAATCTTTCTCTGGAAGAGAAAAAAATCTTTGGGCCTTTGAGCAATGCTCTTAAAACGAAATTATCATCTTTGTTTGAAGCAAAAAACGCCGAACTTGAAAATGCCGCCATTAACGAAGAATTAAATAAAACCGATTTGGATTTGACTTTGCCGGCTTTCCCTTTCAACAAAGGCGGAAGACATCCGTTGGCCATAGCGCAAAAGAGAATGACGGATATTCTTTCAAAACTCGGATTTATTTGGGCGCACGGGCCTTTTATTGAAGACGAATATCACAATTTTGACGCTTTGAATATTCCCGCGCATCACCCCGCAAGGGATATGCAGGATACTTTTTTTGTAAAAAATACTCATAAGAGCGATTTTGTGTTAAGGACTCACACCTCCGGCGTGCAAATACGCACTATGCAAAAGCAAAAACCGCCGATACGCATTATGGCGCCCGGAAGAGTATTCCGCAAAGACTCTTTGGACGCAACTCACAGCCCGGTGTTTCATCAGATAGAAGGATTATATGTAGATAAAAACGTAAGCTTGGCGGATTTAAAAAGAGATTTAACCGTATTTATGCAAGGACTTTTCGGCAAAAAGGCCGAAGTACGCTTCCGCCCCTCTTTCTTCCCCTTTACGGAACCCAGTGTGGAAGTAGACGTTAAATGCGTTTTCTGCGAAGGCAAGGACAAAAACTGCCCGGTATGCAAAGGCTCCGGCTGGAAAGAAATGATGGGCGCGGGTATAGTTCACCCCAATGTCTTAAGAAATTGCGAAATAGACCCGGAAGTTTACAGCGGATACGCTTTCGGTATGGGCGTGGAAAGACTGGCGATGTTCTCCCTCGGGATAAAAGACATCAGAACTTTCTACGAAAACGACATAAGAATTTTGGAGCAATTTTAAATGAAAATATTATATTCTTGGCTTAAAGATTTTATCGATTTGGACTTAACGCCCGAAGAGTTGGCAAAGAAACTGACCGTGCTCGGAATGGAAGTTGAAGAAATAAAGAAAACCGGCGCGGACTTCGACGATATTTACGCCGCCAAAATAGTAAAAATAAACGCGCATCCCAATTCCGAAAAACTGCACTTGGTCGATTTGGAAACCAAAGACGGCGCAAAACGCGTAGTATGCGGGGCGCAAAACATAGCGGAAGGACAGACCGTTCCTTTGGCAAACGTAGGTTCAAGACTGGGCAAAATTTATTTAAAGCCTGCGGAAATAAGAGGCGTAGTTTCCAAAGGGATGTTGTGCTCCGCAGACGAACTCGGTTTAGCCGCGGAACGTCAGAAAGGAATAATGATTTTATCCTCGGATATTCCCGTAGGTACGGACGTAAAAACCCTTTACGGTAAAGCCGACGCGATTTTTGAAGTTTCCCTTACCCCCAACAGGCCCGATTTGATGAGCCATTTGGGCATAGCGAGGGAGCTTAGCGTCCTTATGAATTTGCCGCTTAAAAATAAAGAATGGAAGCAAATTAAAGGCGAAGGCCAGGCTTTGAAAATTTCTTTACATACGGACGACAAAGGCTGCCCCAGATACGCAGGCAGAATTATAAGAAACGTCAAAAACACAGAGTCCCCCGACTGGATGAAAGAAAGGCTTTTGGCTATGGGCGTAAATCCGAAAAACGCGCTTGTGGATATTACCAATTACGTCCTTTTTGAAATCGGCCACCCTATGCACGCTTTTGACCTCAATCACCTTGAAGGCGGGGAAATTAACGTACGCTGGGCCGAAGAAAACGAAAAGTTTTTAGGCTTGGACGAAGTTGAAAGAACTCTTACGTCGCAAAATTTGGTTATAGCAGACGGTAAAAAAGCCGTGGCTTTGGCCGGAGTAATCGGAGGCAAAGGCGACAGCATTCTGCCGGAAACTAAAGACGTCTTTTTGGAAGGAGCCTATTTTTATCCGCCTTGTATTAATAAAACCTCAAAGAAGTTTGCCGTAAGTACGGAATCATCACAAAGGTTTGAAAGGGGCGTGGATATCGATACCTGCGTAAAATCCATAGAAATGGCTACCGCGCTTATTTTGGATATTTGCGGCGGAGAACCCAGCGAAATAAGCGACGTATATCCCCAACCTTATAAACCTGCCGCGATAAACTTCAAACCCGAAGACATAGAAAAAATTATCGGTATGGATATAGACCGCGGACAGCTTAAAGATATTTTTAACAGGCTCGGCGCGGATTTTAAAGCCGAAGGCGAAACCTGGAGCTTTACGCCGCTTTCCTGCCGCAGAGATTTAAACCATAAATGGGACTTGGCGGAAGAAGCCGCCCGTTATATAGGTTTGGATAATCTGGCTGCGGGCAATACCGGCGTAACGCACGCTTCTTTATACTTCGGCGAAAACCCGAAAGCCGTAGACTTGGGCGAGAAATTCAGCGAAGCTCTTGCCGGACTCGGCTTTTACGAATGCAAAAATTTTGATTTTGTTTCCTTAAAAGATTTGGCGAATTTCGGGTATAGCGACAAAACCGCCGTCGAAATAAAAAATCCTTTGGCCGACGGAATGGAATTTATGCGCCCGATGCTTTTGATAAGCTTGCTTAAGAACATAGCTTTTAACCAAAACTTCGGCAGACACGATTTGAGCCTTTTTGAATACGGAAAGACTTTTAATCTGCAAAAAGGCTTCCCGCTTGAAACTTTCGCTTTAAGCGGCGTAATGTGCGGCAAAACGCCAAGAGAAAAGTTTTTTATGACGCCGCAATGCCATATAGGTTTTTATGGACTTAAAGGCATTGTGGAAAATACTCTTAAAGATTTTAAAAATATTTCTTTTAAACCGGCGAAGGCCGCCCCTGCTTATATGCACCCAAAGATTTGTATGGACATTATGCTGGATAATAAAAAAATAGGCTTTTTGGGGCAAGTGCATCCGCTTACGCTTAAAGCTTACGGCATTAAACAGGACGTTTACGCATTTGAATTTGACCTTAAAAACTTGGAAAAAGTTTTTGACGCTCAGCAATTTAAAAAAGCGGAAGATATAAGCCCGTTCCCGGCTTCAAAGAGGGATTTATCCGTAGTGTTGGATAAGAATATTTCCTTTGACGCCGTGCGCGAAGTCCTTAAGCAGGCTGCGCCGGAAACGGCTTATCACTTGATAGATTTGTATCAGGGCGATAATTTGCCGCAGGGCAAAAAGAGCATTACTTTAAGCTTTGATTTTATCTCAAAGAAAAAAACCCTGACAGACGCCGAAGTCAACAAAGCCGTGGAAACTGTGCTTGAAGCTTTAAAAGGCAAACTCGGCGCACAGTTAAGATAAAATATGGAAGAAGATAAATATAAACAGCTGCATCTTTTAATAGACCGCATTTCCGTAAGGCTGGCGCAGGCCGAAGAGGAAAATATCCTTCTGCAGGCAAAAGTCAGAACTTTGGAATCCAACGTAAAAGTTCTGCAAAGCGCGCAGGTTACGGCAAAGGCTTTAAAAGAATGGAAAGACGTAACGACTTCCATATTAAAAAAACTTTACACTAAAATAGACAGGGAGATTGAGAGGATAGAGCAGCAGTCCTCCTCCCCCGATTTGGGCGGCAAATGAGCAAAAAGCAAGAACCCGTTACGGTAACCGTAAAAAGAATAGAACTGGATAATGTAACGCTGGAGGGCCTGGGACCTCTGGACGTTAACGCCTTGGCTAGGGAAATCGAAAACAAAATGGATCAAATATCCGAAGAGAAGCATACTATGGATACTTTTAAAGTCCTTTTGCACACCGCCTTGTTTTACGCCGCAAAAGCTTATACAAAAAGCAATAACGAAGAACAAAAAAACAAAGCCGGAGAAAAGCAGCTCGACAGCGCGATAGAAAAACTTACGCTTGCGCTGAACCGTCTGCCGCTTAAATGATTATGCGGGATTTTTTTGAAGAACAAAAACTCGGCAACGCTTTGGCCAATATGCCTTTGGCCGCACGCCTTGCGCCTAAAAGCATAGAAGACTTCGCCGGGCAGGATGACATACTTGCGCCGGGCAAACTTCTGCGCAGGCTTATTGAGGCCGATAAAGTGCGCTCCGCCGTCTTCTTCGGTCCGCCGGGCGTCGGAAAAACCGCCTTGGCCAGATTTATAGCAAAAAGCACAAAAGCGTATGTAAGCGAACTTAACGCCGCCGCCGCGGGAGTCGCCGATTTAAAGAGAGTGCTTGAAGAAGCCAAAACGCGGATTGAAAATAATTTCGAACAAAAACGTACTTTGCTGATTTTAGATGAAATACACCATTTTAACAAAACTCAACAGGACGTTTTGCTTCCTTCGGTGGAAAGCGGGCAGATTATACTTATCGGCATAACAACGGAAAACCCTTATTTTTACATCAACAATGCACTACTTTCAAGATTTTCGGTTTTTGAGTTTAAACCTTTGTCAAAAGAACATTTAACCAAAATAACAAGCAGGGCCGAAAATATAGAGAATTTTAACATAGACGAAGACGCGAGGGACTTCCTTATCACGCAGGCAAACGGTGACGCCAGACGTTTTTTAAATGCGCTGGAACTTGCTTTGATAACTACGCCGTATGTAGGCGGGCCCAAACAAATAACTTTTGAAATCGCCAAAGACTGTATTCAAAAAAGACACTTAAATTACGATAAAAAAGGCGACGATCATTATGATATTATTTCCGCTTTCATAAAATCTATGCGCGGCTCAGACCCCGACGCCGCCGTATATTGGCTGGCCAGAATGCTGGAATCTGGCGAAGACCCTCGCTTTATAGCAAGGCGCATTTTTATATGCGCGGCGGAAGACGTAGGACTGGCGGAACCGACGGCGCTTGTAATAGCGGAAGCCGCTTTTAAAAGCGCGGAAGTTTTAGGTATGCCCGAAGTGCGGATACCTCTTGCGCACGCCGCCATTTATGTGGCCTGCGCGCCGAAATCAAACGCCGCCTATTTGGCAATAGACGAAGCTTTAAACGAAGTCCGCAACGGCCCCAGGCGCGACGTTCCCGTCCATCTTAAGAGCGGCGGTAAAAACCAAGGCTATAAATACGCGCATGACTACCCCAATCACTATGTGGAACAACAATATATGCCTATGCCCAAAAAATTCTACAAACCCACTTTAATGGGCAAAGAAAAGCTTATCAAAGAAAGGCAATTCAATTTGAGGAAGAAAAAATAATGCCGCCTTTTGACGCAAATAAAATCTTCTCCGTAACGGAAATAAGCTTTGCCATAAAAGAAATGCTTGAAGGAGTATTGGCTGGAGTATCGGTAGAAGGTGAAATTTCCAACCTAAAAAAAGCTTCCAGCGGGCATATTTATTTTGATTTGAAAGATGAAAACGCTTTAATTTCCGCCGTATTGTTTAAAGGCTACGCCAGAGGAATTAATTTAAAGGAAGGCGACCAAATAGTAGTCAGAGGGGATTTATCCTGTTATATCAAACAGGGCCGATACCAGATTTTGGCGCGTGAAGTTGAAGTTAAAACACAAGGCAATTTGTATCTTCAATTTGAAAAACTTAAAGCGAAACTTTCCGAGGAAGGATTGTTTGACGAGGATAAAAAATTGCCGCTGCCGCAGTTTCCTTCAAGGATAGGCGTTATTACTTCCCCTACTGGTGCGGCGGTGAGAGATATACTTTCCGTGCTTAAAAGGCGAGGGCGCAATTTGGAAATTATTATAGCCCCGACGCTTGTTCAGGGGGAAGGATCCAAAGAGCAAATAGTCGGCGCTTTAAAAAACCTGCAAAAGCTCACTCCATCTGTTGACGTTATTTTGCTCGGACGAGGCGGCGGAAGCATAGAAGATTTATGGAGTTTTAACGAGGAAATCGTAGTACGCGCCGTAGCCGCAAGCAAGATACCAGTAATTTCCTGCGTGGGACACGAAACCGATTTTACTCTGACGGATTTTGCGGCTTCTTTAAGGGCGCCGACGCCTTCAGCCGCCGCAGAACTGGTTGTTAAAAATGCGGAAGATACCGCTGAAAAATTATTAAATTTAAATAAAATTTTGCTTAATTCCCTTGAAATAAAATATCAGCGTTTAAAGAACAGATTTGAACTTGCCGCAAACAGTAAATATTTAAAAGAGCCGCATTTGTTCTTTGACAAAAAAGAACAGATGCTTGACGATTTAAAAGAAATACTTTTTATAAAAACAGACAATATCACGCGCAATAAAGAACACTCCTTGGAAACGGCGACCCAAAGGCTTAAACTGTTAAGCCCGGAAGCCACCCTTAAACGCGGTTACGCGATAGTGCGCCGCGCGGCTACAGGCGAGGTTGTGCGCTCTTCCTTAAAAGGCGAACGCCTTACGGTGCAGACTTCTTACGACAATTTTGAGGTGGAAACGATATGAACAAAAAAAATACCTTTGAGGCCAAATTAGCCCGACTTGAAGAAATAGTAAACACTCTGGACAGCGATACTATCGCTTTGGAGGAAAGTTCCAAATTGTTTGAAGAGGGCATAAAACTTTCCAAAGAACTTTCGGAAAAGTTAAACGAAGTAAAATTTAAAGTTGAAGCTTTGAAAGAAAAGGGAGCCGAACTGGTCTTAGAACCCTTTGACAAGGAAGAAAATGCCTAAATTACGCTTAGATAACGCTTTGGTGGAACAAGGGCTTGCTTCAAGCAGAAACAAGGCCCAAGCCATAATTATGGCCGGGGAAGCCTTGGTTAACGGAGAGGTGGAAACCCGGGCGGACAGAAACATCAAACCGGAAGATACAATATCCCTGAAAGAAAAATCCTGCCCTTATGTATCGCGCGGCGGCCTTAAACTGCAAGGCGCGCTGGACGCTTTCAATATAGACGTAAAAGATAAAATCTGCGCGGATATCGGCGTGGCGACGGGAGGGTTTTCCCATTGTTTTTTGCTGAGAGGCGCAAAAGAAGTGCACGGCATTGATGTGGGTAAAGGCCAAATAGCGAGCGAAATTACCGCCTTTAAAAACTTCTTCTTCCACCCTAACACAAATGCTCGTTATATCAGGCCGGAGATGTTCCCCGCCCGCTTTGAGGCGGCGGCGGTTGATGTTTCTTTTATATCGCTTAAAATGATAATGCCGGCTTTATTTTCCTGTATGGCCGATAAAAGCGATATTGCCTTCCTGATAAAACCGCAATTCGAACTTAGTCCGAAAGAAGTTCCTCACGGCATAGTAAAGACCGAGGAAAACCGGCAAAAAGCGATAGCTTCCGTAAGGGAATTTTTTAAAGAGAATATACAACCGCGATATAATGCGCAGGAGGGAGGATTGATAAATTCCCCCATTACCGGCGTACACGGAAATATTGAATATCTATGGCATATAAAAATCGGCCGATAATATCTTAAACTTAATGAACCCGGGCAAAACCCGGGTTTTCTTATATACAAAAAACCCCGCGTCTTAAAAGGCGCGGGGCTTATAGCAAAAGAGTTTAACTACGCGTTTACTTTACTGGTATCAACGTGTAAACCCGGCCCCATTGTGGAGGATATGGAGATAGTTCTCACATATACGCCTTTTGAGGTTGAAGGTTTTACTCTGTTGATTACGTCTAAAACAGCTTTTGCGTTTTCAAACAGTTTGTCGGCATCAAAAGAAGCTTTGCCTACGGGTACGTGTACGATACCGTAAGTGTCGGCTTTAAATTCGATTCTGCCGGCTTTGAGCTCTTTAACGGCCGTAGCCACGTCAAAAGTGACGGTGCCGGCCTTTGGGTTAGGCATTAAACCGCGCGGGCCCAAGATTTTGGCGGCTTTGGCCAAATCTCTCATAGTATCCGGCGTAGCAACGAGTACGTCGAAATCCATTTTGCCCTTTAAGATATCTTCTACCAAATCTTCACCGCCTACCAAATCGGCCCCGGATTTTTGAGCGTCCTGAGCGTGTTCGCCTTTGGCCAAAACGGCAATGCGTTTGGTTTTGCCCGTACCGTGCGGAAGAACTACCATCGTTCTTACTTGCTGATCGGACTTTTTGGTATCTATGCCTAAGCGGACGTGCAATTCGACGGTTTCGTCAAATTTGGCTTTGGCATTGTCTTTGCACAAAGCAACCGCTTCTTTAAGTGTATAGAGCTTTTTGCTGTCTATCGCTTTTTTTGCTGTTTCAAGTCTTTTTCCCATCTTTTCTCCTTTAGGTCAACGGGCCGAAGCCCTCCCTGGGTAAAAAATTTATTTTACGATGTCAACGCCCATACTTCTGGCCGTACCTTTTACCATCTCGGCGGCCTGTTTGACGTCTTTAGTGTTCAAATCGGGCAATTTTTCGGCCGCGATTTCTTCACACTGTTTCTGCGTAAGCTTGCCTACTTTATCTTTGTGAGGCGTGCCGGAACCTTTAGCAAGGCCCAGTTTCTTCACGATAAGAACCGCCATAGGCGGCATCTTGGTAATAAAGGAAAAAGATCTGTCTTCGTATACGGTGATAACGACAGGAATCTTAATCCCTTTTTCTAATTTTGCTGTTTTGGCGTTAAACTGCTTGCAGAATTCCATAATGTTGACGCCGTGCTGACCCAAAGCCGGACCTACCGGGGGGGCAGGATTGGCTGCGCCTGCAGGAATTTGCAGTTTAATATAGCCTTTAATTTTTTTCTCTTTTGCCATTTTAATTTTACTCCTTAATTTGCCCGCTTAAGCGGGTTGCTGCCAAAATTAATTGATTTTTTCCACTTGCAAATAGTCAACTTCCACCGGGGCGGCTCTGTCAAATACGGTTACCATAACTTTAAGCTTGTTTTTACTTTCGTTGACATCTTCTATGACGCCCACGAAATGCTTAAACGGCCCTTCCGTAATGCGGACTTGCTCGCCGCGGTTAAATTGAACCGCGTGTTTAGGTTTGCCGTCGGTAACGGTGGTAAGTTCCACTATGCCGGCGATTTCCTCTTCCGGAAGCGGAACAGGATAAGGATCACCCAAAAAGCCTGTTACCCCGACGATATTTCTTATAAACCAATAAGACTGGCTGGAAAGTATCATTTCAACCAAAATATATCCGGGGAAAAATTTGCGTTTTCTTAAAGTTTTCTTATTTTGTTTGACTTCAACAACTTCTTCGGTAGGCACTAATACGTTGAAGATTCTGTCGCCAAAATTTTGAACTTTTATCTGGGTTAAAATCTTTTCTTTTACTTTATCTTCATGTCCGGTTTGGGTATGCACCACATACCAGAATTTTTCTTGCGCGGAATCGGCATTGGCGGAGGCCGCAGCGGGTTGATTGTTGGTGATTTCTTCGCTCATTATTAATTGCCCCCGATAATTTTGCCCAGTATCGAAGATAATATGAAATCTATCCCGCTTATATATATTGAAATAATAGCGACCACGATAAATACGAATATCGTGGATTGTATCATCTGCGCCCTGGAAAGCCATACGCTCTTTTTAAGTTCGAAGTATGACTCTCTGAGAAAACTAATTGCTTTGTTCATATAACCTACCGTTGTTTAAAATCTGGCAGGAGCGGAAGGACTCGAACCTTCAGTCCCGGTTTTGGAGACCGGTGGTTTACCAGTTAACCGACGCTCCCAATTGAAATTTGATACGCGAATTTATTTGGAAGCTTTGCTTTCTTTATGAACGGTCTGTTTGCCGCATTTTTTGCAAAACTTGTTCAATTCTACTTTATAATCTTTCTTTTTGCCTTTCGCGAAATAGTAGTTTTTATTCTTGCATTGCGTGCAGGAAAGCACGAATGTTAATCTTTCTGCTGTTGCCATTTTCTTTTCCTGTTTTAAAATACCGAAAGAAGGGCTTACGCCCTCTTCTAAAGATACCTATAGGGACATTGTTTTCAATGTCCCTATTAGGTTTTCACTGCAAATTATTACTCAAGGATTTTGGTAACGACGCCCGCGCCTACCGTTCTTCCGCCTTCTCTAATAGCGAATCTTACTCCTTCTTCCATCGCTACCGGCGTGATTAACGTCACTTCTATTTCAGCGTTGTCGCCGGGCATTATCATATCG
>JAQXJI010000014.1 GCA_029008615.1 Elusimicrobiota bacterium | reverse complement strand
TAAGTCCGACTAAAAGCTTCTTTAACATAGTTTCCTCTTCCCTCCAAAAAATTTACTTCCTTCATTCTTATTTTAAATAACTATTCAGCCTTATACAAGGTTCTTTGGCCCTATTTTCTGCTAGGTCTTTTGGCCTATTTTTAAAAGCAGCCATTAAAAAGCCCCGGTGTAAGCCGGGGCTTAAATGTTATTTGCCTTCAGGCGCCGAAATCGGCGCGCTTGCAGGTATTTGCACGCTGTCTACTACGGAGGTCATTCCGCGTTTGGAAACATTTACCGTCAAAAAGATTGAGGTAATCATTATTACCAAAGCTACCGCCGCCGTAAGTTTCGTTATAAACGTGGTGGCAGTGGGGCCGGCAAATACGCTGTCGCTGTTGGAGCTGCCGAATATCCCGGCCGCAGAACCTTTGCCGCTTTGCATCAGTATCAGCATAATAAGCAATATGCAGGCTATCCACTGCAAGACTAAAGCTAATGTATACATTATGTTTTATTCTCCTGAGTTATTTTTTAAGTAACGCCGTAAGGCCGGGCAATTCTTTGCCTTCTACAAATTCCATACTGGCTCCGCCGCCGGTGGAAGCGTGCGATACTTTGGAAGAGGAAATTTTGGCTTTCTTGAGTACGTTCAAGCTGTCGCCGCCGCCGATAATCGTAATCGCGCCCTTTTCCGTAAGTTTTACCAAAGTTTCCGCAATGGCGAAGCTGCCTTTTGCGTAAGTCGGCATTTCAAAAACACCTACCGGGCCGTTCCAGAAAATCGTTTTGCACTCGCTTAAAGCTTCTTCAAACAATTTGATTGTTTTGGGGCCGATGTCCAAGCCCATATAACCTTCGGGAATATTGGGGCTGTCGGTCGTAACGGTAGGGACGCCCTCGGCAAATTCTTTAGCGGCAATATTATCAACCGGTAAAAGCAATTTTACGCCTTTTTCTTTGGCTTTAGCCATAATGGCTTTGGCTTCGTCTTCCTTATCGGTTTCCAACAAAGAATTGGATACGTTATATCCCAAAGCGGCGTTAAAAGTATAGGCCATACCGCCGCCGACGATAAGAACATCTACCTTATCCAAAAGGTTGTTAAGTACCATAATCTTATCGGAAACTTTCGCGCCGCCGATAATAGCTGCAAACGGGCGGGCGGGATTTTCAAGCGCGCCGCCTAAAAATTCAACTTCTTTCTGAATTAAGAAACCGGCCGCGCTGGGTAAAAATTCGGTTATTGCGCTGGTTGAAGCGTGCGCTCTGTGGACGGTGCCGAAAGCTTCCTGAACAAAAAGTTCGCCGAGTTTTGCAAGCTGAGCGGCAAAAGCTTTATCGTTTTTTTCTTCTTCGGGGTGGAAGCGGAGGTTTTCCAAGAGAACGATTTCCCCGTTTTTGGCGTTTTTGACGGCTTCTTCGGCTACCGCGCCTACGCAGTCTGAAGCGAAGTGCACTTTAACGCCCATAATTTTTTCGACTTCCGGGGCGACTGGCGCCAAGGAAAATTCCGGCGCTACTTTGCCCTTAGGCCTGCCCAAGTGGGCTATCAATACAACTTTGCAGCCTTTCCCTAAAAGATATTTAATTGTTTTTTCCGTAGCGGTAATGCGTTTAGGGTTATCAACTTTGCCGTCTTTCAAAGGTACGTTGTAATCTACCCTTACCAATACGGTTTTGTTATCTAAATTTACATCCTGTATTTTTACAATATCATTAAGGTTCATTTTCTTTTCCCCGGAATCAATATTTTAAAATTTATAAAATCTGACGGGCGGAGCCGCATTTGGCCCCGCCCTTGTTTTGCTTCAAACTTATTTGTTTACGACCGCCATATGAGCGATTAAATCAAGCACTTTGTTGGAGTAGCCGATTTCGTTGTCGTACCAGGAAACCACTTTTACGAAAGTATCCGTTAAAGCGATACCGGCTTTGGCGTCGAAGATGGAAGTGCGTTTGTCGCCCAAGAAATCGGAGGAAACGACAGCATCTTCCGTATAGCCCAAAATGCCTTTAAGTTCGCCTTCGGAAGCGTCTTTCATAGCTTTGCAGATTTCCGCATAGGTGGCCGGTTTGGCCAAGTTTACGGTCAAGTCTACTACTGAAACGTCCAAGGTGGGAACGCGCATTGACATACCGGTAAGTTTGCCGTTAAGCTCGGGGATAACTTTACCCACGGCTTTGGCTGCGCCGGTGGAAGAAGGAATAATGTTGCCGGAAGCGGCTCTGCCGCCTCTCCAGTCCTTCATTGAAGGGCCGTCAACCGTTTTCTGGGTGGCGGTGGTGGAGTGTACGGTGGTCATTAAACCGTCTTTAATGCCGAAGTTATCGTTCAATACTTTGGCGATAGGGGCTAAGCAGTTGGTGGTGCAGGAAGCGTTGGAAACGAACTGCGTACCTTTGACGTAAGTTTTTTCGTTCACGCCGACTACGAACATCGGGGTGGCGTCCTTGGAAGGAGCAGACATTACAACATATTTGGCGCCGGCTTTAATGTGGGCCTGGGCTTTTTCCTGCGTAAGGAACAAACCGGTGGATTCAACGACGTATTCTGCGCCTACTTCATTCCATTTAAGATTGGCGGGATCTTTTTCCGCGGTTACGCGGATTTTTTTACCGTTTACGATTAAGAGGTTGTGCTCTACATCGGCTTCAACCGTACCGTTGAACTGACCGTGCATCGTATCATATTTAAGCATATAAGCCAAATAGTCTACGGGGCACAAATCGTTAATGCCGACGATTTCAATATCATTGCGCTCTTGAGCCGCGCGGAATACGAAGCGACCGATGCGGCCAAAACCGTTAATACCAACTTTTATTGACATAACTTTAAATATCCTCCAATTGGATTTTTTATTTCAAATATATAATACTATTTTTTTACTTCTTTTTAAATACGCCCGGGGCAACTGTTTTATGGTTCATCCCTCCTTTGAGAACCGGCAAAAGCTTATAGCGATTTTCCTTATTCGGACAAAAGCCCGTGATTTACGATAAAAATCAAGCTTTATAGACGCTCCTGATGGGGGCTTTAACTGCTTGTAAATAGGGCAAATAAACGTAGGTCAGGCTTCGCCTGACGTTAAAAAGGTTTTCTTTGTTAGGCATAGACTGACCTGCATTTATACTTTAAAAAGTGGTGGAAGCATTTTGTGGCCGGGTGTATATAGAAGTCGTAATTAAAAAAGAAAGGAAATTATATTTTAGAGATGTCTGTAATAAAAATATTTGAAGACTTAAGCGAACTGATATTTATAGAGTTTCACCGGTATAATTTTTAGCAGTGTGGCGTGAAAGCGGCGTGAGAAAAATCAGCAGTGAGAGTATGCAAGCGGCGTGGTTTTTAAGATTTGAGATGTATTTTGATTTTCTTTAGCGCAAGGTTATACTTGCCTCTATGCCGCTGAAGGCGGCGAGGTATCCGAAGCGGTAAAAAAATCAAAATACATCTCAAAAATAGAAATTTTTTAGCCGTGAGAGTAGAAGTCAACACGAGCAAAAACTAGGCGAGTATAAAAATAGTGTGAACTTTAAGATTTAGTGAAAATTTTGATTTTTAATGAGGAAGGTATACCTAGAGTGGGCGGAGCCCCGTGTATCCGACCGAAGCAAAAAACAAAATTTGCCTAAATATTAAAGCTTGCTAGCCTCGAATACGCAATATCACGCGAGTAAAAAAGCAGCTTAAAACGAGTTAAAACTACACTAGCTTAACCCTAACATCCTTAAAATACTTCTCCCTCAAAACCCTCGCAATACCCTCCAACACGGAACGCCTTAAAACAAATTGATTCGGGAAATCAGGATCCTGATAGGCGTCATTTATTCTTGTGCCGGCGACTATATTTATATAATCATTTTCAAGCAGGGTATAATAAAGTTTATATGCTCCGCTCTCGCTTTGGGGAGCCGTATGGTTCTGCAAAGCCGCGAGAGTTTGACTCAGCGTCAGCACGCCTTCGGTAACCAAATCAATACCGTCAAGCAGGCTTGTAGGCGGACCGAAGCGGGAGGAAGAGTTCAAATCCGGGCGCACTTCAAGCCCAAGTTCCCTGGCCACAATTTTGGCCGTAGTCCCGCCGCAAATCACTTTTTCGCCGTCGAAAGAGGCCAATTCCTTGGCGTATTTTCCGTCCAAACTTTTATTGAAAGGCGGCCCGGAAAATATCATAACGCGGCGCGGAGTTCTTAAGTAAACCGCGGCGCAGGTAATATCGTCCTTAGGGTTAATAGGCCCATCTTTTATGCGGGCTTCGCGGATAATAGTTTCGCAAATTTTCAAACTGGAAACTTGAGGATTTCTGTTAATGACTTTTAAAGCCAAATCCGCCGCGCCGTTCCGCCCCCAGCCGTTGGGAAAATCGGGCGTCCCCGTTCCCGCTTGGCTGATTCCGTCGGAAAAGAAAATTATTCTGTCTTCCCTGAGCAAACTGAGCGAAGTCGTCGTTATGCTTAATCCGTGATAGTCCTCTACGGATTTTCTGGCTTCGGGTTCTATAATCCGCCCGCCGCGCACGAATAAAAATGAGGGATTGCCCTGCTCAAAAATATGTACTTGTCCGTCGGGCGACAAGTCCAAAATGGTAAAGGTGGAATAATTAAGCCCGCGTTCTTTGCATATAGGCAAAACGCTGGAAATAACCTCGCAATATTTCTTTACGTCCCAGTTTGCGTCCACAAATTTAAGCGCCATTTTAGCCGTCATAGTGGAAAGGATATTGGCCTTTACGCCGCTTCCAAGTCCGTCGGAAAGAACCGTTATAATACGCCCGTCGGAGCTGCGCGAAGTCATAAAAGCGTCCCCGCAAACGTGCTTGCCGTTTTTACAAATTTGATAATAGTCAATATCAAAAGCGAAATCGCTCATAATTATTTTTTCTCCGGGCCGAATCCTTCAGTAATATAATTTAAAATTATTTCCGTTTCGGCGATATTTTCCCCAAGTCTGCCGGCAACTTCCTGCACGGCCAAAATGTTCTTACGCAGAACTTCCTGCGCTTTTTGGGCGATAATTTCCCTATGGAGTTCGTTTTTCGTTACGTCCTGCACTATCAAGCCGGCCGTTTGGCCGTCTTCAATGGGGAAAACAGTCATATCCAAAAGTTTTTTGCCGAAGGGCGTACGCTCTTTATGTATTTCTTTTCCGTCTTTAAAAATGCGTCTGAAAATCATTTCAAAAGGAAGGATTTTCCCCAAAGCCGCGCCTTTAAGGCCGGGAATTTGCTCGTAAAGCTCTTCTATATCCTGCCCGGCTATTTTTGCAAAAGGCAGGTTGGATTCTATAATTTCCAGTTCGGAGTTAAAAATAACTACGCCCGAAGGTATACAACGCAGTATCGCGTTTGATTTGCGGCTTGCGCGCTTACGCATATAAGAAACGCACATAGCCGGTTCGGCCTTGCCTTCCAAAAGTGCGTGGGCGAAGTTCCGGCAGGTGTTATAGCCGCAGCCGTCGCAGTTGATTTCGTCGTCAACCGTAAACTTGCCGACCTTTGCCAAAGCCGCAAGGATTTCATCTTCCGTAAATTTCTTTTCAGGGGCCTCATCCCCGCCGAAAGACAGCGGCACTTTATATTTTGCCGTCATTACGGGCGGGATTTGGGTGTCAAACTGTTTTTCCACCCCCAGAAAAGCGTTTAAGGCGGAAACTTCCCCGCCGGGGCAGGGCCCTTTTATACAGCCGCCGGGGCAGGCCAAAGTTTCAACAAAGCAAACTCTGTCCACAGCTTGCTCTTTTAAAGAGTCCAAAGTCCTGCAAAAGTTTTTAAGCCCGGTAACCGTAATTAAATTCACGTCCTCTTTAAGGCCGTTTCTGCGCATTGAGCGCAGCATTCCCCCCTCAAGCGGGTAAACCGCGCCGTCGGAGGATTTCTCCGGCACAAAGCCCTCCCCACCCTGCGGAGAGTTAAGCAAATCTATGCCTTCTTCAAAAAGCCATTTTTTAAGTTCTTCAAAAGTTATCGCCGCGGATATTAAATCTTCCTGCGTGTCGGATTCGTTCTTTTTTGCTATACAGGGGCCTATAAAAACCACTTTTATATCCCGCCCGAAAGTTTGTTTTAAAAGTTCAGCGTGCGTCAAAGCCGGGGAAGAATAAGGCACTATGAATTTTTTTAGTTCCGGCTTATATCTGCTTATATAATCTACGCAAACGGGACACGCGGAAGAAAAATATACGCCCGGTTCAGCGGAATTTAAGAACTCCGCGCAGGCGGCGGAAACCTGCTGCGCGCCGAGGGCGGTTTCGCTGACTCCGGCAAAGCCCAGTTTTTTAAGCATTCCGACTACGCGGCTGACGCTGCAATCCAAAATACCGGCCCAACTCGGCGCCAAAGAAGCATAGACCTTGGCTCCGCCGTTTATCAGGCTTTTAACTTTTTCAATATCGTTTCTGACGTGCTTGGCGTGAGTCGGACAAACCTGATAACACATACCGCAGGCTACGCAGTTTTCCGATATTACGGCGGCATGGCCGTCTTCAACCCGTATAGCTTTCACCGGGCAGACGCGCACGCATTTATAGCAATCTTGGCACTCCTGTTTTATAGTGTAGATCGGATAATTAGTTTTCATTCAAGCCGTCCCGTTAATTAAATTTTAAAGCATTTGAAGGCTTAAGGCCATTATCATCATTCCGCCTACGACGCCCCAAATAACTTTATGCGGATCGCCGTATTCGTGGGCCGTCGGCAGAAGTTCGTCCAAAGAAATATAAACCATAATGCCCGCTATCAGCGCAAAGAGCACTCCGAATGCGGCCTCGTGCAATAAAGCTTTTAAAAAGAAAAATCCTACAATCGCGCCGACAGGCTCCGCCATACCGGAAAGCGCTGAATACCAAAACGCTTTTCCGCGGCGGCCTGTGGCGTGATAAATCGGCAAAGCTACGGCTATGCCTTCCGGGATATTATGCACGGCTACGGCCACCGCTATGGAAACACCCAAAGCCGGGCTCTGCATAGCGGCCATAAAAGTGGCCAAACCCTCGGGGAAATTATGCAAAGCCAAAGTAAGCGCGGTAAAAAGGCCCAAATGCTTAAGTTTGTTTTTCTGCGAAAGGGCATCGTCCTCAAGATGATGCCCCTGCGGAAGGCAGGTATCTATCAAAGAAGCTATCACTATCCCCGCAAAAAAAGAAGCTATCGCTATCCACCCGGCAGAATTATAACCGAAAACGCCCGTCAAAGAAACCTGAGCCTGCGGCAATATTTCCATAAAAGAAACGTATATCATAACCCCGGCCGAAAAGCCGAGCCCCAAAGCCAAAAATTTAAAATTGTCCTTTTTGACGAAAAACGCCAACAGCCCGCCTATACAAGTGGCCGCACCGGCGAGGAAACTTAAAAACAAAGCTGCAAAAATGTTCTCATTCATAATAATATCATAGCAAATTGATATAATTTTATATGCTTCAATTAAATGATACTCAGGTCGCTAACGAAAATTTCCTGAAGGCTTACAATATTTTAAACGACCCTTCGCAGCGTTTTATATTTCTTACGGGGCGGGCCGGCACGGGCAAAACCACTCTTTTAAAATACTTTGCCGAACATACTTACCAAAGATGCGTCCTTTGTGCGCCGACGGGCCTGGCGGCTTTGAATCTGGGCGGACAAACTTTGCACTCTTTCCTTCGCTTAAAACCAAACGATTTGCTTGTGCCGGGGCAATTTAAAAAACTGCCTAAAAAAGTTATTGAGAATTTTGATGTTTTAATTATTGACGAAGCTTCAATGCTGCGCGCCGATATGCTGGACGCGGCCGACGCAATCTTAAAGAAATCAGCCCAAAACTCTAAGCCTTTCGGCGGCAAAAAAGTAATTCTCTGCGGGGATTTGTGGCAGCTTCCCCCCGTATTGGAAGAAGACAATCCCGATTTTTTGGCTTATTTCAAAATGATTTACAAAAGCCCTTACTTTTTTGACGCTTTATGTATGAACGGCGAATCTTTAAAAGTTTTTGAGCTTAAACACAATTTCCGCCAGAGCGAAGACAACGCTTTTGCCGAACTTTTAAACAAAATCCGCTCCGACGAAATCACTAAACAAGAACTTGATTTTTATCTTAACACAGAAAGAGCGCTTGCCGCACCGAAAGACGAAAACGTCGTCACTCTTACGGCGACAAATTATGACGCGCAAACCAGAAACGGCTATTTGCTTTCCCACCTGCCGGGCAAAGCTTTCAGCTACAATGCCGAATTTACGGAAACTTTCGGCAAAAAAACGCCGCCGACCGATAAAGTTTTGACTTTGAAAAAGGGCGCAAAAATAATGATGCTGATAAACGACGAATACTGGGTAAACGGAGATATAGGCTTTGTTGAAGATTTGGGCCCGGATTATATCCGCGTCAATATACGCGGCGGCGTTTACTCCGTCGAGCCGCACACCTGGCAGGAAATTAAATACGAAGTCCTCCCCGGGAGCGATAAATTAACCCCGGTAGTCAAAGGCAGTTTTACGCAATATCCCTTAAAACTGGCCTGGGCCATAACCATACACAAAAGCCAAGGGCTGACTTTTGACAGCATCTGCCTTGATATGGGCCGCGGGGCTTTTGCCGCAGGGCAGACATATGTTGCGCTGAGCAGAGCGCGCAGTTTAAACGGAGTATATCTTAAAAAACCGCTCGCCCCAAGCGACATAAAAACCGATCCGCGCGTAATAGATTTTTTTAAAAAATATTTAAAAGAGGACTGAAATGAGGGAATTCTTCCCCGACCCTAATACGTTATTTCCCAATGAATACAAAACCTCGTGTTTTATAAAAAATATAGTCAAAGCGCCGAATGTTTTTATCGGCGACTATACCTATTATGACCATCCTTACGGCCCGCTTGATTTTGAAAAGAAAAATATTCTTTTTAACTGGCCGCAGTTCGGGGACAAATTGATTATAGGCAAATTCTGCCAGATAGCTTCCGGCGTAAAATTTATTATGGGCAGCGCAAACCACAGGATAAGCAGCGCAACTACATATCCATTTAACGTATTCGGCGGAATTTGGGAGAAAAACACTCCTCCCCATTTATCCCAACTGCCTTTTAAGGGCGATACCGTTATCGGGAACGATGTTTGGTTCGGCCGTAAAAGCGTTATAATGCCGGGCGTTAAAATAGGCGACGGGGCTATAATAGCCGCTTATTCCGTCGTTGCCAAGGATATTCCCCCATATACCGTAGCGGGCGGCAACCCGGCGCGCATAATAAAAAAACGCTTTGACGACGAATTGACGCGGCTGCTTCAAGAATTTAAATGGTGGGATTTTCCCCCTGAGAAGTTGGCGCAAACCTTGCCTTTATTATGTAGTCCCGATTTAGAATATGTAAAAAAGGAAATAAAAAAAGAACTCTCTTTAAGGGAAACCCAATAATAACAACTTTTTAACGTAATTCCGCACTGCCGTTCAAATAAAACAAAACCCCGCTTTAGCCTAAGCCAAAGCGGGGCGGTTAGTTGAGAGCCGGGTTTTATCCCGGGTAAATTATTTTACAATGACTGTTTCATACTACTACCTGCATTCATATTGTTGGCAATATCCCATACCGTTTATGTTGTGATATTGACTGCCACAACCACTACCCAACCCGCCGCCATTGCTAGATATCCACTTGGACCAATAACTGCCTTTCCTGGATTCATTGCATTCGGGCAGAGCGCCTGTCCCGCATTCTATTTTACTCCAACAAGGTGTTCCGGCTTCAACCCATCGATAGGCTAATCCAGAATTAACGTTACATTTTATGCCGGTTCCGTCCTTCCTTTGGCAGCAAGTGCCCCCGCCCGACATAGTAACACTTTCATAGTCGGAATCACTGCAATCGCAACTTCCCCACGATCCGGTTGTCCACGTCCCTGTTGACGTATTGCAGCTTACAGTTCTATATCTATATCCCCCGTAACACGATTCTTTCGTTGACGGCTTGCTTGACGTCGGACAAGTCTTTGTCGTCGGGCAAGATGCGTCCCATCCGCTCCAACTCCCGTCAGAACAGCAGGTTCTTGTCGAAGTGCTGTAACTGACCCGCTCGCAGTATATTTATACTCTTTTTTGCCGCTGAAGCCGCAGCTGCTGTCATCACAGCTCTACGTATCATATAAAGTTACGTCATCTTCACAGCACGATTTAGAACCGTTTACACAACATTTTGTTTCACCATCCATACATATCCACTTTATCGTAGCATTGCCGATATCAGCAAAACTTTGCGTCGCACCTCCCAAAACAAAAAGAGAAGCGAGCAATATAAAATACTTATAACGCTTAAATATCTTTTTTAAACTAACCATATTTTTACCTCCGTTTTTGATTATCCCAGCCCGCAAATCCTCTTAAAACGCAATTTAAAAGCAACAACTAACGACACAGATTTAACGGCCTGAAATATGAAGCTAATTTATCAAAAAAAAAAGTCAACTGTTTTGTAATATCGCCTTAAGCTTCCGTCTTAACAACCAATAAGGAGGCTTACAATTTGCTTTTATATTTGGCCTGATTTTACCCTTTTCTTTAGTTCGGATACCTCGCTCGCTCCGCTCGCATAGCCATAGGTTAAACAAAGCCTTATACTGCACCTTGCGCCGCTCTGAT
>JAQXJI010000013.1 GCA_029008615.1 Elusimicrobiota bacterium | reverse complement strand
CGATATGATAATGCCCGGCGACAACGCTGAAATAGAAGTGACGTTAATCACGCCGGTAGCGATGGAAGAAGGAGTAAGATTCGCTATTAGAGAAGGCGGAAGAACGGTAGGCGCGGGCGTCGTTACCAAAATCCTTGAGTAGTTTTAAAACACTCATTTAAAACATAGGGCCGGTTTTGCCGGCCCTTTTTTGTTTGGCAGGGAATTGACTGCTTTTACTTTGATATAATATTAACTATGAAAAGATTATTTGCTTTAACTTCAGTTTTACTGTGTGCCGCTTTCTTGGCGGCTTGCTGCGGCGGAGATAAAAAAACTTCAGCCGTTAATTCTAAACCCGAAACCTTATCTCAGGCAGTTGCTAAGGCTGATAAAAAATGTAAGGCCGATTCAGATTGCGTTGCGGTGCATAAGGGCTGTTGTATGTGTGCCGGCTATGAAGCCGTCAATGCAAAATCCGCGGAGAAAATTAACAAAATTTGGCAGAAAGAATGCGCTCTCGCGGCTTGCACTATGCAGATGTGCTATGTGGAGATTACTCCTTCCTGTAAGGATAATGTCTGTATCGGCGAACCCAAGCCTTACGAAGCTTATTTCTCAAAATAGTTTAATAAAACCCGGTTTTAAAGCCGGGTTTTTCTTTTAATGCTTCCTGCTTCTTAAAATTCGTTTTTCCTCGTAATAAAAATATATTTAGTTCACTTTTTAAGAGTCCTGATAACTCCGTTTTTGCCGCATAATAAAGTGCAGCGGAACTCAATCCCAAAATGGTATAATTTATATATGCTTTGCGGTATGGTTTTCTATTGTTAAAACCAGTTGCAAACGGAACCCGAATATTGGTATAATATTACGGTAAAGTGTATAGCAGGTAGAACAGAATACCTTCTTTACTATGGCAGTTGACCGTTAACACAACAGCCATGGAGGTGTTCTTTCTACGCTTTATTATCTTAAATAAAAGCAGTTTTCAAAAAATATATGGGGAGGAGGTTTCCCCGACGACAGATACTAAAGCCAAGCGATATATTTTAGAAACAAAAATTTTAAAGTAAAAATTATTTTAGGAAAATAAAATGGCAGAAAAAACAGAAAAGAAAACAGCAAAGTTAAGCGGACAGGAAAGAATCCGCATTAAACTTCGCTCTTACGATTACAGAATGCTGGACAACTCCGTTGCCAGAATAGTAGATACTGCTAGAAAAACCGGCGCCATTGTGGCCGGCCCTGTTCTTTTACCTGTAAAAATCAGAAAGTATACGGTTCTTCGCTCCCCTCATACGGACAAGAAATCCAGAGAACAGTTCGAAATGCGTATCCACAAAAGATTAATCGACTTAAAGAGCCCCACACCCAAAACCGTAGACGAATTAATGAAGCTTGATTTACCCGCCGGTGTTGATGTGGCAATTAAAAGCAATTAAGCTTTGGATTTGACTGCGCCTTTCTTATTAAGTTAAGTCAGGCGGGTGCAGAAAACACAAGAACTCTGCATCAGTAAAAATAAAGTGACGCAGTAAACGCCTTAGGGCGCTTATGATGCGGCTTAAAAAGGAAAAATAATGTCAGAAGAAACAAACACGCAAGCCGCCTCGGCCGAAACGGCCAAAGCGGAAGTAAAGACGGCTCCTGCCACTCTTCGCTTTGTACTTGGCGAAAAATTGGGCATGACGCAGTTGTTCGATGAAAAAGGCAATCTTCACGCGGTTTCCGTAGTAAAAGCGGGCCCTTGTAAAATTGTAAGAGTCAGAACCCAGGAAAAAGACGGTTACAGCGCCGTAGCTTTGGGTTTTGGCGATGTAAAGGAAAGCAGGCTTAACAAACCCGATTTGGGTAACTTCAAAAAGTTGGGCGTAGCTCCTGTAAAGCATATCAAAGAATGCCGCTTGGCTGATATTACCGGCTTTGAAGTAGGCCAGGTAATTGATTTGGGAAGCGTATTCAAACCCGGCGATTATGTAGACGTCCAAGGTAAAATCAAAGGCCGCGGTTTTGCCGGCGCGATGAAACGCCACGGCTTTGCCGGCCAGCCCGCATCACACGGCGCTTCCGACAGAGAAAGAGCCCCAGGCGGTTTAGCTTCAAGAAGATCTTTAGGTAAAGTATTGTCCGGGCAAAGAATGGCCGGTCATTACGGTTTTACCACCACCACAGTTTCCAAGATAGAAGTTGCGAAAGTCGATACCGAAAACAACCTTATTTTCTTGAAAGGTTCGGTTCCGGGCGCTAAAGGGACCATCGTATCCGTTTTGGAAACCTCCAAACCTAAAAAACACGTAGTGGCCGCGCAGGTACAGAAAATTTCCGCCTCCAAAGCCGCTAACACCAAGAAGAAATAGGAAGGTTGACAATGGAAACGAAACTTTTAAACATTCAAGGTAAAGAACAAGGTACGGTAGCCTTGCCCGAAGCGCTCTTTGGCAAGAAACCCAATCCGACTTTCCTTCACGAAGTTATCACGGCCTTTTTAGCCAATCAGAGAGCCGGCTCCGCCGACGTTAAAACCCGCAGCGAAGTTTCCGGTACAGGCAAGAAACCCTGGAAGCAAAAAGGCACCGGCCGCGCCAGACACGGCAGTATGAGATCCCCGATCTGGAGACACGGCGGCGTCGCTTTCGGTCCTACGCCGAGGTCTTTCAGGCAGGATTTACCCGCCGCCAAAAGAAGACTTGCCTTAGCGCAGGCTTTGACGGCTAAATTAAATTCCGACAGTGTAGTGGTTCTTGATAACTTCGACGTTAAAGAACCCAAAACCAAAGCTGTGGCCCAGGTCCTTAAAACTTTAGACGCGGGCAAAAAACCCTTAATCGTAAGTTTGGCCGATGCCAATCTAGAAAAAGCCGGGCGCAACATCGCCGGCGTATTGCAGATGGTCCCGGCGGATTTGAACGCTTATGTGGTGCTTAACTGCAGCAAGGTGATTTTTACTAAAGAAGCTCTTGAGAAAATGGCCGCTTAAGCTGAGGAGATAAAATGACGAAGATATTTGAAACGATTAAAAAACCTCTCTTAACAGAAAAAAGCTTAATCTTAAGAGATACCAATAACTGCTATTGTTTCGTGGTCGAAAAGACCGCCAATAAGCACGAAATCCGCGAAGCGGTGGAAAAGATTTTCAACGTAACGGTTGAAAATATTGCCACCATCCCGCTGCGCGGCAAAGTAAAAAGAATGGGCCGCTTCGCAGGCAAAAGACCTGATTTGAAGAAAGCCCTCGTCACATTAAAGAAAGGCGATAAAATAGACACGGTAGAAGCCGCGTCTAAGTAACCGTAAACAAGGAGAAAAGTTACAAATATGCCTATTAAGACATTCAAACCGTATACTCCTTCCAGGAGAACTATCACGGTTGCCGACTTTTCCGAAATAACCAAAACCACTCCCGAAAAGAGGTTGACCAAAGGTTTAAGGAAGAGCGGTGGCAGAAATAATACGGGTATGATTATGGTACGCCACATCGGCGGCGGCCATAAGCAAGCCTATAGGAAAATTGACTTTAAAAGAACCAAATACGGCGTACCGGCCAAAGTCGTATCCATTGAATACGACCCGAACAGATCGGCCCGCATTTGTCTTTTAAATTACGCAGATGGCGATAAACAGTATATGATTCATCCCATCGGCCTTAAAGTCGGCGACACAGTTATGTCAGGCCCCAAAGCAGATATTAAAGTGGGTAACTGCCTTCCGTTGAAAAATATCCCCGAAGGTACTTTTATCCACGCAATAGAGCTTAAAGTCGGCAAAGGCGCGCAGCTTGCCCGCTCAGCCGGTTCACAGGCTCAAATTATGGCCAAAGACGGCGGCTATGTCCATATCAAGATGCCCTCAGGCGAAATAAGGCTTATTCCGGAAAACTGCTGCGCCACTATCGGCCAGGTAGGCAATACGGAACATAATGCAGTGGTAATCGGCAATGCCGGCAGAAACAGACATCGCGGCATTAAACCGACCGTACGCGGTAACGCTATGAACGCCGTTGACCATCCTATGGGCGGCGGTAGAGGCCACTCCAAGGGCGGTAACATACCCAGATCACCTTGGAACCAAATGTCACGCGGTTTGAAAACCAGACCCGCAAAGACTTGGGATTGGATGATCATCAAAGACAGACGTAAAAACTCGTCGGGAGCTAACTAATTATGTCAAGAAGCACAAAGAAAGGTCCTTATGTAGACCACAACTTACTTGAAGCTGTAGAGGCTATGTCTCCCACTGATAAAAAACAGATAAAGACATGGTCCAGAGCATGCACTATAGTTCCCGCGTTTGTCGGGCATACGTTCTTGGTACATAACGGCAGAAAATTCTTACCCGTTTATGTAAGCGAAAGAATGATAGGGCACAAACTTGGTGAATTCGCTTTCACCAGGACGTTTAAAGGCCACGGCGGTATGACCAAAGAGTCCAAGGCCTTGAAATAAGAGATAACGAGGATTTGATATGGAAGCTTGTTCAAAAGCTAAATTTCAAAGGTATGGCAGCAGAAAAGTAAGTTTTCTGTTGGACTTGGTCCGCGGCAAAAGCGTAAAAGCGGCTGAAGGGATGATTCCTTTCACCGGGCTCCGCTGCAGCGATTTGGTTCAGAAAACTATTCATTCCGCAGCTTCGAACCTTCAGGTAAAATCCGGCAAAAAGCTTGATTTTTCCAAAGTATATATTAAAGAGGCTTATGCAAACATAGGCCCTATGAAACACTTGAAAAGAGTACAGCCCGGCCCGCAAGGCAGAGCTATGCCTTATAAGAAAAGCGTCTGCCACTTAACGGTAATCGTCAGCGACGAGAAAAAGGGCGCTCGCACCGTAAAGGGAGGGCTTAAATAATGGGACATAAGATTCACCCTAAAGGCTTAAGACTTGGTTATACGCAGGATTGGCAATCCAGATGGTTTGCCCCTAAAAATATGCCTGCTCTTATTATGGAAGATTTCCAGATAAGACAGATTGTGGAATCCAGGTTCCAGCTCGCCGCGGTAAGCTCCGTCGGCATTGAAAGAGCCGGTTCTTTCTTAAGAGTCAATATACATACTGCCCGCCCGGGCGTAGTAATCGGCAAAAAAGGCGCCGATATTGAAGCCTTAAGAAAAGACCTTGAAAAACTTACGGGCAGCAAAACGTTTGTAAACGTTATTGAAATTAAGAATCCCGAAACCGACGCCAGGCTCGTCGCTCAGTCAATCGCTTTCCAGATAGAAAAACGCGCTCACTACGGCGCCGCTATGAAGAAAGCCATCGACAAGGCCTTAGCCGGCAAAGCTTTGGGTATTAAAATTATGGTAGGCGGCAGGCTCGGCGGCGCGGAAATCGCCAGAACCGAGTGGAAAAGAGAAGGCCGCGTACCTTTGCATACTCTCTGCGCAGATATCGATTACGGCACTTATGAAGCCAATACCGTAAGCGGTAAAATCGGCATAAAAGTATGGATCTTTAAGAAGATTCACTTCGCCAAGACTCCTAAAGAGATCTTAAACGAACTTAGAAAGCACAGAGAAATGCAGGAAGGCACCGCTGCGCACGGCGTTGAGGAAAAGATAACCCCCGCTGCGGAAACCAAAGCGCCTGCCAAGAAAGCGGCGCAGGATAAATAAGGGGGGAGGAATAATATATGTTGATGCCTAAAAGAGTAAAATATCGCAAACCTCATTCAGCTCCTCGCATTAAAGGAAACGCTAAAAGAGGCGCAGAGGTATCCTTCGGCGAATACGGCCTTAAAGCCTTAGAGCCGAAATGGGTTACCGCCAGGCAGATTGAAGCGGCCCGTATTACCCTTTCCAGATTTGTAAGAAAGAAAGGTAAAATGTGGACGAGAGTCTTCCCGGATAAAGCCATTACCAAACATCCCGCGGAAACCAGGATGGGTAAAGGTAAAGGTGCGCCGGATCATTGGGTATGCGTAGTAAAACCCGGCCGCATTTTGTTTGAGATTGAAGGTACAGCTTTAGAGGAAACCAAACAAGCTTTCCGCCTTGCGTCAGACAAATTGCCTATCAAAACGAAACTTGTGGTAAGAAGGTAATTTATGAAGGCCAAAGAAAAAGAAACCTTAAAACAAAAAAGCTTAGCGGACCTTCAGGATCTGCTGGCAAAAGCTAAAGAGAAACAGTTTAACCTTCTCTTTAAACACAGCACGACTCCGCTATCCAATCCTATGGAAATTAGAGTCGTCAGACGCGAAATAGCCTTGCTCAACACTTTAATTAAAGAGAAGGCTCAGTCCAAATAAGAGGATTTGATAAATGGAAAATATTACAAATCGCGCTAAAAGGAAAGTGCTTACGGGCGTAGTAAAATCCGACAAGATGAACAAAACCCGCACGGTAGAAGTAACCACCACCAAAAAGCACGCTTTTTACGGTAAGATTATTAGAACTTCCAAATGCTATCACGCCCACGACGAAGGCAATGAAAGCAAAATTGGCGACAAGGTTGAAATTATGGCTACAAGGCCCTTGTCCAAACTTAAAAGATGGCGCATTTCCAAGATTGTGGAAAAGGCCCTTGGTTAATTGTTAACGGAGATATAAGATTATGATTCAGTTAAGAAGCATACTTAATGTTGCAGACAACTCCGGCGCGAGAAAAGTGCAGTGCTTCAAAGTAAGAGGCGGGCACCACAGGGACTTTGCTTCACTTGGTGATGTAGTTATGTGTTCCGTGAGGGACGCAATCCCCACCTCCAACGTAAAGAAAGGCGACGTAGTCCGCGCCGTTGTAGTGAGAGTCGCCAGGGAAAAACGCAGAAAAGACGGTTCCTATATTCGCTTTGACGATAACGCCGTATGCCTTATCAACGAAAACGGCGAACCCAAAGGCACCCGTGTGTTCGGCCCTGTCGCGAGGGAACTTAGGGAAAAGAACTTCCTTAAGATTATTTCCTTAGCACCGGAGGTAATATAATTATGAATCTCAAAAAGAACGATAAAGTAATTATCTTGGCGGGCAAAGATAAAGGCAAGACCGGCGAAATCAGGGAAGTTATGCCGTCCAAAAACAAAGTTGTTGTAACTGGCATAAATATGATTTCCAAACACGTTAAGCCTAATCAAAACAATAAAGGCGGCATTCAGAAGATGGAAGCCCCTATCAACGCCTCAAATGTGGCGGTTGTATGCTCCAAATGCAAAAAGCATATGACGCCCAAAAATAAAGTAGAGCAGAGCGGCGTTGTAACCAGAATTTGCCGCAAATGCAATGAAGCGATATAAGGCAGGAAGAGAAAATGACTGAGAAAAAAGAAACCAAGAAAACTGTAAAAGCCGAAGGCTATCAGCCCAGGCTCAAAGCATATTACAAAGAAAACGTCCTTCCCGCCCTTCTTAAAGATTTGGGTGTAAAAAGCCCTATGGCCGCCCCCAAACTTGAGAAGATTGTAATCAATATCGGCGTAGCCGACGCTAAAGAAGATATCAAATTTTTGGATATCGCCAGGGAAGATCTTTCCAATATCGCCGGGCAGTTGGCTCAGGTAAGAAGAGCTAAAAAATCCATCTCCAACTTTAAGCTGAGAGAAGGTATGCCCATCGGCGTGAGAGTAACCTTGCGCGGCGATAAAATGTACGAATTTTTTGACAGATTCGTAAACATTGTCGCCCCTCGTATAAGGGACTTTCAGGGCTTCGGCAAATGTTTCGACGGAAGAGGCAACCTCAACATCGGTATCCGCGAACATTACGTATTCCCGGAGATTGACGTGGAAAAATCTCCCAAGGCACATGGTATGAACATCTCTTTTGTAACGACCGCCAAGAATGACGCCGACGGTACGAAACTGATGGAATTCATGGGTTTTCCTTTCAGAAAAGAGAAAGGCACAAAATAACAAAGGAGCGCGACTAAACTATGGCTACAAAAGCATGGGTTGCGAAAATGGCAAAACCGCAGAAATTTGCAGTAAGATATCACAATCGCTGCCAAATTTGCGGAAGAGCAAGAGGATATTACAGAGACTTCGGTCTTTGCCGTATCTGTTTTAGAAAAATGGCCCATCAGGGATTAATTCCTGGTGTCAAAAAATCAAGCTGGTAACAGGAGGAAGCTTTAAGCGGATTTAACTCTGCGACGGGCCCCGTCCCGAACATTTTAATGCGGAAAGTAAGTTCGTTTTGGCTAAACTAGAATATGGATCCAATAGCAGATTTCTTAACAAGAATAAGAAACGCAAATATGAAGAAAAAGGAAAGAGTTGATATTCCTTTTTCCAAAATCAAAACTGAGATCGCCCGTGTTCTTAAAGAAGAAGGCTATATATCAAACTATAAAGCCATCCACAATGAAACGAAAGGCGGTTTTGTAAGAGTATTTTTGAAATACACCGATGATAACCTCAGCGTTATCCAAGGCCTTAAAAGGGTATCCCGCCCGGGCAGAAGGGTTTACAGCTCCTATACGGACATTCCTTCGGTACGCGGCGCTTTCGGTACTTCTATACTCTCAACTTCCAAAGGCATTATGACTGACAGCAAAGCCAAGGAAGAAAAAGTCGGCGGCGAAGTGCTTTGCCAGATTTGGTAATTGTAAAGGAGAATAAAATGAGCAGAATCGGAAAAAAACCTATACAAGTACCTTCCAAGGTAAAAGTTGAAGTAAACGGCAGCGCTTTGAAAGCCACCGGCCCTTTAGGTACGCTTTCTTACACTATTCCTGAAGGCATCAGCGCCAAATTGGAAGGCGCGGTGCTTACCTTCAGCGTAGACCCCAAAAGGGAAGAAGAACTTAATGCCCTTTACGGTACGACGAGAGCCAGAGTCGCCAATATCGTCAGCGGCGTAGAAACGGCTTTCACGAAAGTTCTGGAAGTCAACGGCCTTGGTTACAAAGCCGTTGTACAGGGTAGCAAACTCAATCTAGAATTGGGTTTCTCCCACCCGGTCCTTTTGGATATTCCCCAAGGTCTTACGGTAACGGCTGATCCTAAAAGCCCTATCGTGGAAATCAAAGGCAGCGATAAGGTTTTAGTCGGTGATTTCGCCGCTAAGATCCGCAAAATAAGACCGCCGGAACCCTATAAAGGCAGCGGTATTAAATACCAAGGCGAACATATTGTCAGAAAAGCCGGTAAAGCTGCTGGAGGTAAATAATTATGGCTACTAAACAAGAAAGATATACTTACAGAAAAGAAAGAACCAAAAAGAAATTGGCTGCGGCCGGTTTGAACAGGCCCAGATTATCTGTTTACAGAAGCCTTAATTACTTATACGCTTCCGTAATTGACGATGCAAACGGCAAAGTGGTGGTAAGCGCCGCCACTTCCAGCAAGGATCTTGAAGGCAAATTCAAAGCCTCCGGCAAAAGCATAGAAGCCGCCGGCGTCTTGGGCGAATATATCGCCAAGAAAGCCATAGAAAAAGGCGTCAAAGAAGTCTGCTTTGACAGAGGCGCCAGAATCTATCACGGCAGGGTAAAAGCCCTGGCCGAGGCAGCGCGCAAAGCTGGTTTGAAATTTTAACCAAGGTGAATAAATGTTAAATAAAGAAACGCCAAAGAGCGAAAATAAGAAAGAAGCGAAAGGTCAGAGGACCGAGTTTCAGATGCGCCCCAAAGCCGAAGGCGTAACCACCGTAATCCAAGTGGCCAGAACGGCCAAAGTGGTAAAAGGCGGTAAACGCTTTGGGTTCAGAGCTTTGGTCGTCGTCGGCGACGGCAACGGCAAAGTCGGCGTATCAATAGGTAAAGCGAATCAAGTTCAGTTCGCCGTATCTAAGGCTGAATTCCACGCCAGAAGACATACCGTTAAGTTCCCTATCGTCAACGATACCATTCCGCACGAAGTGATAGGCAAGTTCGGTTCAGCTTCCGTATGGATGAAACCGGCCGCCCCCGGTACCGGCGTTATCGCCGGCGCGGGTGTCAGGTTGGTGCTTGAAGCCGCCGGCATCAAGAATATTTTGGCCAAGAGCTTGGGCAGCACCAATGCCTGCAACTTGGCTTATGCCACGATGAAAGCCCTTGAACAGCTTAAAAGCAAAGAAGCCGTTTTGGCTCAGCGCGGTAAATCCGTAGAAGCAGCCGCTCCCGCAGTTGCGGAAGCTCCGGCCGCGGAAAAGACGGAAGCCGCCGCTTAATGAACAGGAGATAACAAAATGGTAGATCTTAGCACACTTTTTCCTAAACACGGTTCAAGGAAACCGAAGAGAAGAGTAGGTTTGGGGTTGGGCTCAGGTATGGGCCGCTCCTCAACAAAAGGTATGAAAGGCCAATCTTCCCGTTCCGGCAATACGAAGAAAGAATCCAAAGAAGGCGGTCAAATGCCTTTGGTCAGAAGAATCCCGAAAAGCGGTTTTTCCAACGCTATGTTCGAGAACAGATATGAACTCGTAAACATCGGTTCTTTTGACAAAGTATTCAAAGCCGGCGAAGAAGTCACCCCCGAAATCTTGAAAAAGAAAAACCTTGTCAAAAAACTCGGCAAAGTTAAGGTTTTGGGCAACGGCGAAATTAAAACAGCTCTTAAAATTACCGCTCACGCTTTTTCCGCTTCCGCGAAAGCGGCCATTGAAAAAGCCGGCGGCAGCGTAACAGTATTAGAAAAAAAGGCTAAATAATGGATAACAACCCTTTAGCAAATATTCTGCAGTCGCCCGAACTCCGCAAAAGGATATTATTTGTAATAATAGCCTTGGCGGTGTTCAGGGTGGCCGCTGTAATTCCGATACCGGGCATCAACGCTGATGCCATAGCCAGCTTCTTTAAGCAGCACGAAGGGGGGATGTTGGGGTTTCTCAACATCTTCTCCGGCGGCGCTTTGGGGAGATTTTCAATCCTGGCTTTAGGTATTATGCCTTATATCAACGCCTCCATCATTATGGGCTTGATAAAAGGCGCGCACATCTTCCCTGCTTTGGATAAACTCAGCAAGGAAGGGGAATACGGCCGCAGAAAGGAAAACCAAATAACCAGAGTATTCGGTTTGGTTTTGGCGTTACTGCAAGGGTTTGGTCTTACCGTAGCTATTACAAAAATGTCGGCCCCGGGCGGATTGGCGATAGTGATTGATCCTTCTTGGTCATTCATTTTAACCACTACGCTTACTTTGGCGACCGGCACTATGTTCCTTATGTGGCTGGGCGAACAAATGACGGAAAAGGGTATCGGCAACGGTATATCTCTTATCATCTTTGCCGGTATCGTTGAACGTCTGCCTTCGGCCATTTATACTTTGGTGGAGCTTGTCAGAAGCGAAGAAATGCAGCTTCTTACCGCGCTTATCATAATCGCTTTGGTGGCAGTAATTATGGGTTTGGTCGTTTGGGTGGAAACCGCTCAAAGGCAAATTCCCGTACAGTATGCCAAACGTATGGTAGGTAATAAGATGTACGGCGGCAAAACAAGCTATCTGCCTTTGAAAATAGACCAATCCGGCGTTATTGCGGTAATCTTTGCGATGTCTATTCTTTCTATGCCGCTTACCATAGCGCAGTTTATGCCGGAATCTCATTGGGCGCAGGTCGTTATGGACTGGATGGGCCGCGGCCATATTACTTATATGATAGTTTATGTGGCTTTAATCATATTCTTCTGCTATTTCTATAACTCTATGACTTTTAATCCTAAAGATATGGCTGAAAATATGAAGAAGTGGGGCGGTTTTATCCCCGGCATACGCCCGGGCGAACCCACCCAAAAATACATTGAATGGGTAATGAACAGAATTACGCTTTCCGGAGCCTTGTTTGTTGCGGCGATAGCCGTCTTGCCGGACTTCTTGAGAGCCAAATTCAATGTTCCTTTCTACTTCGGCGGTACGGCATTACTGATCGTCGTCGGCGTAGCTTTGGATACGGTCGGCCAGGTGCAGGCTCATTTGCTTGCCCACAACTACCAGCCTTTGATGAAAGGCCGCGGTATTAAAGGCCGCTGGTTCAATGTAGGCGAATAAGTTTGTTTCGTTTTTTGTGTTCTTTTTAATTTTTAAAACTTCGTATACAAAGCATTTTGCGCTTAAAGAAATAAGTTTTAGATAAAGTTAAAAATATCCGCAAAAAACTTACGAACAAAAAAGTCCGTTTGAGATTATTGCTTAGGCGGATTACAAAAAATTTGATGTAAACGATTGATGTCCGGCCTTCAGTATCGGGGCCGGATATCATAAGAAAAGGCTGTAAGACAGCCAGGTAATAAAAAAGAAGGTGTGTAAATGAATATTGTTTTGCTTGGTTTCCCCGGTGCAGGAAAAGGCACTCAGGCCGAGAAACTTGTGGAAAAATATAATTTCAGGCATATTTCGACGGGTGATCTTATCCGTCACGAAATCGCCTTGGGCACGCCTTTAGGTAAGGAAGTGGAAGCAGTCATAGACAGCGGCAATTTGGCCTCAGATGACTTGATTATAAATATTTTAGTCAATGCCATTAAGGACGAAAATCGCAGCGTAATCTTTGACGGTTTCCCCAGAACTTTGGCCCAAGCCGAAGCCCTTGACCGATATTTGGCGCTCCACGGCGGTAAAGTTGACGCCGCAGTTCTTTTAAATCTGAGTGAGGAAGAAGTCTTAAAAAGGCTTACTTCGCGCAGGGTTTGCAAAGAATGCGGAGCGGTATATAATATCTACGCGCCGGATTATACCGGCAAGTGCACTAAATGCGGCGGCGAGCTTTATACAAGGCACGACGACGATATGCACAGCGCGCGGCACAGGCTTGAGGTTTTCCATAAAGAAACGCAGCCGCTTATAGAGTATTATAGAAAAGGCGGAATATGCAAGGTTGTTGACGGAAGCAAAAGCATAGACACGGTCTTTGCGGAAATCGTTGCGGTATTAGGGCTGTCAAAAGGTGAAGAAAAATGATAGAATTAAAGAGCAGCGAAGAAATAGAAAAAATGCTTGCGTCAGGCAAAATAGTTTCTCAAGTTCTGAAGACGATGCAAGTTGAGGCGGTTCCGGGCGTGTCTACCTGGAAACTGGATCAAATTGCGGAAGAAATTATAAGGTCTGCCGGAGCGGTGCCGTCATTTCTCGGATACGGCGGTTTCCCGGGGAGTATTTGCACTTCCGTTAATGAGGAAGTTGTACACGGGATACCCTCTAAAGAGAGAATACTTAAAGAAGGCGATATCATCGGTATTGATGTCGGAGCTTATTTAAACGGATTTCACGCTGATTCGGCTCTCACCGTACCTGTAGGTAAAGTTTCAGGCGAGGCTAAAAGGCTTCTTGGCGGAACCAAGAAAGCGCTTCATAAAGCAATAGAGCTTATAAAGCCGGGCATACATCTTGGCGATGTATCGCACACGGTGGAAACTTATGCTGCAGAAGGTAAGCTGGGTATAGTCAGGGACTATTGCGGCCACGGAGTCGGCCGTAAATTACACGAAGACCCTTGTGTGCTTAATTATGGCAGGAAAGGCACGGGCCCGATACTTAAAGCGGGTATGGTCATCGCGGTAGAGCCTATGCTTAATCTAGGTGGAGATGAAGTAGAAGTTTTAGACAATGACTGGACCGTTGTTACAGCCGACGGAAGTTTGTCGGCCCATTTCGAGCATACGGTCGCAGTAACCGAAAACGGGCACCTTATACTGACGGCTTAATGCCGGCAAATAAGGCCCGATGCTAAAGGAGAAAGTTAAAACGGAGGATTGAAGCCCGAGGGCAAGTATGAGTGATAAAATAGAAGTAGAAGGTAAAATATTGGAAGCTTTGCCAAACGCTATGTTCAAAGTTGAGATAGCGGGGGGTAAAGTTATTTTAGGTCATATCTCAGGAAAGATGAGAATGTTCCATATCAGAATACTGCCCGGGGATAAAGTCAAACTTGAACTTTCCCCTTACGACTTAACCAAAGGCAGAATAATCTACCGGGAGAAATAAATGAAAGTCAGAGCAAGCGTAAAAAAGATATGTCAGAAGTGCAAAATCGTTAAACGTAACGGTGTAGTGCGCGTAGTATGCCCCATAGCTAAGCATAAACAGCGCCAAGGTTAATAAACAGGAGTCTTAATACAATATGGCAAGAATCGCAGGTATAGATTTACCAAAGAACAAAAGAATAGACATCGCATTGCAGTATGTCTATGGTATCGGCCCCAAAGTAGCCAATGAAATTTTAGGGAAATTGGCGGGCCAGATAGAAGCTTCCACCAGAGTTAAAGACTTAACCGAACAGCAGGCCGGTTTGCTTAACACCATTTTACAGAAAGAATATAAGGTTGAAGGTGAACTCAGGCGCGAAGTTGCGCAGAATATCCACAGGCTGATTGAAACCGGTTCTTACAGAGGCAACAGACACAGAAGAAACCTCCCCGCGCGCGGGCAGAGAACCAAAACTAACAGCAGAACCAGACGCGGCCGCAGAAAAACGGTGGGCGCAAAAGTAAAAGCAGCATAAAATTTTAAAAGTCAGGTAAAAACATGGCAGAAGAAATTAAGAAAGAAACCAATACCACAGCCGCCCCGGCCGCAGCCGGCAAGGCGAAGAAAAAAGCAGCTAAAGCGCCTGCCCACGGCGTAGTGCACATAAGCTGCTCATTCAACAACACGATTGTAACCGTAACCGACGATAAAGGCGGCACCATCGTATGGTCCACCTCCGGCTCACACGGTTTTAAAGGCACCAAAAAAGGTACGCCTTTCGCCGCGCAGATAACCTGCAATAAAGTAGGCGAAAAGGCCGTCGCCCTCGGTATGAGGGAAGTTGCCGTTAAGGTTTGCGGCCCCGGCCAGGGCAGGGAAACCGCAGTAAGAGCTTTGCAGCAGGCAGGGCTTATCGTTACTTCCATTAAAGACGTAACGCCGATACCGCACAATGGTTGCAGACCACCGAAAGCCAGGAGAGTATAGTAATATGTCAAGATATACAGGACCGAGCTGCAAAAAATGCAGAAAATTAGCTTGTAAATTATTTTTAAAAGGTACGAAATGCTACAGCAACTGCGTAATGGATAAGCTTGCCAGCGCCAAAAAAGGCAAAGGTATGCAGAGAAGAGCAAAATTGTCCGAATACGCTGTCCGCTTGCACGAAAAACAAAAAGCCAGATTTATTTCCGGTATGACGGAAGTACCTTTTGCCAATTTGTTTGAAAGGGCCACCAAATCCACCGGTCAAACCGGCGAGCAGTTCCTTAAATATTTGGAAACCAGGCTTGACAATGTGGTAAAAAGAACGGGTTTTGCATCCTCTTTAAGAGGCGCAAGGCAGATTGTTTTACACGGCCACATTAAAGTCAATGACAAAGTGGTAAATGTTCCTTCTTATCAGGTAAAAGTGGGAGATAAAATCTCCTTAGATTCCAAACTTGCCGCAAGCGCAATGGTAAAACAGGGCTTGGAAGATGCGGAAAAACGCGCGCTTCGCCCGAGCTTTATCGAATTTGACGCCAGCAAGAATACAGCCACGCTGCTCAGGTGGCCGGACAGAAGCGAAAGCAGCTACCCGGTCAATGATCAGTTGATCGTAGAACATTATTCCAAATAATTTGGAGGAACAATGGCTTTTGAAAATTTAGTGTTACCTAAGGAAATTAAAGCAGAGCAGGAAAGCGCCACTTATGGCAAATTCATAGCTGAACCTTATGAATCGGGCTTGGGCCATACCGTAGGTAATTCTTTGAGGAGGATTTTACTTTCCGGTTTAGAAGGCGCGGCTGTAACGGCCGTAAAGGTGGAAGGTACAACCCATGAGTATAGCACCATCCCTAATGTAAGGGAAGATGTTATACAGATACTTCTTAACCTTAAAAAGTTAAGAGTAAAAATGGAAGGTTCCCAGAAAGAATACTTAACGCTTGAAGCCGATAAACCCGGCGTGGTAACGGCCGCTTCCATAAAAGAAGTAAACGGCGTCGAAATCATTAATAAAGATTTGGAAATCGTTACTTTGGAAGCCGGCGGCGCAATCAGAATGGAAATTGAAATTTCAAGAGGCAAAGGCTACGGTGAAGAAGACGTTAAAGCCACGAGGCCTGCCGGTTTTATGCCGATAGATTCCATTTTCTCCCCGATACTCAAGGTTCATTATGACGTAGAACCCGCCCGCGTCGGCCAGAAAACGGACTATGACAGGCTTATCCTTGAAATTACCACCGACGGCACCTTGGAACCGAGGCGCGCTCTTCATAAAGCTGCTGTAAGATTATCACAATCTTTGCACATCTTTACGATAGAGGGTGAAGAAATCCCCGAAGTGGAAGAAGCCGAACCCGTCGAAGCCGCCGCTCCCGCGGCCGGTAACGACAAACTGGACGAGATTCTGGACCAACCGGTGGACCTGATTGAGCTTTCTTCAAGATCACTCAACTGCCTTAAATCGGAAGATATCAAAACGGTGCGCGACTTAGTCGCAAAAACCGAAGGGCAGCTTAAGATGGTTAAGAACTTCGGCGCGAGATCGCTTGACGAAGTGAAAGCTAAACTGGCCGATATGAATCTTCATCTCGGCATGAAGTTTTAAGATAGATTAAGGAGTAATTTAGCTATGATTAAAAATACGGGATACCGTAAATTGGGTAAAACAACCGCCCACAGAAAAGCGATGCTCTCCAATATGGCGGTAAGCATAGTTTTGAACGAAGAAGTTAAAACCACTTTACCCAAAGCCAAAGAAGTAAGGCGCGAGGTGGAAGGCCTCATCACTTTAGCGAAAAACGGGGATAAACTTGCCCTTAAAAACGCGGTAAACGATAAAGTGGCCTATAAAAAATTAGTGGAAGTCCTTTCCGAAAGATATGCCAAAAGAGAAGGCGGTTACACCCGCATTTACAGAGCCGGCATCAGAAAGGGCGATAACGCCGAAGTAGCGGTAATCAAACTGGTGGACTAATCATGTTGATAGACTATTTGGGCGGACTGCTTTCTAATGATATGGGAATGGACCTGGGCACGGCCAACTGTCTTATATACGTAAAAGACAAAGGCATCGTGCTCAGAGAGCCTTCCGTAGTAGCTTTAGACAGGGACAGCGGAGAAGTAAAAGCTGTCGGCAGCAAAGCCAAGCAGATGCTCGGCAGGACACCCGCGAACATAGTCGCAGTACGTCCGATGAAGAACGGCGTCATAGCCGATTTTGAAGTAACTCAGGAAATGATAAGGTACTTCATCAGAAGCGTACACACAAGGAAAAGCTTACTCAGACCGAGAATTGTTATCGGTATACCTTCGGATATAACCGGCGTGGAACGCAGAGCGGTTGAAGATGCCGCAAAGCAGGCCGGTGCGAGGGAAGTCTATTTGATTGAAGAACCTATGGCTTCGGCTATGGGGGCGGACTTGCCGATAACGGAGCCGCACGCCAGTATGATAGTTGATATCGGCGGCGGTACTACGGAGATAGCGGTAATATCTCTTGGCGGTATGGTAGTGGCCAAATCCATTGATATCGCAGGCGATGAAATTACAGACTGCATTGTCCAATATTTTAAAAAGAAATATAACTTAATCATCGGTGAAACCACCGCTGAAGACGTTAAAATCAATATCGGTTCGGTTTATCCTCTTGAAGAGGAAAAAACTATGGAAGTAAAAGGAAGGGACCAAACGCAAGGCTTACCCCGCACGATGTCGGTAACTTCCGAGGAAATAAGGCAGGCTCTGCTTGAACCCGTAAGGGCCATAGTGGAACTTGTAAAAAGCACTCTTGAGGAAACCCCTCCGGAACTGGCTGCGGATTTGGTTGACCGCGGTTTAGTGGTAGCCGGCGGCGGATCCCTTTTAAGAGGCATTACCGAGCTTATCCGCAAAGAAACCGATATCCCCGTCCACAGAGCCGCAGATCCTTTAAGTTGTGTGGCTTTGGGTACAGGCAAATATTTGGAATTCCTTGCAGAAGGTAAATTTAAAAAATTCCTTTAAGGTCTTTTTTACAATCTTAAGCGGGAGCCGCCTTAATAAGGAGGCCCCCGCTTTTGGTTTTATTTCTCTAAAAGCCGCTAAGGGTTTTTCGTAGAAGCCATTTTGAAGATATTGTATTTTCTTGTAAAAGTATTTTATAAGGAATTTGTTTTAAAACTTATTTTTATGTGGCAATTTGCCGCATAATTGATGCGTCAATCAGTTGGTTTGAAGCGCAAATCAGCGGGATTAGATTTACGTCTGACAATGAGGGGTAAATATGTTTTTAGATAAATTTTTAAAACGCCCTTTATTATTTTTTGTCTTTATGTTTGCGGCTTTGCCGTTATGGGCCAATGCCGGTCTGCCGATGTTATTTATGGTGTATCCGGGTTTTTTAACGGCTTTAATCCCGGTAGTGCTTATAGAATTTTTTTGTCTTAAGGGAAGTTTTAAAGATTGTTCTTTAAAGAAGTTGTTTTTTTGGCGTATTGGGCGGGAATCTTATTTCAACTTTGCTTGGAGTTCCGCTTACTTGGCTTGCAGCCGTTGCGGTGCAAATGGCGCTCGGCGGCGGCAGGGCTTACGGGCTTAACGGATTAGGGCACAAATTGTATGCCGCAGTTGTGCAAGCCTCTTGGCTTATCCCTTATGAGGAAGCTTTTTTCTGGCTTGTCCCTTCGGCCTTTACGGTGTTAATGCTGTATTTCTTTTTGTCTTCCTGGCTGATAGAATACGGCTTTATGTATTTATTGTTTCATAAAAGTGATGACAAAGCTTTAATATGCAAAAATGTTTTTAAAGCCAATGTCGTTTCTTATATATTTTTATATGTTTTTGTCTTAATTTATTGGCTTGCCGCCGGTTTTTTAAATTAATTATGGAAAAGAAAAAAAAGAATTTAACTGCTTATGAAAGAGGTTACTCAAAAATACTGCCTTGTGTTTTTGTGATAATTTCTTTATTGATTATATTGCTGCCTTTGCAAATGCCGGTAAATTCGGTCAGGATGCTGCTTTCTTATATTTTTATTCCTCAGCTGAGGGCGGCGCACGGGGTAACCCAATATTTGGGCGGCGTTAATGAAACGATAGGCAATTTGCTTACCGTTGCGGATGAGAATGCATCTTTGAGGGAAGAACTTTCCTTGTTAAAAATACAAACCTCCCGTATGGAAAGCCTTGAAAAGGAAAACGAAAGACTGGCTTCGGCTTTAAACCTTACCAAACAAAACAAATGGCAGGGAATATGGGCGAAGGTGGCTTATAGGGAACCTTCAAGGCACGGCAGCGTCATAATAGATAAAGGCTCCGATGACGGGGTAAGCCTGCGTTCTCCCGCTATGGCTATAAAGGACGGGGTCGCCGGTTTGGCGGGTAATGTAATAGAAGTTACGCCCAAAACGGCTAAAGTGCTTTTGCTTAACGACGAAGATTTTTCCGCCGCGGCGCGCGTTGAAAAAACAGGTTTTGAGGGCCTTGTTTCAGGCGACGGCAACAGCGGCGTAAATCTTAAATATCTGCCTTTGGAAAGCAATATTTCCGCAGGCGACAAAGTTTATACGTCTTCTTCCGGCGCATTATTCCCCGACGGCATTTTGATAGGGAAAATTTCTGACGTCGGCTATGAAAGGCAAAAATCTTTTGATACCGCTTTAAATCCTTCCGTAAAGCCGGTAATTGAAGGCGGAAGCGTGAAAGAACTTTTTATTATGCCGCCTTTAAAAAATTTATCGGGGAATAAAAAATGATTAAATTCATCAACGCTTTTTTTATTTTTATAATCGCCACGCTGATTAATTGGGTCGGCATAGAATTGTTCTCCCCTTTGGATATAAATATAGGTACTATGTTGGCGTTTTCAATAATTATGGCCGGCATTTTAAATGAGGCCGGCGGCTATACTTTTGCTTTTATGAGCGGGCTTTTTCTGGATTTTTTCAGCGATGTTCTTTTCGGCGGATATGCTTTGGTGTTTACGCTTATAATGTTCATTTTTTACCATATAGACGACAAAATAGACTTTAAAGATATCGGTCCGCAAGTGGTTATAACTGCGGCGCTTAACGTGCTTTGCGTGCTTTTATACGGGGTCTGCGGACTGATTTTTACCGGCAATTTTTTGTGGCAAGGTCTTAAAAGTTTTGCCGCGGGCTCCGCGCTTACGGGCCTTTTTATGCCGTTTATATATATTTTCGTGACGAAATATTTGATTTTTAATGTTTTAAAAAAGAATAATGAAAACAAAAACCTTTTTTAATCTTTCCCGTCTTAAGCATTTGCTGTTTTTGGCATATTTGGCCGCAGCCGTAATTACGGTAAAGCTTATAGATATACAATTTATATCCCACAACCGCTACACTCAGGCGGCGGAGCAGAACCGCACCCAGATTTTATATCAAACGGCTCCGCGCGGGCGGATTTTGGCTTCCGGCGGGGAACTTCTTGCCGGCAACCAGCCCTCGTTCAGCCTTTACTATCTCCCTGCTTTTGAAGAAAGCAGCCAAGATTATATGGAAAGTTTAAGTTCCGATATGTCTGATTATTTGGGTGAAGACAAAACGAAGCTTTTGAAGCTTTTAAAGAAAGCCAATAAAAGCGGTAAGGCCATAGCTTTGGCGCAGAATATTTCCCCCAAAAAGGCGTTTTCCTTCGCGGAACTTCAGTCTTACTATTCAGGACTTTATTTGCTTGAGGATACAAAACGCTATTATCCTTCCGGCGCATTTGCTGCGCATCTTTTAGGCTATATGGGCACGATGGATAATAAATTTTGGGCTTTACGCGACGACAGCCTGGATTACAGGCTAAATTCCAAAATAGGCAAAAGCGGTATAGAAAAACGATATGAAACCGAGCTTAAAGGCCGCGACGGCGGGCTTTTGTTGGAAGTGGATTATATGGGCCGCGTAAAAAAGAAAATTAAAGACAATCAGTGGCGCGCGGGCGCGGATATATATACGACGCTTAACTATAGAGTGCAAAAAGCCGCGGAAGACGGTATAAAAAACTCCATTACCGGCAGGGGTGCCGCAGTTGTTTTAAATCCTAAGAACGGAGCTGTTTTGGCTATGGTTTCCGCTCCCGATTTCGACCCTAATATTTTTATGCCTTTCTCGGATGAAGAAACCAAACAGAAAAAATCCATTCCGGAATACAATTTGGCAATACAGGGGCTTTATCCGCCGGCTTCCACTTTTAAAACTATAACGGCGATAGCCGGGCTTGAAACCGGCCGTCTGAACCCGGAAGAAGAAACAACCTGCAACGGTAAAGTATATATGAACGGGCGGGAATTTAAGTGCTGGAAAACACACGGGCACCATATAGATTTTTGGGAAGGTATGGCCCAATCCTGCGATGTTTATTTTTACGAACTCGGCGGGAAAGTCGGCGCTTCCCATATAGAAAAAATACAGCGCAAATTCCGCTTCGGCAGGCAGACCGGGATAGACTTGCCCGGCGAGAAATCCGGCAATATATACGGCCCCAGCAAAAGGGCCAGAAACAAAACCTACTGGTTTGGCGGAGATACTTTAAATTTATCGATAGGGCAAGGCGAACTTTTGCTTACGCCTATACAAATGGCCGTTTTTGCGGCGACTTTGGCCAATAAAGGTGATATCTGGCGGCCTTATTATATAGAAAAGATACAATCGCCAAACGGCAAAACTCTTTTTGAATCAAAGCCTGAACTACTGCAAAAAGTGGAACTTAAACCGGGCGTATTTGATATTATATCCAAAGCTCTAAAAGGCGTGGTTGACAACGCAACGGGCCGCGCGGCGCGCGTTAACGGGATAGAGGTACACGGAAAAACTGGTACGGCCCAAAATCCGCACGGCGACGATCACGGTTGGTTTATGGCATTTGCAAATCGTCCGGGTGAAGAGCCCGATTTGGCTTTGGCCGTTTTTGTGGAATTCGGCAAAGGCGGAGCCGGTGCGGCCGCGCCGATAGCGCGCAATATAATAAAAGCTTATTACGGAGTTAAATAAAAATGCTGGGCAAATTATACACACCCGAACAATCAATCAAAAGGCGCAAACTGGACTATATTATTTTGGCGGCAGTTGCTTTATTGGCGGCAACGGGCTTTTTTATAGTCCTTTCCGCTGTAAGCGGGCTTTCTTACGGCGCCGGCGTTATCCGCACACATCTAATAGCTTTGCCCGTTGCGGCGGGGGCTTTTATTTTCGGATGGTTGTTTAATTATCAAATATATAACGAACAATGCAAAGTGCTTTACGGGCTCATTCTGGCGATGCTCGCGGCAGTATTGGTGTTTGGGGTGGTTGCAAGGGGGTCAAACTCTTGGTTTAAACTCGGTTTTATTTCGCTTCAGCCGGCGGAGCTTTGCCGCATAGCCACAATACTTATAGCGGCCTCTTTTTTAAGTCGGAATTACCAAAATATTAAGGACGCTAAAACTTTGGTTCTTTTCGCTTTGCTTATTTTGCCGATTTTTGCGCTTATTATGAAGCAGCCTGATTTTTCTTCCATAGTGGTTACCGCGCCCGCCCTGTTGCTTTTGTTATACGCGGCGGGGGTAAACACTTTTTATTTTGTATTGCTTATGGCTTTCGGTTTTTCCGCGGCTTTATTCCCTATAATTTGGACTTTTATCGCTCTTCATCCGGAAATTGCGGAAAATAACTTGCTTCTTTATGCGATAGGGCAAATGTCTTCTTCCTGGTTGTATATAGCCGGTTTTTGTGCAGTCGTTGTCGCTGTCGGCTTTGCGGTTTGGTACGCTTTAAGGCAATTCAGGCTTTATATAGCCCCGGTTTTTGTTTTGATAATGTCGGGCGTGATAATAGCGGGCTTCTTTTCGGGGTTGTTCGTCAATAAACAGATGAAGAACTACCAGCGCAAAAGGGTTGAGGCCTTTTTGGCTCCCAATTCCGACCCCAAAGGGGCCGGATACAATGTTTTGCAGGCTCAAATCGCTATGGGTTCCGGCGGAGTTTTGGGGAAGGGGTTTTTCTCCGGCACGCAGTCAAGATTGGGCTTTGTGCCGGAAAGACATACGGATTTTATTCTTGCCGTACTCGGTGAGGAAACCGGCCTTATGGGCACTTTATTCGTTTTAAGTTTATACATTATACTTTTATGGCGTACTGCTTATATAGCCACGCTTGCAAGCGACAGATACGGTTATCTGGTTTGCTGTGGCATATTTTCGATATTTTTCGTTTATATGATATTTAATTTCGGAATGCTTATAGGAATAGTGCCCGTGGCCGGCATTCCCTTGCCGTTTATTTCTTACGGCGGATCCAACCTGGTGGCGAGTATGTGGGCTTTCGGGATAGTGGAATCTGTATACAGACGACGTTTATCGATAATCTAAAAATGGTATGATAGAAACAGAGAAGATTTTTAAATACAGAATAAGATTAAGTAAAAGCAGGGACTCTCTGCCGCGCGCGGAACTGAGGCGTATGCTTTGCGACTCCATAATAAAAAGCGGAGTTAAGTACGCGGCGAACAAAAATTGGCCCAAATTGGCTTTGGGGCCGTGCTCGCAGGACGGCGAGGCCAGTATCAGCGAATACGCCGATATCTGCCTTAAAGAGAGTATTGACGTTGAAGAGTTAAAATTAAAACTGACCCCTTACATATCGGGCGGTTTTAAAATTGAAGAAATAGAAGAAATCCCTTACGCCCTTTGCTCGTTGGAATCTTTGTGCGAGTACGCGGGATATTTGTTAAGCCCCGTAGACAGGGAAACCTTAAAAGCTATGGATAATTCCAAGGCGGAAATAGAAATCCTGCACGAAAACGGTATAAGGGAACTGAAAAAAGCCCGGCGTTTAATATACGATATCAAAAGCTTGGGCGGTAATGACGTTGAAATTATAGTAAAGCTTTCCACGCTAAGAAGTTTTGGCATTGAGCGGATTTTATCGGCGTTGCTCGGCCTTGAAGTCGGCGCGGTTAAGCTTAACAGGCTGCGCCGGGCGCTTTATTGGGCGAACTCGGACGGTTCTTTGGAACCTTTGCGGCGGGAGAAAAATTAAAAAATGAAGAAACTTTCAGATAATCCAAAAGTTGAAGTGCTGGTAAATACTTCTTTTGAAGAAACCAGAATAGCTATCCTTGAAGACGGCATACTTTCCGAATTGATGTGGGAAAGGCGCGGCTCTTTAAATATAGTCGGGAATATCTATAAAGCGGTCGTTGAAAACGTACTGCCGGGTATTTCCAGCGCGTTTTTAAATATCGGCTACGAGAAAAACGCCTATTTGTACATTTCCGACGTTATCGAAGGCGATAAGCGCCCGATAGACAAAATCCTCTACAAAGGGCAGGAAGTTATGGTGCAAGTGGTAAAGGACGCCATCGGCACCAAAGGTATGAAGGTTACTATGGACGTAACTTTGCCGGGCAGATATTTGGTGCTTACGCCCAATCAGCGTTTTGTGGGAGTATCCAAAAATATTGAAGACGACGCCCAACGCGAAAGGCTTAATTCTATGGTGGAGAAACTGGCCGAGAAATATCTGGACGGAATGGGCTGCATAGTCCGCACCGAGGCCGAAGAAGCCACCGAAGACGAACTTGAAAAAGAAATAAAATACCTTTACAGACAATGGAAAACCATTATAACCAAGTTCGAACGCGCTCCTTCACCTTCAATATTGCACGAAGATATGGACGGCGTTTTGCAGGTTTCCAGGGATATCCTTTCCGAGGACGTTAAAGTCTATATGTTGGATAATAAAAAAGACTATGAAAAAGTGGTGGATTTCGTTTCCAAAATTTCGCCGGAACTTAAGGACAGAATAAAACTCTATAAAGGCAAAACCCCTATTTTCGAAGCTTTTAACATAGAGCCGGAAATTGAAAAACTCCGCCGCATAAAACTGCCTTTGGAAAACGGCGGCAGCATTATCATACAGGAAGCCGAATCCCTCTGCGCCATAGACGTCAACACCGGCAAATTTACCGGCAGCAAATCGCAGGAGGAAACCGTCACCCAAACCAATATTGAAGCCGCTTACGCCATAGCTCATCAGCTTAGGCTCAGAAATATCGGCGGCATTATAGTAATTGACTTTATCGATATGAAGAAGGCCTCCAACCGCCATAAAGTCGTCGACGCTTTAAACGACGCCGTAAAACGCGACAGAGCAAAGATAAGGATTTTGCCCATAACGCGCCTCGGCCTTGTGGAAATGACCCGCGAACGCAAAAAAGAAAGTACCGGCAGCCTTATAACGGAAGAGTGTCCGCAGTGCCACGGCAGCGGCAGAGTGCTTTCCGCGGAAAGTATGCGCATTAAAGTTCAGCGCGAAATTTACGACCTTACCCAAGGCCGCCCCGGCGGTAATTTAAGGCTTGTTTTACATCCGCTTTTGGCCGATTACATCAAACAAAAGCAAAGTATTATCGAGCAGAACATTCACCGCAGTTTGAAGGTCCAGTCCGACCCGCAAATCGCCTGGGAAGATTATAAGATTGTATTAGAGTAACAAAAGACCCCGGCTTAGGCCGGGGTTTTTAATTTCTGTCATAAACCGCAGGTAATTTTAAGTTAAAATAATCGGTTTTATAAGTTGTATAATAAAAAATATAAGAACATTTTTTAATAAAATAACAGTTTTTTTGCTTTCCGTTTTTTTGATGAGTGCTGTTGCGCCCCTTTTTTCTCAAACGGTTACCTACCGTCAGGAGCAATTGAAACTGATTGACCCGGCCGGGGATAAAGCTTTGCTGTCTCTTTTTTCGGAGACGTGCAAGACGGGCATTAAAAAATGCATATTATTAAAAAACATTCCGCCGGAGGAATCCCAGTTAAGGGAACCGCGTTTCGCGCGGGAAAATCCTATTTTAAATATCCAAAATAACAAAGTTGCGGATAACTCTAAGGCGGCCCCCTGTTTAATATGGAAGCCACTTTGGCGAATTTTAAAAAAATAATAAAAAACGGAAGTTGGGGAATTTCTTTCGGCAAGATGCACTATTGGGCGCCGGGATATTTTTCTTCAGGTAAAATAATCGCCTCTAAGATAATAATGTCTTTGGCGACGGCCACTTCCGCGCGTTTTATGTACGTCGGGCAGGAAGTCCCTCTCATTAACTGGATACTGACAAGGCCGAATAACTCGGTTACAATGGAACAGCTTTTCGGTAAAAGTTACGCTTTAAACAAAGGGAATGTTTATCTGACGATTTTGACGATAGAAAATGTTCTTTCCGACGCTACTTTTGAAGCCGAGAGGGAAAAGACCGCCGTCAATCAAAAGCTTGCCGATTTATACGCTGCCAGCCCAAATAAATTCGGCGATTGGTATCATTTGTTCGGGACTATGCTTGCCGGATACGCAGGAGAACCTGCCGAAATGATTGCCGATTTGTACGGCGTATACAGAAAAATCAGCAGAGGCGCCGACGCCGAAAAAGCCACTATGGCCGCAGACAAAGCCGGTGCAAAAATGGGCGTAAAATTACGCCGGTTTGTATTTGACAACGACAAAGAAATACAAAGAAAGTTGCGCGAAGAAATCAAAACGAGAGAAGTGCTTAGCAGGAAGATCCTCGGCAATTTGAAGTATATTGGGCCGGACGGGAATATGTATATAGGCCCAAGGTTTTGAAGATTGGTTTATCGTTGGATTAGTCGGCTAAGTTGCGTACTTGCGGCTAGCAAGCTTTAATATTTAGGCAAATTTTCGTTTTTGAGCGTCTTTTGATTTTTTTACCGCTTCGGATACTGCGCGCCCTCCGGGCGCATCACGCTTAGTATACCTTGCGTCAAATAAAATCAAAATACATCTCAAAACCCAAAAATCACGCACTTTCACGCTCGC
>JAQXJI010000012.1 GCA_029008615.1 Elusimicrobiota bacterium | reverse complement strand
TGAAGCCGAACTTAAGGCCCAAGGGCTTTTGCCTCAGCGGGAGCCGCGCCGGCCAAAAAGGGATATTTATATCCCCGTAGACAGGACGGGGCAGCAGGGCAGGGCTGACAGTACGGAAATGTTCTTAAAATCGGCGGAAAGGACATTCGGTGCAAAGCACGATAACGGGCTTGAAATCGTTGATTACGGTTCTCAGGTAAACGATTATCAGCGTCGTGTGGACGCCATTAAAAAGGCTGAAGCCGAAAAGCTGGCGCAGCGGCAAGCCCGGCAAGAGGCTTTAAATATCAAAACGGGCAGGGCTTCTTCGGCCGGGAGCAATACAAACGCTTCGGCGGAAAGCAAAGAAAACGGCACTAAGATTAATAAATTGAAGACTTCCAGCCTGAAGTCTTCCTCCTCAAGGAGATAGTGCTTAAACAGGATAAAGTTACAAAAGGGTATCGGTATGAAAAACAAAAACATAGTTAGGGACAAAAATAAAAAGACTCCTTTTTATAAAGACAAAAAGGGAATATTGGCGGTTATTTTAATACTGTTGATGTTCCTGCTGACGGCTATGACTATGCCTATGTCGGAAATACCCGTACTCGGGCGCATGGCTCATATATTCGGCCTTACGGATGAGTCTATGCGTAATTTGACTTTGTCCGATTTCGCCGCTTATACTTTTGGCGTTGAGGGCGGGGGCAGGCTGGCCTCCGTCCGCAACAGCCAATATTCGGTTTATGAAAGTTCCGGCGGGCTTTCGCCTTTCGGTTCGCAAAGTTCGGATCGTCTTTTAGACGCAAAACAGGCTTACCTTAAAGAATTTGAAAAAACCGGCCGTTGGAATGCCTCCATTGCGGGTTCGGCCTCAGGCTATGATATTGACGATCCTGAAGGTATCGGCGTTTCCGCAGGGTACGGCAGGGCCGGCGCAGTCGCCCCGACTATTGGCGGAGCCGAAGGCGAAGATAATTACGGTCAGCCTTTTGTGAAACCTTTTTCCGACGTGGCTTTGGATAACGCTTACGCCGCAGGCAATATTACCAAGACGGATTCTTCCGGCAGATTGATTTTAAGCGGCAGCGACAGATCCAAATTTATAAAGCCTTCCGGCGAGCAGGGTAAAATCCGCTCAGCCAGAAGCGACGAAAATTTTATGTATTTCCAGGCTTTGGATAAAGAAACTAAAAAATTAAAAGGCGGCAGGTTGGGGGCGTTCGGCGGTATAAACGCCGTAACAAGCAGAGTAAGGACAAATGTCGGCGGCGGAAGTCAGTTAAGAATGTTCGGTGCATCTGGGAAAGATATGGGCCGCGTATATTATTTAAGCCGTATAGCCACCAGTCAAAAATATACCGATGTTTCCAAAAATTTGGTTGAGGCCGCTTGGGCCGGCGGCGAAGTCGAAAACGAAGATTTAATTGCCGAAGGGGAAGAAACGGAAAAAGTGTTAAACTCTTTGGAGCCGCCATCAAACATTATAAATAAAGCCGGCGGCGCAATTAGCGCCTGTTCCGCTGCAAAGCAGGCTCATAAAGCCAAAATGGAAAGTTTCGGGCAGAGTTTTAAATCTATGAAGAACCAACTTTTTGAGGAAGCCTCTTATGAAGGCAATCCTCCCGGCTCTTGCAGAAAGCTTCTGCACCGCCGCGTGTATGCCAAAAGACAGGCTTGGAACGGAATTGTGGACGGTATGATTCAGCAGTGCGAATCTATGCGCGACCAGGCCGATCAATATGCCGGCAAATGCGGTTTAAATTATGATAAAAATGTTTCCTGTTCTACATTAAACGGGCTTAAATTAAAACAAGGCGGCGGCTTTTCTTATTTCGCCTTGTGGAAATGGATTGCCAGATGCAAAAGAGAAGTCATAACCGAAGGCTATGGCAAGTTAAGCCCGGGCGCGGCCAAAACAAAAACGGAAAATGTTATCGATGACGTTGTAAAAGGCGCAGGCTTAGACGGAACCGTTAATGAAAATTTCTTTTAAATTTATTTGTTGGAAATTTGTATAAAAATTTATTGACAGTTAATGAAAATTGTAGTCTAATGGGCATATGGGGCATTACAAGTAATTTGTAAAGCCCTGTATTCGCAATACGAATTTGAAGTAGAAGTGAATAAATGTAAAGAGGAGGCCTTATGCCAAATAAAGACAGCTTTACGTTTAGCGATAAGTTAAAGAAGAGTAAATCTCTTCCATTATCCAAACGTATTCCCTCCCGTGTAGGAGGAGACGGCAAAGCCAAACGAACTCTTATCCAAAGAGCTCAAAGGGATTTGCCTTTTATCATAGTGGCCGCGGCCGCATTATTGCTGCTGCCATTACTCAGCCGCAACAGCGGTGTTGAATATCCGGACGGTTCCGCTGACCGTTATGAAAACTGGGTAGGAGATGGATCTACCGACTGGATAGGAAGTGGGGACGGGGATCTTGTACCCACCACCGGTTACAGAAATCCTTTAGACTACATTGTTACTCCCAAATCCGGTGAAGAATCTTCTATTCATCAAAGCTATGACCCAGGTGAATCTTCTGAACT
>JAQXJI010000011.1 GCA_029008615.1 Elusimicrobiota bacterium | reverse complement strand
ATCAGAGCGGCGCAAGGTGCAGTATAAGGCTTTGTTTAACCTATGGCTATGCGAGCGGAGCGAGCGAGGTATCCGAACTAAAGAAAAGGGTAAAATCAGGCCAAATATAAAAGCAAATTGTAAGCCTCCTTATTGGTTGTTTAGACGGAACCTTAAGGCGACATTATAAAACAGTTGACATTGTTTTTTTTTTTGATAATTTTAACTTACGCCCAGCATAGGCGAAAAAGGAGGAAGTTTATGAAAAACGTAAATAAGAAGGGTTTTACCCTTATAGAATTGCTGGTAGTAGTATTGATTATCGGCATCTTGGCAGCGGTAGCGTTGCCGCAGTACTTCAAAGCGGTGGAAAAATCCAGATCAACTGAAGCTTTATCTATTATGGGCTCAATTTCGGCCGCTATGGAAAGAGCAAGACTTGTTTCCAAGGATAATAAATATCCCGGCACATTGGAATCATTGGATATTGAAATTTCAAATACTTCAGGTGCTACTGTAAGTGGAAATAGTTGGGATTCCAATAACTTTAATTTTGAAGTTTCTGCCGAGGGTGTTCCGCCAAACGGTGAGATTACCGCAACTAGAAAAGGGTCTTCAGGGTATATTTTAAAGAGAAATTATTATACCGGTAAAATTACTTGCACTGAAACTACATCTACGGGCGTAGCTTCCGTAAAAGGTATTTGTACTTCATTAGGTTTAGACGTGCAATAGTATAATAAAGCTTTGGTACTATACATATAGTACCCTCCTAAGGGGAGCCTTTACGGGTTCCCCTTTTTTTTATATTATTTAACAAAATAACTTCTAGTGTTGTACGGACCGCATAAGAAAAATAAAACTGTAAAGAGGAAAATATATGAGAATATTTTTACTGGAAAAAAATGAAGATTTGGCGCGGGAAGTGATTAAACGTCTTACAGGGTATACCAAGGGAATTGAAACAATTAAAGATAATAACGAAAGCAAAAATATTGAAATATGGAAAAAAGACGTAAATCATCCTTATTTTTATATTTTATTTAAACCTGAATGGCTGACATTTGCCCTTCGCGTGAAAGATGAAAAATATGAAAATGAAGCAAGGGAACTGCTAAATTGCGAAGTGTTTGACAAATATAATTTGACGCGTGTAAAAGAAGAGTTTTTTAATAACAAATGGGTTTACAGAAATTTTTATTATCCTAATGCCCGCGTTTACAGAGAGGATATAATTAATATGGTTGTAAAAGCTTTTGAAGATTTGGAAAATCTGGCTAAAAGCGAAGCTGAAAAAATTTCACAATCCGCCCCCAAAATCTCGTGAATGCTCCCGCCGCCGAAAATATTAAGTAACTTAAAATTTATATTTGCTGCAAAATAAAACCCCCGCTTTATTTGGCGGGGGTTTTATTTAAAAGCCTTAAATTAATTATTTTTTGGCTTTTTTAATGCCTTCCAATACTTTGGGTAATATCTGGTGAAGATCACCCACAATGCCGTATTTGCAGAAGTTAAATATCGGCGCGGAAGCGTCTTTATTTATGGCGATGATAATATCGCTGTCCTGCATACCGACGGTATGCTGTATCGCGCCGGAAATTCCGCAAGCCATATAAAGCTTCGGTTTAACCGTAACGCCGCTCTGGCCGACTTGGTGGTTTTTAGATTTCCAGCCAGCGTCAATAGCCGCGCGGGAAGCGCCCACCGCTCCGCCGAGTTCCGCCGCAATCTCGTTCAAGATTTCAAAATTCTCTGCGGTTTTTAAACCTCTTCCGCCGGAAATTACAATCTTGGCTTCGTCGAGTTTTTCAACTTCCTGGTTTTGTTCGATTTCCTTGCTGATAATTCTTACTTTCGCCGCTTTGGGGCTTACCGCAATAGGTTCGTTTATAACCTGAGCTGTTTTGCCCGGCGCGGTTACCTGCTTGGGCATTACGTTAGGGCGAACCGTAGCCATTTGCGGGCGGTGATTTGGGCATTTAATATCGGCCATAATATTACCGCCGAAAGCCGGCCTAGTCTGTATAAGGTTGCCTTCTTTGATTGAAAGGCCGGTGCAGTCCGCCGTTAAGCCTACAAAAATCTCCGCGGAAATTCTGGGCGATAAATCGCGCCCGACGTAAGTGGAGGGGAACAACACTATGCTGGGCTTATATTTATTGATAAGCGTAATCATAGCGTTGGCGTAAGCTTCGGTGTTATAATCGGCATAGCCGGGGCCTTCGACGTTATAGATTTTATCTGCTCCGTAGGAAGCCAGTTCGGCAAAATAACCGCCGTTGGCGCTGCCTATTACTACGGCGCATAAATCTTCGCCGAGTTGATTGGCAAGCTCTCTTCCTTTGGTTAAAAGTTCCAAGCTGACTGAGCGCGGTTTCAAAACGCCTCTTTCGGCTAAGAGCTCCACAAAAACCCAAACGCCTTTATAGGCGGATAAATCTTTGGCGGCTCCGCCCGTTTGGGGGAGGCTCAAAGCCTTTACCGGGCATTGGCTGACGCAAGCGCCGCACATCGTGCAGGAAGAATTGGCGACGGCTTTCCTGTTAACAAGGCTCAAAGCCCCGAAAGGACATACGCTTACGCATTTGCCGCAGCCTACGCAGTTTTGTGCAATCTGTATCATTAGATTATTTCCTCCTTGGCTAAAATCTCAAGCACTTTATCGGCCAGTTCGCCCGCTCCGGCGTTGAATATTTGGCCTTTGGGCCTTGCCGGCGGGGGGAAGATTCTGTCTACGCGGGTGGGTGATCCGTCCAAACCTAGTTTTTTTGGATCCGCGCCGATATCCGCGGCAGTCCACGTTAAAGAAATTTTGTTTTGCGCGCGGAAAGCCCCGAGGAAAGAAGGATAAGAAGCTACATAATCAAAAGGCATAGTCATTGTAACGAGTGCGGGCAAGTCAGCTTCCATAATTTGATGTCCGCCGTCTATTATTTTGCGCACTATTACTTTGCCTTCCGCAGTATCGATATTATCGCAGAAAGTTATTTGCGGTATGCCCAAGTGATAGGCGATGCCGGGGCCGGTTTGGGCGGTGTCACCGTCAATGGCCATTTGTCCGCACATAACCAAATCGTAGGAGCCTATTTTCTTAATGGCCGTAGCCAAAGCGTAAGAGGTGGCCCAAGTGTCGGAACCGGCAAAGGCTCTGTCTGAAAGCAAAATGCCTTTATCTGCGCCCAAAGCCAAAGCCATTCTTATTACGCTTTGCGCCTGATTGGGGCCCATTGAAAGGACGGTAACCGTCGCGCCGGTTTTCTGCTTTATTTTAAGAGCCTGACATAAAGCAAAATGATCGTAAGGATTTAAAATGCTGGGGACGCCCGCTCGGACCAAAGTGGAAGTTTTCGGATCCACTTTTACCCTTGAAGAATCGGGCACCTGTTTTATGCAAACTATGATATTCATATAAAATGAAGCTCCTATTTTCTAAAAATCTCTCTGAGTTTTGCCGATACTTTATCGGAGTCCTCAATACAGCCGTGCATATTGGCTTCTATCTGGACGAAGCTCGTCGCATTAAGCAAAGCGGCCGCGTCGGCGGTGCCCGCGCTTAAAACAAGTTTCGTGCCTCTTGAAGCGATGTCGTAAGCCGTTTCTTTGGCGTTTACGCGGCACATAGCTTTTAAAGTTTCGGCGTCAAATTTGCAGCCTTCCACAATTTTGCCGTTTCCGATTGCGCGGCAGAAAGCGGCGGCGACTTCGGCATTGGCGATAAGTTCGCCGAGTTTAAAGGTTATGTATTGGTGTCTTGTAAGACGCTGTAAACGGCATTCTTCCAAAACTGCTGCCAAAGCCCTTAAGCCCAAGGCGATTACGTTCGCGCCGACTTCCGGGTTCTTTGCGTGAATGGCGTCCATTTCGTCGGCGATATTTTTGTAATACATACCTCTGCTCTTTAAATGTTCCTGCCAGCGGCCTCTGTAAATGGTCATTTCCATTACTTCGTTGGTACCTTCATAAATGCAGGTAATTTTTACGTCGCGTTTGATTTTTTCCACGGCAAATTCTTTGGTATAACCAAAACCGCCCAAAGCTTGTATGGCGTCTTCCGCGGCTTTGTTGCCGGCTTCCGTCGCATAGTATTTGCCGATTGAACCTTCCGTCGCCTGTCCGTGATTGTTTACGTCAAGCTTTTTGGCGGTTTCGTCGATAAACGCCCTTGCGGCTTCAAATTTGATGTAATGCGGGGTAATAAGTTTAAGCATATAGCCCTGCTTTTCGGAAAGGGGGCCGCCGGCCTGTATGCGGTGGTTGGCGTAATCGATGGCGGTTTCTATGGCTTCTTCGCCCGCGCCCAAACCGAAAGCGGCAACCATTAATCTGGTATAACCGAATACGGCCTGCGCCTGAAGCAAACCTTTCCCTTCGACTCCGCCGATTAAATTGGCCGCAGGGACGTATACTTCGTCAAAGGCAAGGCCGGCCGTATTGGAAAGCCTTATACCGTGCTTGTCTTCGTGTTTGTCCTGGGTAAAACCGGGGGTACCTTTCTCAACCAAGAACCAGCTGGGGCCGCCCGGCGCGAGGGCCAGAACGGTGTATAAATCCGCCACGGCTCCGCTTGAAATCCACATTTTGCTTCCGGTAATTTTATAGCCTTTGATTTGGCCGTTTTCAATTACGTGTTCGGCCCTTGTTCTTAAGGAAACAAGGTCGCTGCCGGCGTCGGCTTCCGTCGCACCGTATGCAACCATAAGGCTTTCTTTTGCCATTCTGTTGAACCAGTAGGCTTTTTGTTCCGGCGTGCCGCCTACTGAAAGCGGGTCGCTTCCCAAGAAGGTGGCGAATACCGAAGTGGCTATACCCAAATCAACACGGGCGAGGGCTTCGCATATTCTGTATATGTCGGTGGTTGTCCCGCCGAGGCCGCCGTATTCTTCCGGTATTAATAAAAGATTAACGCCGAGAACGTCGCTTTTGTACATATCTTTAATAAGCTCTGCGGGAAATTCGTTCTTGGCGTCGTGTTCGCGGATAAACTCAAAGGGGATTTTAGTTTTTGCGTAATGCTTTAAACTGTCAAGCATTAATTCTCTGGATACTGCATCAATTTTTGACATAGATATCTCCTAAAAAAGATTACTTATATGATATCATTTTTAGCAATACAATCTCAAATCCGTAAAAGGCCTTTTGGGGGCGCGTCGGCCCCGCTTAATAAAAAAAGCCCCGGCCGAAACCGGGGCTTTAAAACAAAACGCTTTATCAGTTGTTGGAACTGCTCATTAGATTTATCAAATTTATCAAGAGGTTGACGATATCAAGATAAATATTTACGGCAAAATCCAAAGCCGTACCCCAGTTGTTTGCCGCGGCTACGGTTTTAAGTTTTGCCAGTTGGTTAAAATCATAAAGCAGATAGCCCGTAAAAATAAGTACCGACGCCGCCGATATCAAGCGGTTGACGGAATTTTTCATCTTTACAAAAAGGCCTATAACGCTTATTACTATTACGGCCAAAAGCGCGAAGAATAAAATTTTGCCGAGCCAGGAAAAATCTATCCCGGGATAGCTGGCTATCGCACCGGTAACCACCGTCGTAAGGGCGGTGATAAGCGTGGCTTTCTGCACGACTTCGGGGTTTGAAAGCGTATAAATGCCCAAGGTAAATCCGCTTGAAAGCGTAAAAGCGAACATAAACGCGAAGCTTAAAAGCAAATTCGTTTTAAAGAACAAAAGCAGTAAGAAAGCGATTATGTTCACTATTAAAGCAGTCCACATAGTAGTTTTTATTTTGCTTATGTCCCCGGTTTGGACTGCGCGTTGGAATATCCCGGCGGAAAGCCTGCTGCCGATATAGGCCGTAAAAAGCGAAGCGGCCAAAATAAGGCAGGTTTTTAAAAGTAAAGTTTGAAACATATTTACTCCTTTTGTTTTTATTCTAAAAAACGGCGCGCCTTAAGACGCACCGTTTAAATCAAAGCTTCCGGGCTAGGGATCGAACCTAGGATTTCTCCTCCAAAGGGAGACGTGTTACCGCTACACCACCCGGAAAAATCAAAATATTTTTGATATTTTCAATCCGATAATATATTATACGTTATTTATCCGCAACAGGCAAACAGGCCTCTGTCGTATCGGGCCCTTTGTCTTCCGGTTCGGAGGAATTTCCGCCTTGGTTCTTGGCAAGTTCTTCCTGATAAGCTTTAATAATATTTTCCTCAAGATATTTCCTGAATTCCTGATTAATCGGATGAACCATATCTTTATGCGAACCGTCCGGTAATTTTCTTGAAGGCATACACAAAAACACCCCTTTGCCGCCTTCCACTATTTTCATATTTCTGACTACAAAAGAATCATCAAATGTTACGCTGGCAAACGCTTTAAGGCGTTCTTCGCCCATAAGGTGAATCCTTATTTCTGTGATCTTCATACTCAAGTCCTCCAAAAATGCGTTAAGAAGATCGTCCTGTTTTCTTTTGAGATATTCTTAACGATTCCCTTTGCCTTTTGTTCGTCCCGGACAAGCGCGAATACGCAGGCGCCCGATCCCGACATCAAGGCATAATGCGCACCCAAGCTTAAAAGTTCGCTTTTAAGCTGAGCGACGCTTCCCTTGTACGGAAGAACAGAGTCCTCAAGTTTATTGTAAATAAGATTAGCATAGTCATTTAAAGGACTACCGCTTTCAATACTATATATTAGTTTATTAAGATTAGAGATATGTGTCAAGATTTTTTCTTGCGGATTAAGGCTTAATTTTTTGTATGCTTCCGTCGTATCGGAGCCTTCTCCGGGATAAGCTATTATAATCCAAGGCGAGTTTATTTTGCTTTTTACCGGGGTAAGTATTTCGCCTATTCCTTCCGCTTTAAAAAAAGTTTCCGGGTATAAAAACACAGGCACGTCCGCGCCCAGTTTTGCGGCTATGTTTACAAGTTCTTTCATTCGTTTGGAGTTAAGTTCTATATTAAAAAGGCTGCAAAGCCCCGTTAATACGGCCGCCGCGTCGGAAGAGCCCGCGCCCAGCCCCGAACCCAACGGCATATTTTTTTCCAGGCGGATTTTACAGTCGGCTTTTATATCAAAATGTTCAAAAAAAGCTTTTGCGGCTTTATAAGCCAAATTGCTTTTGTCCGCTTTTAAGCCTGCGCCGAACGGGCCTTTTATCTTTAATTCTATATTGGTTTGTTCCGTTCTTTGCGCGGATATTTTTATGTCGTCGCCTATGGCAAGTTTGGCAAAAAGCGTAGCCAAATTATGATAGCCGTTTTCCCTTTTGCCGGTAACTTCAAGAAACAAATTTATTTTTGCCGGAGCGAATACGGATATTTCCATAATTATTTATCCTCTTTGTTTATAAGTTTGCCGTTTTCGTAAAGTTCTTTGCGGAGTTCTTTTCCTTCCGTATCAAACGCAGTCCTCTGCCCGCAGAGCAGATTATCCTTGTAATTTTCTGTAAGCGTAAGCCGTCCGTTTTTTGCGTAAGTTTTCCGCTCTCCTTGCAGCATTCCGCCGGAAAATGTTTCTTCGTGCATAATATTTCCGTTGTCGTAATAGAAAATCCTTTTGCCGTGTTTTTTGCCGTTTTTGTATTCGGCTTTAACTTCCATAGAACCTTCCGAATTAAAATATTTTACCTCTCCGTCGCGTTTGCCGGCCCGGTACTCTTCGGACATAAGCAATTTTCCGTCCGGCCCGAAGATCTTTCTGGTTCCGTTCAAAAATCCGTCTTTGTAAGAAAGTTGTTCTTCCGTAGGTATATTATGGATAAAATTAAAGCGTTTGGCTTTGCCGTCTCTGAGTCCGTTTTTATATTCTTCCTGGGATATCAGTCTGCCTTCTTTGTCGTAAGTTTTTACGCTTCCGCAAGGCAGGCCGTTTTTGAAAGAAGCTTCCCTCTTTACGTTGCCGTTGGGGTAAAATTCTTTTGCTTCCCCGCTGAAAGCCTTTCCCTGAACGCTTAACACCCGTCCGGCTTCGTCCAGTTCCTGCGCGCCGATTTGTTCCCCGTCTATAAAAAACAACCTTTGGCGCAAATTCCTTATAAAAGTTTTTCCTTGGGCGAAAAGCGCGGCATTTGGTTCGTTTTTATCCGATATGGAGGAAAAAGTCCTTTCCGTTCTTCCGGTAAGCGTCAGAGATTTTTTAAGTTTGCCGTTTTTGTAAGTTTTCTCCATACACAAATCGGCGTAGTATTCCTTTACTTGGCCGTCGGGGATTTCTTCCAGTTCGGAAGTGCTTTGCGTGTCGGCTTCCCTTACGGAAATCAAAGCGGCTTTAAAAAACATTTTTTTATTGCCGAAAACTATCGCTATTATCTGTTCTTTTGTATCCATATCTGTCTTTATTGTATCAAAAAATATATCTTAAAAGATTTAAAACGAATTCGGTCGCGTCCGTTTCGTTACCATTATACTTTTTTATAAGTTATTGACAACGGCGGAGGAATGATATATTCTTAAATAAGACGACGATATTTAAGTTACAGGGGTGTTTATAATGAGTGAAATTCATCTTAACGACGCGAATTTTGACAAAGAAGTCTTGCAGTACAAAGGCGTGGCGCTGGTAGATTTTTGGGCGCCGTGGTGCGGCCCTTGCAGGATGTTGGGCCCGGTTATAGAAGAGCTCGCTTCCGAATACGAAGGCAAAGCCAAAATCTGTAAAATCAATACTGACGACGCCGCGGAAAAAAGCGCTCAGTACCGCATAGCTTCCATTCCGACGCTTCTTTTCTTCAAAGACGGGGAATTGAAGAAGCAGCTTATGGGCTTGCAGAGCAAAGAAGAACTTAAAAAACAGCTTGATGCTCTTTTGTAAAATTTATAATATAAAACTTGCCGAATATTCTTTGCCCGCCGTAATAAGCGGGCAAAGATAAAATCCTTCAAAACCAGAGGTTTCCTTTCCAACTTGCGCGCTTTATGCGCTGAATATGCCGCATAAAAACAAATTATGCCCTTTTCAAAAGAATTTTTTATCATAGACGCACACGGCTTCTTGCACAGAAATTATCACGCTTTGCCTAAATTAAGAACGTCAAAAGGCGAGGAAGCCGGCGCTTTGTACGGCTTTGTTAATTGGCTTATAAGATTTTTAAAGGATAAAAAGCCTTGTTTCGCGGCGGTTTGCTTTGATTCAAAGGGGCCGACTTTCCGCCACGAACTTTACCCGGATTATAAAGCCAATCGCCCGAAAACCGATGAAGAACTTGTAAGCCAGCTTAAAACGGCGCGTGATTTGGTCTCTGCTATGGGGCTTAAAACTGCGGCTTTGCCCGGGGCGGAGGCCGATGATTTGATGGCTACTTTGGCGGCTTTGGGCAAAAGGGCCGGCAAGGAAGTTGTGATAGTAACTTCCGATAAAGATATTTTTCAGGCCGCAGGCGGCGGAGTAAAAATATGGTCGGGTGCGTCTAAAGAAGAATATAAATCCGAGGAAGCCTGCCTTGCCAAATTTAACGTTCCCTGCGCTTATATGCTTGATTATCTTTCCATAGTAGGGGATACGGCCGATAATATTCCCGGTGCTGATGGCATAGGCCCCAAAACCGCCGCGGAACTTATAAATAAATTCGGCCATATCGCCGAGATTTATAAAGCCGCGGAATCGGGCGACGCTTCAATCAAACCGGGCGTAATAAAAAAACTATTGTCCGCCAAGCAAAGCGTTTTGCTTTCGCAAAAACTGGCGGCTTTAAAAGACGATTTGCCGCTTGGCTTGAATATTGAAGATTTCGCCGTAAAAAAACCTTTGGAAGAAGAGTTGGAAATTTTTGCCAACCGTTTTGAATTTAAAAATTTGCTGGCCTTTAGAGAATCTTTTAAAGAATCTGCACCCGCCGAAATCCAAACCCAAACACCGGTACAGGGCGAGCTTTTTGATTTTTCGGAGGAAATTCCTCAGCCTTCTGCGGCGGTTAAAGAAGCAAGAGAAGAATATAAATTTTCCTCTTTTGAAGAAGTGATAAAACGCTCTTTAATAAGTAAAGAGCTTTTTGTTTATGCGGAAGAAGACGCTCTGGTTTTGGCTTCCAGCGCGCAATGTGCGGCCTTTGCCGACGCTTTGACTCTCAGCCCCGAACAGGAAGAATCTTTATTTAATATTTTTGACGATGACTCTATACTTAAAATAGGATATGACGTAAAATACGCTTTTAGGGTTTTGGGATATAATCCCAAAGCCGGTAAATTTATAAATTGTTTTGACGGCGCTTTGGCCAAATACTGTCTTGATCCTTCCGGAGAGTTCAGCCTTATGGGCTCTCTTACGGTTAATTTGGGCGTTATGCTCGGCATAGGCGCGGGCCTTAAAGAAAGAATGGCTTTTTACGCCCAAAATATTTGGGCTCTTAAAGACAAACTGGAAACTCTTTTAAAAGAAAAGGACGCTTTAAAAGTATATTCGGAAATGGAAATCCCGTTGATGAGCGTGCTTTTAAATATGGAAAACAACGGCATAATGGTAAATACGGCTTGGCTTAAAACTTTATCAATTTTGCTTGATAAGGAAATGCAGGCGGAGCAAAAAGAAATTAATCGAACCGCCGGTTACGATGTTAATATAAACTCAACCAGACAGCTTGGAGTTTTGCTTTTTGAACAGCTTGGTCTCCCTGCGGCTAAGAAAACCAAAACGGGCTATTCCACCGATGAAGAAGCCTTGGAAACTTTGAAAAAAATTCATCCCATAGCCGGGCAAATACTTAAATACAGGGAAAGTGCAAAACTTAAAAGCACTTATGTTGACACTCTCTTAAATTTAGCCGGGCCCGAAACGCACCGCGTACATACAAATTTCAATCAAACCGGGACGGTAACCGGGCGGCTTTCAAGCTTCAGCCCGAATTTGCAGAATATTCCCGTCCGAAGCGAAAAGGGCCGCCTGATAAGGCAGGCTTTCGTCGCGCCGGAAGGAAAAGTATTGCTTTCCGTGGATTATTCCCAAATAGATTTGCGCGTTTTGGCCCACGAATCCGGCGACGAAGCTCTTATAAACGCTTTTAAAGCCGCGGCGGATATACATCGCCAAACGGCTTCGGAAGTTTTTAATGTAAAGCCGGAAGAAGTAACTAAAGAAATGCGCTCCGGCGCAAAGGCGATAAACTTCGGCATAGTATACGGGCAGGGGCCTTTGGCTCTTTCGCAGAGTTTGGGTATTTCTATGAGCGAAGCCAAAAATTATATTGACGCATATTTTAAAAGATACTCAACCGTTAAAACCTGGATAAACGCCACGGCCGAACAGGCCCGTAAATCGGGATATGTAAAAACGCTTTTCGGTCATATAAGGTATATTCCCGAGTTTGAAGCCGCTTCTTCGCGCCTTACAAGTTTTGCCAACCGCGCGGCGGTCAATACTGTGGTTCAAGGCGGATCTTCGGACATTATCAAAAAAGCTATGACGGATATTTTCGCCGCGCCGGAACTGGAAGGCAGCCGCCTGCTTTTGCAGGTTCACGACGAATTGATTTTTGAAGTTCCCGAAGGCCGCGCAAGAGAAACGGCCCTTTGGGTAAAGGAAAAAATGGAAAACGCCGTAAAACTGCGCGTACCTCTTTTGGCGGAAGCGAAAGCCGGCCGAAATTGGAGCGAAATGGGAAAGGTAATTTAATGGATTTCAGAAGAAAAGGCAAAACCGTCATAGGTTTGACCGGGGGGATTTCCGGCGGCAAGAGTACGGCTTTGGAAATTTTTAAAGAACTCGGCGCGCTTACGATATGCGCGGACGAATTAAGCAAAAAATATTTTGAAATTTTTAAAGATAAAATACGGGAAGCCTTTGCTTCCTGCGACAGAGCGGAAATCGCGGCCCGCATTTTTAAAGATGACGTAAAACGCAAATGGCTGGAAAATCTTTTGCACCCGTTCATATTAAAAGAAGCCGCGGAAATTATAAATTCCGCCGAGGAAAAAATTATAATTTTCGATTTGCCTTTGCTTTTTGAAGCCGGCCTTGAAAACTCTTTTGACCTTACTTTGTGCATATACGCCGATGACAAAATCCGTCTTTCGCGTGCGGTAAACAAAGGCTTTAAGGCGGAGGATTTCAAAGCTCGCGATTTAAAACAAACTCCGCTTTGGGTAAAAGCTCAGAAGGCTGATATCGTCATTTATAATAACGAAAGCAGAAAAGAACTTAAAGACAAAACAGAAAGATTTTTTAATATTTTAAACAAAAAACCAATGAGGTAATTATGGAAACTAAAGAAGTAAAAACCGCCGCCAAAGAAACGGCGAAAGAAAAACCCGCGACGCGCAGATACGCCTCCCGTCAGCAATCGGCGGAAACGGCTGTTACGGAAAAAACTTCCGCCCCCGCGGCAGCTGCGGAAAAGCCCGCCGCAAAAACGGTTTATTCAAGGACTCAATCCGAACAGAATTATCATCAGCCCAAAGCCAACGGTTCCAAACCTATGGATGCCAGGGCCCTTTCCAAACTCAGCGTGGCGGAACTTACCAAGCTTGCCGTAAATTATAATGTTGAGGATATTTCCGGTTTAAGGAAGCAGCAGCTTATCGGTAAGATTATAGCGGTTCAAGCTAAGCAAAACGGTTCCGTTTACGGCGGCGGTGTTTTGGAAATTTTGCCCGACGGCTTCGGTTTCTTAAGGTCGGAAGAAAACAATTACCTCGCCGGCGGGGAAGATATATACGTTTCACCCTCTCAGATTAAGCGTTTGGGCCTAAGAAAAGGCGATAAAATAGAAGGCTTGATACGCCCTCCTAAAGACAATGAAAGATTTTTCGCAATGCTGCAAGTTCAAAAAGTCAACGATATAGACGCCGACAAAGTTTACCGCAGACCGCTGTTTGAAAACCTTACGCCTTTGCACCCGGACAGCCGCTTTACGCTTGAAGTGGATAAAAAAGATCTTACGCAAAGGGTCATAGATTTAATGGCGCCTATCGGCAAGGGGCAGAGGGCTTTAATCGTCGCTCCTCCCAAAACCGGCAAAACCGTAATGCTTAAAAATATTGCCAATTCCCTTACGGCCAATCATAAGGACGTTGAGCTTTTGGTTCTTTTGATTGATGAGCGCCCGGAAGAAGTTACCGATATGAGCCGCAGCGTCAACGGGGAAGTCATCGCATCGACTTTCGACGAACCCGCCGAACGTCACGTACAGGTTGCGGAAATGGTTTTGGAAAAAGCCAAGCGCGGCGTTGAAAACGGCAAGGACGTAGTAATTTTGCTTGACTCTATCACCCGTCTTGCGCGCGCTTACAACACCATAACCCCCGCCAGCGGCCGCGTGCTTACCGGCGGTTTGGAAGCCACTTCTTTGCAGCGTCCCAAAAGGTTTTTCGGCGCGGCCAGAAATATAGAAGAAGGCGGTTCTTTGACGATTATCGCCACCGCTCTCGTCGAAACGGGCAGCAGAATGGATGATATAATCTATGAGGAATTTAAAGGTACGGGCAACAGCGAAATCAGCCTTGACCGCAAACTGGCAGACAGAAGAATTTTCCCCGCGATAGACATCAATCGCTCTTCCACCCGCAAAGAAGATCTGCTTATGACTGAAGAAGAATTGAACAAATCTTGGATTATGAGGAAAATCCTTTCCCCGTTAAGCTCCGTAGACGCTATGACTTTACTTTTGGAAAAGCTTTCGGCCACCAAGTCCAATAAGGACTTTTTAAAACAAATGGAAGTCAGCAGTTTTTAAGCGAGTTTAAACTCCCAGACGGCGGCAATATTTAAATTATGAATATTGCCGCTTTTTATAGTATAATATAAGGGAATTAATTTTTTGAGGTAATCTGAAATGAAAGAAAATATCCATCCTAAATACGAAGTCGTCGAAGTGGTCTGCGCCTGCGGCGCCAAATTTAAAACCCGCTCCACGATGAAAGCCGTAAAGCTTGATATCTGCTCCGCCTGCCATCCGTTCTTTACCGGCAAACAAAAAATGCTTGATACGGAAGGCCGCGTAGAAAAATTCAATAAGAAATTTGCATCCACTCAGGGCAAAATGGTGGTAAGAAAACCCAAAACGGAAGTAAAAGCCAAGAAAGGCTCCGTTAGGAAAATTTCTTTATCCACGGCCCCTGTAAAAGTTGCGAAGAAAACCGTAAAAGCCGATAAAAAAGCTGAAAAGAAAGAAGGAAAATAGCTTTTTAAAACCATTTAAGCAGCCCCTCTGAAAATGTGGGGCTGCTTATTTATAGTACGGAAAGGTAAATTATGGATATATCTAAATTTAAAGAAGAATTTGAGCAAATAGAGGCCGAATTGGCCGCCGGCACCATAACGCCGGAAGTTTTTAAGGAAAAAACCAAACGCCACGCTTTTTTGCGCCCGATTATAGAGAAGGCGCAGGAACTCTCGAAAGTGCAGGAAGCCATAAAAGCCGACAGGGAAATGCTGGAATCCGGCGATAAGGAAATGGCTGCTTTGGCCGCGGAAGAACTTGCCGAACTTGAAGGCAAACCCGATGAAATTTTAAAAGAACTGCGCGTTTTGATTATTCCGCCCGATCCCAACGATTCCAAGAATATTTACCTTGAAATACGCCCCGGCGCAGGGGGGGAAGAAAGCGCGATTTTCGCCGCGGAACTTTTAAGGGTTTATCAGCATTTCGCGCAAAACAGGAATTGGAAAACCGAACTTTTGGAATATACTCCAACCGGCCTTAAGGGCTGCAAATACGCAAGTATGTTTATTAAGGGTGACGGTGCTTATTCCTGGCTCAGGGACGAAGCCGGTACGCACCGCGTCCAACGCGTACCCGATACGGAAACTTCGGGCCGCGTACATACCTCAACCGTAACCGTAGCAATTATGCCGGAAGCTGAAGACATCGATATACAAATTAATCCCGCCGATATAGAAATGGAAACCTGCCGCGCGGGCGGTGCGGGCGGCCAGAACGTCAACAAAGTGGAAACGGCCGTAAGGCTTATCCATAAACCTACCGGCATAGTGGTAAGCTGCCGCGAGGAACGCCACCAGGGCGCAAACAGGGAAAAGGCTATGCGTATGCTTAGGGCGAAACTTTACCAAATAGAAGAAGAAAAACGCAATAAAGAAATTTACGACGCCAGAAAAGCCCAAGTAGGCACGGGGGACCGCTCCGAAAAGATAAGGACTTACAACTTTCCGCAAAGCCGCGTAACCGATCACCGCCTTAACGAGAACTTCCATAACCTTACGGAAATTATGGAAGGCGGCATAGACGAAATTCTTGAACATTTAAGGAAGCTTCGCACCGAGGAAAAACTTAAGGCGATGGCAGTATAGTTATGATAACCATCAAGCAGCTTGTTGACGGCGCGAAAGCGCGTTTTGAAGCCAAAGGTGTGGACGAAGCTTTAGCCCACGCCGAGCTTATCGCCGCTTTTGCTTTCAATAAAAGCCGAACTTATATAAGGGCTTTCGGGCAGAACGTCGTCTACGAAAAGGAAGAAAAACTTTTCAACAAAATAGTTGAGGAAAAACTTTCCGGCAAACCTCTTGCCCATATTATAGGGGAAGCCGAATTTATGGGGCGATTGTTCAGCGTCGGCCCCACGGTGCTTATTCCGCGCCCGGAAACGGAAGAACTTGTGGAAGAAACGATAAAAAATCTTCCGCTTAAACAGCCCTCAAGAATACTTGATCTTTGCAGCGGTTCGGGGTGTATAGCGATAAGTTTGGCTTTTACTTTTCCTTCGGCGGAAATTATCGGCGCGGATATTTCGCCGGAAGCTTTGCAGGTTGCCCGCAAAAATGCTGAAAATATGAATTTGGGCAAGAAAGTTAATTTTGTTCAAAGCGATATTTTTGAAAATATTGACGGCGAATTTGATTTTATAATATCCAATCCGCCTTATATCCCTACGGACGTAATCGCCACGCTTTCGCCAGAAGTCCGTAACGAGCCTCGATTGGCTCTTGACGGCGGCTCCGACGGCCTTGATGTTATAAGAAAAATCATTTCATCTGCGCCCGCTCATTTGGCGGACGGCGGTTTGCTTTCGCTGGAAATAGGATGCGCTCAAAGCGAAAAAGTGTTAAAATTCTTTAACGAGGAAGAATGGGAAGTCCCTTTCAGCCGCAAAGATTTTGCCGGCATAGAAAGATTTATATTTGCGCGTAAAAAATCCGCGCCTAAAAATTGATTTTAAGGAACTGAAATGGATAAATTTATAATTAACGGCGGGCGCAAACTGAAGGGAACTGTGGAAATCGGCGGCAGCAAAAACGCCGCTTTGCCGATACTTATGGCCACTTTGCTTACCGATGAAACCTGCATAATCAACCGCGTGCCGGATTTGCGCGATATCAGAACAACCATAAAAATTTTGCAGGAACTCGGCAAAAAAGTCGAATACGATTCCGGCACTTTAACGGTTAAAGCCGGGCGCAAACTTAAGACGGAAGTTCCTTATGATTTGGTCAAACAAATGAGGGCCAGCTTTTGGGTTGCCGGGCCGCTTTTGGCCAGATTTAAAAAAGCCGTTATACCTTTGCCGGGCGGTTGCGCGATAGGCGTAAGGCCGGTGGATATCCATTTGAAAGGTTTTGAAAAATTGGGCGCGAAAGTGCTGGTTCAAAACGGCAATGTAATTCTTAAAAGCAGAAAATTAAATCCCGCAAAAATAATTTTGAGTTTCCCCAGCGTCGGCGCAACGCAGAACCTTCTAATGTGCGCTTGCCTGATAAAAGGCAAAACGGTTTTGGAGAATGTCGCTCGGGAGCCGGAAGTTTCAGATTTTATTAAAGCTCTCAGATCAATGGGGGCGGATATTACGGAGGACTCAAAAGGCCGCTTGATAATAGAAGGCAAGAGCGAGCTCGGCGCGATGGAGCATACCGTTTGCCCGGACAGAATCCAAACCGGCACTTATGTAATCGCCGGGGCAATTACCCGGGGGGACGTAACCGTTACGGAGTGCCAGCCGGAGGATAATGAAATCTTGCTTGATTACCTTAAAGAAGCCGGTTTTGATATTCAAACCGGCGCGGATTTTATCCGCATAAGGCCCAAATGTAAGAAGATAAAACCGGTAAATATCAAAACGGCTCCTTTCCCTGGATTTGCTACCGATTTGCAGGCCCCTTTTATGTCCTTAATGTGCCTTTGTTCCGGGCAAAGCGAAATAAGCGAAGATATTTTTGAGAACCGCTTTATGCACGCGCCGGAACTTGTAAGAATGGGCGCGAATATTATGATAGAGCGCAACACCGCAAAAATTACCGGCGTTAAGAATTTCAGCCCGGCGGTGGTAATGTCTTCCGATTTGCGCGGCGGCGCGGCTTTGGTTTTGGCAGGTTTGTGCGCCAAGGGCGTAAGCGAAGTCGAGCGCGTTTACCATATTGACCGCGGCTATGAAAGACTGGAAGAGAACTTGACTCAGCTCGGCGCAAAAATAAAGAGGGTCAATCCCGTTAAGTAAATTTTCCGATTGCATTTTAAGGCGGATTTTATGACTTTTGAAGATTGTTTGAACTCGCTTTTTTCCGCAAGGGGGAAAAGCAGCTTGCAAAATGTAAAAGACACCGCCTTGAAAATGAATCTTCTGCCGCTTAAATTTAAGGCGGTTCATATAGCGGGTACAAACGGCAAGGGCACCGTCGCCGGCCTTTTGGCGGAAATACTTAATAAGTCCTGCTTCAAAACCGGTCTTTTTACTTCTCCTCACATAAAAAGCCCTTTGGAACGCATTAAAATAAACGGCGCGAATATAGACGAAACTTCTTTTATAGAAGCCGTCGCAGCCGTAAAAAACAATCAAACATCAGAACTTAATTTTTTTGAAGTTTTAACTTTGGCCTCACTTTATTATTTTACCGAAAACAAAGTGGATTTTGCCGTATTTGAATGCGGTATCGGCGGTCTTTTGGACAGTACAAATATCATTGCGCCGGAACTATCCGTAATAACTTCCGTAGCTTTGGATCACTGCGCTATGCTCGGCGCAAGCATTGAAGAAATCGCCGCGCAGAAATGTGGCATTATAAAGCCTAAAATCCCCGTTTTGCTCGGCCCTTTGCCTAAAGCGGCTTTGCGTATAGCGCAAAAAAAAGCGTCGTCTTTAAAATCGCCGCTTTTTCAGGTTGAAAAACCAGAAAATCTAAGCCATAATTTTAAAAAACTTCAAAGCAGTTTTGATTTTGAAGGCCGTCATTTCGTTACCAAACTTATCGGAGTGGCGCAAAATCAGAACGCGGCATTGGCCGTTAAAGCAGCTTTTATTTTGGGTGCGGAAGCAAAAATATGTCAAAAAGCTTGCGCCGGTTTCGCTCTGCCCTGCCGCTTTGAAGTGTTTAAACTTAAAAACGGGAAATATTTTATTAGGGACGGTGCGCATAATCCGGCAGCTTTTAAAGAACTTATAAAGACTTACAAACAAAGCCCTTTCGCCGGGCCGGAAGATACTCTTGTTTTGGCGGCTTCAAAAGGTCATAACTATGAAGCTCTTTGTGCGCTTGCCGAAAGTAATTTCAAAAATATAGTTTTGGCTTGCCCTGATAAGGCCCGCAATATCGCGCCTGAAATTCTTTTAAACTGCTTTAATAAAAATGCAAAAACATCCTTTTTAAGGGATATTTCATCTTTTAATCCTTTGGAGCTAAGCGGCAATGTCATCGCCGCTGGAAGCTTCTATTTGGCTTCCGCTTTAAACGTCGTGGCGGGTTGACGGATTCTTCGTGTAACAATTTCTTGACAGTAGGGCTTATTTCTGCTTAAATTTTATATGGCGTATTATATATTAATATATAACATTTAAGAGGAAATATGTCTTTAGATAACGATAAGAACAACCAAGATTTCAACGAATTTTTACAATCTCTGCAAAATGATGATGGCATTGATGCGGCTTCCGCTTCAAGCGGCAAAGACGAGGCCTTCCCTTTTGCCGACAGTTTTGATATAGATTCTTTTGTGAAGGAAAACGGCATTGCTTCCGCCGACGCCCGCGCGGAAGAGCCGAAACAGCCTCAGCATTCCGCTCCCGCGCAGGAAGAATACTCTTCTTCCGCTCCGCATCAACCGGAAGAAACTTCTTATACGGACGACAAAAACTCTTATCGTTATAACGCCGACGCGGAGGAAGTTCCTTCTTATCGTGAAGACTACTCCCGCCCCTCTTACGCCGATTCCTCTTTTGAAGGCGGGCAGGGCCTAAGGCATTTGGAGCAGAAAATATCGGAGCTTGAATCCAGCTTTGTGGACGTAAACAAAGAAAAATCCTATTTCAACGGCCTTCAGCGCGAAATCGAAGATATCGACACCGAGGAAAAACAGGGCTTTAAGAACAATGACGAGTTTTACAAAAATATGTCGGCGACGATTGAAACTCTTAAAGGCAGTCTTAAAGCTATTGCCAATTCCAGCAGGTCAAGCGTTTTAAACGATATTTCCGTATTAAGGGGCAGCATTGACAATATAGTCAACGCCCGTCTGCAGTACGAAGAAAATTTAATTAACCAAGACCAAACTTTAATCAATCGCCTGCGGGAAAAAACCAACCGTCTTAAATCCATAAATTTGGCTTTGAACAGCGAAGTCAAAAGAGCCAAAAACGAAAAAATGGAATCTTTAAGGAAATCAGCCGAGCAAACAAAGGAACTTCTTTCTCTGCGCGTTCAGCTTAACAAAGTTGAGGAAAAGGCCCGCCACGGCGATTTTAAGCTTTCCCGTATGGAGCAGCACCTTTCCATTTTAAATCAGGAAAAAATCGCCCTTGATGACGAAATCCGCAAAGTCCGGGAGGAAAAGCTTTCCTCCATCAGGAAATCTTCCGAGCAAGCTAAGGAAATTATGTCCCTTCGTCTGGCTTTAAGCAAGACGGAAGAAAAATTTAAACAGGAAGAAATACAAAATTCTTTTTTAAGGGAACAGCTTTCCGGCTTGGAAGCCGCCAAAGCCGCTTTGGATAAGGAAGTTTACTCTACCCGTGCCGAACGCGAAGCCGCCAAGAGGGAGGCTTCCGCCCAGGGGGTTGAAATTGAGAAACTTAAAAGGAACATCGCCCAATCGCAGGAACTTTTAAACTTAAGCGCAAACGAAGCAGGCGGTCTAAGGGAAAAGATTTTATCCTTGGAAACGAAGCTCCAGCAGATGCACGGGGAAAACGCAGCTCTTTCCTTAAGAACGGAAGAAAATCTTAGACAGCTTGAAGCGGCCCGCGCCCAGCACGAAAAGGAAATCTCCGCCCTTAAAAACGAGCAAATGCGCGAAATTGAACTTCTTAAAAATCAAAAAGCGCAGGAAGCCCAAAGCATTACGCTTGAACTTCGCCGGGCGGAAGACAAATACCGTCAGGAAGAAACTTTCGTAAATACTTTAAAACTGCAAATAGAATCTTTAAGAAACGATGTAAAAAACCTTGATGAACAAAAACGCGGGCTTGAAGGCAAATCAACCGATTTGTACCGCGAAATCGAATTTATCAAAGAAAGCCACTTGCAGGAAATCGAAGCTTTGCGCGGGGAACTTTCCTCCGCTTCGGAAAAGCTTTCCAGAGAACAAAATCAATATCAGGCTTTAAAGCAAACTCTTTCCGGTCTTGAATCGGAAAAAGCCGCTCTTAGCGAGGAAATCCGCAAAATCCTGTCCGAAAAAGACGAAGCGTTGGCCGCCAATGAAAAGTACATCAAAGACATTGAATCTTTAAAATCCGAACACGCCGCTTTGGAAGAGTCTTTAAAAGCGGAACTCAATAAAATGAACGCCCGCCACGAGCGCGATTTGGCCGCTTATAACGAACTTAAGGCACAAGAAGAAGCTTTGCGGAGGGAAAATGCCGGCTATCAAACACAAATTACGGAAATTTCCGCCCGCGAGGAAGGCCTTAAACGCGATAAAGCCGCTTACGAAGCGCAAATCGGGGAATTTATTTCCCGCGAAAAAGGATACAAAAAAGCCGGTACTGATTATGAAGCTCGCATAAACGCCCTTACCTCAAGCGAGCAGACTTTAAAACTTGCGAAAGCCGGCTTTGAAACCCAAATCAGGGAGTTCATTTCCCGCGAGGAGGGCTACAAAAAAGCGGGTGTCGACTATGAGGCGCGCATAAATGCCCTTACCTCAAGCGAGCAGGCTTTAAAACGTGAGAAAGCCGGTTATGAAGCCCAAATCGGGGAGTTCACCGCCCGCGAAGAAAGCTATAAAAAGGCCGGAGCGGACTATGAAGCGCGCATAAAAGCGCTTTCCGCCAGCGAAGAGGCATTAAAGCTTGAAAAGGCCGGTTTTGAAACTCAAATCGGAGAATTTATCGCCCGTGAGGAAGACTATAAAAAAGCCGGGGCCGATTACGAAGCGCGCATAAATGCCCTTTCCGCCGCTGAAGAATCCGCCAAAAAAACCAATGCAGAATATCTTGCGAAGATTGAGGAACTTAAAGCCCAAAAGGAAGAAATTTTACAGGAAAAATCCTCCTTTGAACTTGAACTTAAAGGCAAAGAGGAAACTTTTTCCAAAGAACTTTCCGACTATCAATCCCGCATTAAGGCCTTGGAATCGGAACAGGCCGCGGCGGTTGCCAATCTTTCAATAGAAATACAGAATTTGAAAAAGGAACACGCCGGAGCGATTTCCGCTTTAAGCGGCGAAGTTTCCGCACTGCGCGGGGATAAAGCGCGTCTTTCGGCCGAAATAGATTCTTTAAAAGCTTCTTTAACCGGTAAAGACGAAGAAAGCCGCCGTCTGAGCGAGGAAATCTCATCTCTGCAAGCGGGCGTTAACTCCGGCAACGCCGAAAAATTGCGCCTTGCCAAAAATATAGAAAATTTAATGCGCGATATTTCCGTCAGAAACGAAGAAAAACAAAATCTTTCCGCGGAAATGGACGCTTTGAGGAAAGAGCTCGCCTCTAAAAATGAAGAAGCAGGCCGTCTTAACGCGGAAATAGAAAACCTCAGAAACGGCATTTCCGAAAGGGAAGCTGCCGCGCTGAAACTTAACGGAGAAATTGAAACTTTAAGAAGTTCCGCCGCCGAAAGCGAAAGGCGTGCCGCCGCTATGACCGGCGAAATAGAACATCTCAAAGCCCAACTTGAAGAGCAAAAACGCGCCAATGCCGATATCTCCGCTTTGTTTGAAAACGCCAAAGCTGAAAACGCAAAACGTTTGGGGGAAATAGAATCAGCCCGCGCTTTAAATTCCGAGTCGCAAAGCAAAATCGCCGATATCACTTCCGCGCTTTTAAGAGCGGAAACGGTCGTCCGCGAGAACGAAAATATCATCAATATGCTTAAGAGCGAAGCTTCCGCCGCGGCAAATCAGAAAGCCGCGATAGACGAGGAACTCAAAAAAGCCAACGGCGAAAAATATGATATTTTAAAGCAGCTTGAGGAAAAAACAAAAGCCTTAGCCGATTTCCAACAGCGTTATGAGGAAGAAGTCGCCTCTTTAAAAGAAACTCACGGCAAAGCCGCGGCGGATTATGAAGAAAAACTCAAAGCCGCGCAGGAAAGGCTCTCGGCCGAAACCCAAACCGTTGAAGATCTTAAACGTCAAATAGCCGGTCTTGAACAGGAAAAGAACAATTTATCTTCAAAAGTGTCGGACTTGGGCCTTAAAGCCGGTAAAATAGTTGAACAAACCGATGAAATCGTTACCCTTAAGTCCCAGCTTGCGAAAGCGGAAAGCCGCTTCTTGCAGGATACCGTTTTGGTGGATCAGCTTAAAGCGCAGTTTTCCGAAAGCAGGGAAACCGTCGCCCGCCTTGAAAACGAGATTTTGACTCTCCGCAAGGAAAACGCCAAAGCCAAAGAAGATCTTGCTTTGAAGGAAGAGGAAATTCAAAAACTTACGGCCGCTTTAGCCAAGAGCGAAGAGCAGGTAAAACAGGAACACTCCGCGGTGGAGCAGCTTCAAGAGCACACTTCCCAGCTTAAATCCGTAAACGCCGCTTTGGACGCGGAAGTAAAAAAAGCCCAAGGCGAAAAGCTGGAAGCCCTGCGCAAATCGGCCGACCAAGCCAAAGAAATTTTGCTTTTAAGGCAGCAGCTTTCCCAAGCGGAAAGCAAATTCAGCTCTTTGGATTTTGAAAACGGCATAGTTTCCGTACGCAAAGAGTATGAAGAGAAGGTAGAAAAGCTTGAAACGGAATTGAAAGACGCTTCCGCTTTATGCGCCAAGCAAGTTAAAGAACTTGAAGAACTCAAAACGGATAACAGCCGCCTTAAATCCGCGGAAGAAGAAAAACTTAAACTTCAAAACAGCTATGATGTTCTTTCCCAAAAAGCTCAAAGCTTGGAAAACGAACTGGCATCTTATAAACAGAAAGAAGCTTCGGCTTCCACTTTAGCCAAAGCCAAAGCCGCCGCTTTAAGCGCGCAGATAGCCAGAATCACTAAGGAAAAGGCCTCTCTCAAACAGCAGCTTGACGGCGCGCTTAAGGAGATAGAACGCCTTACCGCCAAGGAGAAAGAAACAGCCGAAGCTTTAAACAGCTTAAAGGCCAAAATAAGCGATAATGATGCCGTAATCGAAAAACTTAAAAAAGAAATCGTAGTCCTTACGGCTGAAAACCGCGAGCTTAAACAAGCCGCCGAAGTTACAAACAAAAGGGAACGCGCTTTGGCCAGCAAACTGGACGAAGTTGAAGAAGAAAACAAAAATCTTGCCACTTCTTTGAACCTCGCAAAAGAGGACGCAGCCAAAACTGAGATTACTTTAAATAAGATCAGAACGGATCAGGCCCGCGCAGCCGCCAAAGCCGCTATGGAAAGGCGTAAAACTATGCCTCCTCAGGCCCCGGCCGCCCCTCAGCAGGAAAAGCCACAGCAACCGGCTGCGGACAGCGCAAAAACGATGTCGCCGAAAACTCAAAGTATCCCGGCTGCGGACGCCGTGAAGACTTCGACTTCTCTGCCTGCGGAAAAAACTTCCACGCATTATGATTCTTCGGCCGACGCGATAGCCGCTTTCCCCGAGCCCACGCAAGGCTTGGAAGAAGTGGAAGTCGCCGGCAATGAAATGGACTTGAGTATGATTTTCGGTGATGATGACGTAAACTTTAAAGAAGACACGGCCGAAAATATGGCTACCGCCACCAATCCAGATATCGAAATGGTAAAAGCCACTACGATTAATCAGTCCAAAAATCCTTTGGCTAAAGTGCAGGACGGCCTAAAGGCTTATGACGAGATGGAAGTTACCGACCATTCCATTAAAGCGCACGAAGGTGTTTCCAGAAAGCCGGTCGGGCGTTTGCCGCCCACATACAGGGGCAGCGAAGCATATTCGGATTTTCTTAAAAAGACAAAAAGCGTTTTTTACAGAATAAAATGGTCGCTTTTTAAGGAATAAATTTCGGAGTTTTAAAATGAAAGACATAACCATAGGCGTAATCTACGGCGGCAAAAGCGCGGAGCACGAAGTTTCCGTCCATTCGGCCGCCTACGTTTGCGATATTCTTGAACAAAAATACAAAATAATAAAAATTTTTATTTCTCGCGAAGGCAAATGGTTCTTGCAGGAAAAATGCGGGCCGTTTCGGCAGGGAGATATGGAAATTTCCCCGGTAATCGGCAAAGATTATAATTTATACGCGCTTGACGGACGCACTTATAAAGCGGATGTCTTCTTCCCGGTATTGCACGGGGCTATGGGCGAAGACGGCACTATGCAAGGCTTGTTTGAAATAATGGGAGTGCCATACGTCGGATGCGGCGTTTTGACGAGCGCCCTTGGTATGGATAAAGAACTTTGTAAACTTTTGGCCTCTTTTTACGGAGTTAAAATCGCTCCTTATATAAAACTTGAAAAAGACGCTAACTATGATTTGCCTTCTTTGCAGGCCGCGGTGGGCGGGCTTGGATACCCGGTGTTCGTTAAGCCGGTCAGCCTCGGCTCTTCCGTAGGCGTTACGCGCGTAAACGGGCCGGAAGAACTTAAACCCGCCATAGCCAAAGCTTTTAAATATCAAGGCAGCATATTGGTAGAGAAAGGCATAGACAAAGCGCGGGAAGTTTTCTGCGCGGTCGTTGGTTCGGGTAAGAATATTCATACGTCTTTATGCGGCGAACTTAAAGTTTTAAACAGCGCTTTTTTTGATTACAAAGCCAAATACGAAGATCCTCACGGCTGTGATATAAAAGCCCCGGCCGATATCCCGCAGCAGACTCAGGACGAAATGCGTAAAGCTTCCGCTTTGGTGTTTAAAGTTCTTCGCGGATGCGGTTTGGCCAGAATGGACTTCCTTTTGGGAACGGACGGCCAGTTTTATTTTTCGGAAATTAACACTTTGCCAGGTATGTCCGCGACAAGTTTATTCCCACAGTTGTGGCAGGCAAGCGGCAAGAAGTACGAAGACGTGCTTGATTCTCTTATAAAATCGGCTTTTGACAGGAAAAGAGAAAATGAATCTTATAGTATCGAAAGGTAGAAAAGCGGTTGCTTACTTAAGCGCGATAGACCCCGTTTTATATCTTATATTCTTCTTTTGTCTTGCCGGCCTTTTAAGGAATTTGTTTGCGCTTTCCTATCACGGCTTTGATTATTCCACTACGGCCACAAAAGTGTTTGTCGCGATGTCCGTGATATATTTTGCACAGATTGTTTTGATTTTGCTTAGGGAGCGCAACGCCTGGGTCGTATCGGCTTTGCAGGCGTTTTTTTGTTTTTACGTTTATGAAGATTTTACTGCTTTGCCTTTGGCAAATATCGTCAAAATGATTTTCGGCGGGGATTTTTCCGCATTGGATTACGGGTGGATATACTTTATAAATATGGTTTTAATTTCGGCTATGTTCAGTCTTGAGCTGCTCAAAACCTATCTTATTTACGTACTTACCGTACCTTTGCCGTCAAAAAAGAAAAAGCAAATCAATGCGGCGGAGCAAGCTTAAAAAGGTTGATTATGATATTTGAAAATATAAAAAATTTTATAAAAGAAAATAATTTGCCGCTTTACAGAATTTCACAAATTCGCGAAGCGGTCTATCACAAAGGCGTAACTTCTTGGGAAGAAGCCGCCAGTCTTCCCGCCGATTTAAGGGAAAAACTTAAAAAGAATTTTAAAATTCTTTCTTTTGACGTTATCAAAATACAGAGTTCTAAATTGGATTTGGTTTTTAAAGCTCTGCTTAGGCTTAATGACGGCAACCGTATAGAAACCGTCTTAATGAAGCCCGGCAAAACTTGGAGCGTCTGCGTTTCTTCTCAGGCGGGCTGCCCGCTCGGCTGCGCTTTTTGCGCCACCGGCAAAATGGGTTTTAAACGCCACTTGACCGACGAAGAAATCTCCGACCAAGTTTTATTTTGGTATCAATTCCTTAAAAAACACAATTTGGGCGAAAGAGTTTCCAATATAGTTTTTATGGGAATGGGCGAACCTTTGTTAAATTATGTAAATGTTGTAAAGGCCATAAATAATTTGTCCTGCGCCGATTACTTAAATATCGGGCAGCGTCATATTTCGGTTTCCACTTCCGGCATAGCCGATAAGTTTTTTAACCTAGCCCAGGATTTGCCCCAGGTAAATTTGGCGCTTTCTTTGCATAACGCCGACGACGAAGAAAGAACCCGCCTTATGCCCGTAAACCGCAAGTACAATCTTGAAACCGTAAAAGAAAAGTTGGAAGAATATATTGCCCGCACCGGCAGAGAAGTTTTTATTGAATACACGGTTATTGAGGGGGAAAACAACTCCCCTGCGCACGTAAGGAAACTCGGCAAATGGATAAATTCCATTAAAGACAATTATCTTTTGCACGTAAATTTGATAGCTTGCAATCCGGCGGTCGGCAAAGCCGTTGCCACGGAAGAAAGCACGGTAAAGAAATTCGCTTCCGCGCTTAAAGCTATGAACATTAACGTAAGTATAAGAAAGAGCCTTGGCTCTGATATTTCCGCCGCCTGCGGTCAGCTCGCGGCAAAGGAGAGCAATAAAAAATGAAAAAATTGATTTTATCTGTTTTCGCGCTTTGCGTTTTATGCGCCTGCGCCGGTATTATAACCAATACGGACTATATCCCTATGGGGCCCGACGGCCTTACGGTGCAGGTTACGGACATTTCAAAAATGCCGGTTTTCACATATTTAAAAGACATCAAAGAACCTTGGGCTCCTATCGGAATGTACAGAGTAAAAGCCTTGCCGGATGATGATTCCGTTTTAAAAGCAGAAATCCTCAGAATAAAAAAAGCCGCCGCCGCTAAAGGCGCGAACGCTATTATTTTAAACCAATTTTACGATGACGCCGCCGCCGAAGACGGCCATCCGATAACTCTTGCGGCGTATTTTGTAAAATACGCCAAAGACATCACTGAAGAAGACAAAGCCAAAATACGGGAATACGCCGAAATTGAGAGGTTAAAAAATGCCAGCAACTAAAAAAATGTCTGAAACGGTCAAACAAAAAACGGCCGTAGTTTTATTTTCCGGCGGACTGGACAGCACAACCTGCCTTTACTGGGCTTTGGATAAAGGTTATAAATGTTACGCCCTTAATATTAAATACGGCCAAAAGCACAGCCGCGAAGCCTTAAGCGCAAGGGCGATTTGCAAAAAGTTGGGAGTGGAACTTACGGAAATAAAATTAAATTTACCCTGGCTTGCGGCGGCCACCTCTTTAGTGGGCAAGGCCGAAATTCCCGACGAATCTTTAGAAACTATAAAAAATACCAAACGGATACCTTCCACCTATGTTCCCGCCCGCAATTTGATGTTTGTTTCCATAGCGGCAAGCTTGGCCGATTCCATAAACGCCGACGCCATAATCGCCGGCCCCAACGCCATAGATTATTCCGGCTACCCTGACTGCCGCCCGGAATTTTACGATCCATTGTCAAAAGCCGTCAAAGAAGGCACCAGGAAAGGTTCTCAAGGCGGAAGCATTAAAATCATTACTCCGCTTTTAAAGCTAAGCAAAGCTCAAATAGCCAAACTGGGGAAAAAGCTTAATGTTCCTTTTTCAATGACGTGGAGCTGCTACCGCGGCGGCAAAAAACCCTGCGGCAAATGCGATGCCTGCAAACTTCGCGCGGAAGGTTTTAAAGCCGCCGGCCTTAAGGACGAATAGAGGCTTTTATGAGATATTTTATACTTAGCGTTTTGTTGCTGTCCTGCGCAGTTTTCGCCTCTGCCCAAAAAGAGGCCATAGCCAATGCGGCGGCCAAATATTCTTTAAAACAGGCCGAAGCTGACATTTTGGAGGAAGAAGAAGACGTTAAAGCTTTAATCCTTAAATACGCTTCCGCTCCGGCGGCTTCAAAACCGGCTGTTAAAAAAGATATAGAAAAAAAGGAACTCGCGCGGGAAGAAGAGCTTATAGAAAAACAAAAACAGAGAATAAAACGTCAGGAAGAGCAAATAAAAGTTTTAAAGCAGAAACTTGAACAGCGCGAAAAGAACAAAAAACAAACCGTAAAGGACAGGGTTAACTATCTTATCAGCGCAGAATCCGTGGAAAAAATCAAAAACGAATCGGAAAAGAAAAAGATGCTTGACAAGGTAAAAAACAAAGCGAAGAAGAAATGACTTTATTTTCAAGACTGTTCAAATTGTTTATAGTAGTTATAATAACCCCATTATTCGTAACGGGGATATTTTTGTTTTACTATCAAAACAGCGGCAAACAAGCCATTCTTGAAAATTATTTTAACCTTGCCGATATCTCTTCGGCTTATATCAAACAGAATATAGAAGATTCCGTAGCTCGTCTTGATTTTTTGGGCTCATCCGCGCCTTTGTATTATTCTGACAAAGAAGCTTTTAAATCCCGGCTTGAAGACGACGTAAAAGCCAACCCCGATATCGTCTTTGCCGCGCTTTTGGGAAAAGACGGCAAAGAACTTTCAAGGAGCATAGGCGGCGAAGCGTTTTCGTCCGCAGTTGATATTTCTTCCGATTCCTCATTGCTCTCTCTTCGCTACGGCGATATTTCCGTAAGCTATGCGGATTATTCCGTTTCTGCTCCGTATGTCAGGGTTGTTTATCCGCTTGAAAATGGGGATTTTCTTTTTGCGGTTTTGGACTTGAGCCGCATTTGGTATTCCGTCGGTATGCAAAGATTGGGCCTGACAGGCGGGCTTTATTTGGTTTCGCCCGAGGGCTTTTTAAATTTCAATATGTTGCCGGCCCCGCCCGTTTCGGCTGGCCTGCTCTCTTCGGCTTTGTTTAAAAACAACGGCCTTATAAAAGATATCAAAACGCAGGAAGGAGATATCTTCGTAGGTGCTTACGCCGATACCATTTTGCCGGGCGTTTACGTCGTGGCTTTGCAGTACGGCAAAGAGGCTTTTTATACGATAACACTTACCACTTGGATGATAGCGTTTTTCATTTTGGTTACAACCACTTTGTCTTATTTTGCGGCTTATATTTTTTCAAAAGAAATCAGCGAGCCCGTTGAAAATTTAAAAAAAGGCGCGGAAAAAATATCCTCCGGCGATTTTGACGTAAAATTGGATTCTTCCGAAGCGTGGGGAGAATTTGAAATCCTTATAAAAACATTCAATGAAATGGCTTCCCGTTTAAGCGTTTACCAAGCCGTGCAGCTTGATAAACTGTTGGACGAAAAAAAGAAAATAGATATGCTCGCCGGGCTTATGCGCGACGGCCTCATTATGGCTACGGCGGAAGGGCGGCTTTTGTTCGCCAACGCCACGGCAAGCAAAATTCTTGAAAGTGACGCTCTTTGCGGAGATTTGGAATGCACTCTTTACGGTTCTATGCCGCGCCCGAGCATAAAAGAGCTCGCCGGCATTAAGAGCGGGACGGTGTTTTCCTATGAAAGCGAAGATAAAAAACGTTATTTTGAAATCGTAAACGAGCTTTTCCGTCCCGCCAATCAGGAAGCCGTTTCCATAATAATCTTCCGTGATATTACGGCCGAACACGAAATCCGCTCAATGAAGAACGATATTTTCAATGCCGTTGCACACGATTTGCGCGCGCCTATTATGGGTCTGCAAGCTTATATTATGATACTTAAAGAAGGGGATTTGGACGAAGCCAAACGCACCAAAATGTTGGAAGCTATGGAAAGCTCTTCAAATATGCTGGGTGCATTGGTGGAGAATATCCTCAATGTATCCCGTTTGGAGCGCGGCCTTCTTACTTTAAATAAAATCCGTTTTGACGTTTCCGCTTCTTTGTCCGACGTAATCGCTTCAATAAAACCTTTGGCGGAGCAAAAAGGCCTGTACGTTAAGTCTTTTTTGCCTCAGCCTTTGGAAATTTATGCGGATAAAGGCCTTATAGAAAGAGTGTTTTCCAACTTGCTTTCAAACTCGGTAAAATTTACCGATAAAGGCGGCATAGAAGTAAATTATAAATATTTGCGGGAAGACGGCAAAAAGCCGGAACATCAGTTTTGTGTTAAAGATACGGGCCGCGGCATAGCGGAAGATGAACTGCCTAAAATTTTTGAAAAATATCACCGCGCCGACAGAAGCGAAAAAGGTTACGGCTTGGGGCTCAGCATAGTCCGCCAAACCGTTTTGGCTCACGGCGGGGAAATTAAGGTTTTATCAAAAGAGGGCGAAGGGTGCGAAATGCTCTTTACTCTTCCCGCGGGGGAGGCCGTATGACAGTTTTTTGGCATCTTCTTTTGGGGCATTTGCTCGCTGATTTCGTTTTAAAAAGGAAAGCTCTTAAACACAAAAACGCCGGATATTTTATTTGGCGCGCGGGATTATATTTTATGGCGCTTTCGCTGTGTTGCGCTAATTATCTTTTTATGCCTTGGTTTGAAATCTCAGGACTCCAACTTAACGGTTTTTGCGCCGCGGCTTTGGCGGCAGCCGCTTATTTTGCGGTCGGTTTTTTGGGCCGCGGAGTTCAAATCCGCAGAAGCGCGCTTTTCTTTTTTCTGGCGCGTCAGTTTATTTTAATTTCAATACTGCTTATAATTGCGCCGGTACCGCCTTTTGACGGCGACTTTCTGCATTATATTTACGGCTCGGATTTACTGCTTATAATAAATTCCTGCCTTATCGTAAGTTATGTTTTTTCGGCTTTTTTATTAAGGCTTTCTCTCGCTTTGGACGACCGCTTAAATATAAAAGCTTTCTTTGACCGCCGCTTTCTGAATATGCTTTTGCGCGTAGTACTGTTTTTGCTGATTATTATGCCGGGCTGGTTCGGCTTTTTGTGCGCGGCCGTTATTTCGATTTGTCTTATTAAAACAAAACTGTTTGAAGACGACGACCTGTATTTTTATATCGGCGGTTTTATGACAGTTGTTTTTGCCATATTATGCAGGGGTGTTTTTCACGGAATATGCTAAATAAAAAAATAGAAGAAGCCAAATTTATTTGTTTGGACACTGAAACCACGGGTCTTGATCCTTTACACGGCGGGCGCATTTGCGAAGTTGCTATGTTGGGCAGCCAAAGCGGGGAGCGCGCCGGCAGTTACGCCACGCTTTTAAATCCGCAAGTCGTAATTTCGCCGGAAGTTACTGCCATACACGGCATTACCAACGAGATGGTCGCTTCCGCGCCGACTTTCGCCGACATAGCTTTTAATTTGATTGATTTTTTGCAGGGCAATGTTCTTATCTGCCACAATGCAGATTTTGATACGTCTTTTTTACGCAGGGAATTTGAACTTCTCGGCTTGACTATGCCTGAAATGGTAATATTGGATACGCTTAAATTCGCTCGCTGCCACGGCAAATTTTCCAGGAACAGACTCGGAATAATAGCCGAAGAATTAGGTTTTTCCTGCGAGGGCTGGCATCGCGCTATGGCCGATACGATAATGACGGAGAAAATCTTTTATCATTTCATCGCAAAGTTCAAGGCTATGGGTGCGCGCACCGTCGGCGATCTTTTTGCCCTGCAAACCAAAAAAGTGATAGGATTTAACTAACAGGAGATATTAATTATGAGCAAAGTAGTACTTTTAATCAGAGACGGCTGGGGCGTCAGAAACTCAAAAGAGCACAACGCCGTCAGCAAGGCTAATACGCCTAATGTAGATAAATATTTGGCGAATTATCCGCACACTTTAATCGAAGCCTCCGGCGAACTCGTCGGCCTTCCGGCCGGGTATATGGGTTCTTCGGAAGTCGGCCACCTGAATATGGGTGCCGGCAGGATTGTAGTTCAGGAACTTAAAAGGCTTAAAGACGCTTTTGAAGACGGTTCTATTTACAATGCGCCCGCTTTCAAAGCCGTTATTGACAACTGCGTCAAAACCGGCGGGGCTTTGCATTTAATGGGCCTTGTGCAGGACGAAGGCGTACACGCCCACCAAGATCATCTTTACGCCATAATCAAACACGCGGCGGAAAAGAAAATCAAAACGGTATGGGTACACTTTTTCGCCGACGGACGTGATACTCCTCCGCACAGCGCTTTGGGATATCTTAAAATGTTGGAAGCCAAAATGGCGGAATACGGCGCGGGAAAAGTCGCCACTGTAATGGGCCGCTATTATGCTATGGACAGGAACGAAACCTGGCAGCTTACTTCCGAAGCTTACGATTTGATAGTTGACGCCAAAGGCCGCCACGAGGAAACTGCTCAGGCCGCTATTGAAAATTCTTATAAAAACGACAAAACTCCCGACGGCGGTGAAATGGTGGACGAATATATACCGCCTACGGTAATCGGTGATTATAAAGGCGTCCAAGACGGCGACGGAATAATATTCTTTAACTTCCGCCAGGACAGAGCCATACAGCTTACCCGCGCTTTTGTGGAAGATGATTATACCGGCGTAAGGAACCGCAGACCCAAAATTACATATTGCGGTCTTACCAAATATTACGACAGCTTTAAATATAACGCTCTTTCCCCTATGACGGAAGGCGGCGGAATGAACAATCTTTTGGGCGAAGTCATAGGCGCGAAGGGCCTTACTCAGCTTAGAATAGCGGAAACGCAAAAATTTAAGCACGTAACTTCTTTCTTCAACGGTAAACTCATTAAACCTTTTGCCGGGGAAGACAGAATCGAAATCAAAGGTTCTTTTGATCCGGCCACTTTCGCCGAACATCCGGAAATGGACGCGCGCCGCGTAGCCGATAAAGCCGCGGAAGAAATCGCCAAAAACAAATATGATTTCGTCGTAATCAACTTTGCCAACTGCGATATGGTCGGCCATACGGGCAGCTTTGATGCCGCCGTAAAAGCGACCGAAGTCGTAGACGAATGCACCGGCAAAGTGACGGAAACTGCTTTAAAAGCCGGTTACACGGTGCTTATTACGGCAGATCACGGCAACGCCGAAGAAATGTGGGACGATAAAATCAATATGCCCAAAACGGCGCACACCACCAACCCGGTAGAGCTTATTTACGTCGCTAACGACGTTAAGGGCGTAAGCTTGAAAGACGGTGGCAAGTTGGCCGATATCGCTCCGACGGTGCTTAAGATTCTCGGCGTAGAAATTCCCAAGGAAATGACGGCCGAAAGCCTTATAAAATAAGCGGTATTTTAATTATTTCGGGGCGGGGGGATTTATCTACCCGCCCTTAATTTTACAAGAAAAAGTAGCGTTGCCAAATTCGCTCCGTCCGTATTAGTGTTTTCAATATTACGGTATATTTTGTAAACTTTTATTATATTCTTTGACTAAGGAAAAATAATGAAGAAAATACTATTTATTTTGTTGTTGTCGGCATTTGTTTTGCCTTTGAACGCTTGGGTTTTTTTTAAAGGTGTGGCAAATCCGCGAGAGGAAGCCTCTCCTTATTTGATATACAATACTATGCAAGATAAGCCGATTCGTATTTGCATTGATTTTATTGAAACCTCTTATGATTCTTCATCACGCAAGTTAAAAAAATCTTATATGCCTTCCGGGCGGAAACGGGATAGTTATTACAGACAAGTCGCCGATATTATGAACAGAGTTTACGCCGAATGGATAAACAATGTTAAACTCAATATAGAAAAATCCGGCAGGGCAAATGAGTTTAAAGATTTAATGTCTTATTTAAGTTCTCCTCAAATTACCTATGTAAATTACGGTTCTTCCGCCAAAAATTGCGATGAATTCCCTGAAGATAATACGTCTTTTGATTTACGGCTTATGGCGGAAACTAACGACGAAGCAAAATCTTTTATAGCCGTACGTAACGGGCACGCGGCTTATGCCGGCGGCTCGGTGCGCAAACATATAATGATATTTTTCCATCCAGATTATATAGATGAAAACTGGATAAATATTTATGCGCAAAAGCATAATGATTTTACGGATTATGACGTGCAAACCAATGCCTATAATATTCTTTTTAAACCGACTTTGCTACATGAATTCGGCCATGTATTGGGTTTGGGGGACCAGTATTTGGGACACGAAGAAAACGGCGACCCGATTTATACTTTAAGCGGGATTACTTCTCTTGCGGGAATAAAATCTGCAATGCAGCGGATTGAAAGAGGGGAAAAACACCTTGTAACCTGCGATGACGCCGAAGGCATTATAAATTTGATTGATTTTTATTCCAAAGACGCGTCCTCAAATCGCAGAACGGTTGGCTGGGCTTCTTTGTGCCGCCGCGACGTCATTTATATGGAGGCTTTGCCTAGTAAAGTCAGTCGGGAGGAACATCAGGCGCAGTTAAACTATGCGGCAAACGGTTATGAGGGGGAGATTCCTTCCCATATAAAGCGTATAAAAGCGCAAAGGCAGGCTAAAATTGAACAGGAAAAGGCGGACGCGGCAAAAGCAGAAGCAGAGGAAGCCCGCGCCAAAGCGGAAGCCGTTAAAGCCGCCGTGCAAAGAGAAATGGATTATAACAAGCGTCTTGAATCCGTAGGATATTGTCCGATATGCCACAAACACCTTGCCAATGAGAGTTTAAAAAGGATAAGTACGCCGAGAAGAAAAATAACGGCAAACGGTCAGTTCGTTAAGTATGAATATCCTTACGGTAAATGTACCGTTGACGTTCACTCCAGATGTTGGGAGAAGTATAAAAGCAGCGGGCTTGCCGTACCTTGGAAAACGTGGTGTTCAGAGTCAAAAGCAAAATAATTTTAAGGCTCCGCTTCTGCGGGGCCTTTTGATAGTCGGGAATTATCATATTTTTTATTTGCTAATATATAACTATGTATATAAAAGTTAAAGTACACGCCGGGGAAAAAAAGAACCTTGTCAAAATTAAATCTTCCGACACTTTTGAAATATGGGTAAAAGCTCCAGCGGAACGCGGCCTTGCCAATGAAGCCGTCCGCTCTCTTTTGGGAGAACACTTGGGTGTTGAAGCCAAGAAACTCCGTCTGATAAAAGGCGCGACGTCGCCTTCCAAAATTTTTGAACTTTTATAATACGCTTCCTTTCCCGCCGAGAATATCGGCGAAATATTGCAAAGTTTCGGCAAATGTTTTATAATATTTGTGGACAAGATATTCCGTGGCGAATGGTGATCAGCCAAAAAATATCTAGGTATAAGCGGGGTAAAAAAGTACCCCGTGAGTCTTTATTTATCAAAAAAACAGGAATATGAAAACTTACGAAATAGTAACAATACTTAAACCGCAGCTTACCGATGGTGAAGTTGCAGCTTTCGTAGAAAAAGCGAAAGCGTTTATCTCTTCCTCAGGCGGAGAAGTAGTGTCTGAAGAAAAACTCGGAAGGAGAAGATTCTCCCACGATATAGCTAAAAACCGCGAAGGTTTTTATCTCTACCTCAAGTTCAAAGGCCAAGGCGATTTTGTAAAGAAATGGAACGATGCTATGAGGCTTAATCAGAACGTTCTCAGAAGTATGGTTATGAGCGCCGTTGAACATAAAATTAAACCGGCTAAAGTAAAAGCGCCGGTCGCGGCTTAGTTTATGGCAGTCCGCATACCGGAATTAAACGAAGTGCTTCTTACGGGCCGCCTCACGCGCGATCCTGACACCAGGATGACTCAGCGGGGGCAGACCGTTTGCAGTTTCGGCATCGCCGTAAACCGCAGGTATTTGGATAATGCCTCCGGCGAATGGAAAGACGAAGTCGCTTTTGTCTCGGTAACCTTATTTGGGCCGGCCGCAGACAGGGCGAAGGACAAACTCAGAAAGGGCGTTCCCGTAATGGTCGAAGGCCGCCTTACTATGAGCGAGTTCGTCGATAAAAACGGTCTTAACAGAAGAGAATTGCGCGTAACCGCAAGGCGCGTGCAGATTTTCCAAGCTTCAGATGATTCTATGCAGAGCGAATCATCCTCAAGCGAAGCTCAAGAAGCCGCCGAAGTTGCGGAAGACGATGTGCCGTTTTAATTAAGCCCCGAAAGGGTAGATTTTTAGAGGAAAGATAAAATTATGTCAGAAGAAAAAATTGTAAAAACAGAAAACACCGAAGCCAAAGCTCCGGCTGCTGCCGAAACCAGGCCGCAGAGGACTTTCGTACCTAGAAAACGCTTTGAATCCAGAAGAAAAGTTTGCAAATTCTGCGCTGAAAAAATTGATCATATCGACTATAAAAATATTCAGCTCGTCAAAAGCTTTACTATGGACAGCGGTAAAATTTTATCCAGAAGGATTACCGGTACCTGCGCCAAACATCAGCGCCAGGTAACCCAGGCCGTAAAGAGGGATAGAAACCTCGCTTTCTTGGCCTATTGCTTACCGAAAAAATAAATTTAACAGGAGTTTTAAAATGAAAGTTATTTTAAGAGAAGACGTAAAACACCTCGGCACGGTGGGCGAAATTGTTGAAGTGAAACCCGGCTACGCCAGAAATTTCCTTCTTCCCAACAGATTGGTTGAGATCGCCACCCCGGCCGCAATTAAAAACTGGGAACTCGGCGCCGAAAGAAGACAGAAAAAGATTGAAGCCGAACTCGCCAAAGCCAAAGAAGAAGCCGCTAAGCTTAACGGTTTAACGCTTAATTATACCAGAACGGTAAACATTGAAGGCGTCGTATTCGGTTCCGTAACCAAAGCCGACGTACAGAAAAGTTTAGCCGAACTCGGTCATAAAGTATCTAAATCAAATATTGATATTTTTACGCCTATCAAAAAAATCGGCGAAACCGAAGTTTCAATATACTTCAAACCTACGGTTTATGCAACAATTACCGTAAAGATTGAAGCTGTTGAAGAAGATAAAAACGCTAAATAACAATAAAGTTTTTTAGTTTGAATTCCCCGGGTTTTTAATCCGGGGAATTTCTTTATCTAAAAAATATTGTAAACAGATAAAAATTTTTTGATATTTTTTCGACGGAGAAATAAATATCGCTTGACAAGTATCAAGGAATATATGTAAAATAAGAAACATAGAAGAGATTAGCCCGGACGGGCGATCAGATGCGGTGAAATAGAAGACCTCTTGACAGATAAAAGAGAATAATGATAGAATAGATCAAGAAGGTTACGGAAGTAGCCGGGCCCAAAGGGGCCGAATAATAAAAAAGGC
>JAQXJI010000010.1 GCA_029008615.1 Elusimicrobiota bacterium | reverse complement strand
TGCGGTATACTTGCCGCTATGCGAACGAAGTGAGCGAGGTATCCAAGCGAAGAAAAAACTTAAATTTACCCAAAAATAGAAAAACTGCTAGCCGCGAGAATTTAACTTAGGCCGTGCAAACTCTCCTCCTCACTCAATATCATCGGCTGTAATAGCCGTCTCAATCCTCCTTAAAATCGCCTTCTGCTTGGCCGAGAACCTTTCTCCGTCGTTGACAAGCACCGGCCGCCCCTGCGCCTCTTTCGTAAACTCTTCGTATTTTTGGCGTTTCACTTTGCCGGCGGCGTTTTCCGCCGCCCTCTTGCGCACCGCCTTTATTTTGGCTTTGTTTCTTTGGTAGTAAGCGTTTTTGTAAGCCCTCATCCTTTCGTGGTTTTTCTCGTAAAACTCGCGCGCTTTGGCGTTTACCTCCTCGCGGTTTTTCTCTTTCCAAGCGGCAATGCGGGCCTTTACTTCTTCACGGTGCCTTGTATAGTATCTTTTTACGGCCGCCCTCTGCGCCGCCGCGCGCTCTTCGTCGGTAAAGTATTTTCTTCGCTTTCCCATATTAATCCTTAAAATTATTGACAATATCCTCGCATTTAAAAACCAGCTTTGCGCCCTCTAAAGTCCTTAAAACGGTCAAGGCGCGTCTGTAACTTTTCTCGGCATTATCAAGAAGCCCGGCCGCTTCTTTCGCTTTATCCCAATTCCGTTTATAGAACTTAAAATCATAAAGACACCAGCCGATAATCACACCGTTAGCCCAGCAGCCCAGGCAGCATAACGCAAGACCAAACTCACTCATTTTTTTACCTCTAGCATACGGCCCGGCAATTCTTGCTTAATTTCAATGTCCGGCATACCCGCCATAATGCGGAGAATCTCGTCCATATCATATTTTTTACCGCTTCCGTTAGACGTGCTTTGCTTTTCCGGGAGAAGATTATATTTAAGAACAAAAGCTATGGTTAAGTTTTTAGCCTCTTCACGGAGCTTCTTTTTCAGTTCTTTTTTCTGCTGGAGAAAAGCTTTTCCGTATATATCCCAAAGCATGCTTACCGTGATATATTCCCGATCCGTCAATTCAAAGTAATAGTTTTTTGTGCGGCGGGAGTGATGTCCGACGATAGTTGTCTGGTTAATAACTTTGCCGATAATGTGTGTTAAAACAGTATAATGCGCATCGTCCTTACAGACAAAGCACCTGTCTTTTTTTGTGTTTTCGGTTCTTTCCAAATCCTCAATACTCATACCGTTTTCAAGAAGTAAACGGTTTAATATTTTTTCGGCGTTTTCCTTTTCTCCGCCGACGCCTCTTTGCGCAAGCGCGTATAATTTTAAAAGTCTTTCTTTTATCAACATTTTTCATCTCCTACTCTGCGGTTCCACGCTTCTATGGCTTCTTCTTCGGTATCGCATATCCGCCCAACTAAACCACAATGAAAACATACCCCTCTATAACGCCCACTAGGAAGTTGCTCAAAATCCACTAGCATACTATCGCAACGTTTACATGGCCTCATTTCATTTAGCATTTTTAAACTCCTTGCAAAGCAGCGCGTCCAGCGCGACTTCGGCAAAATCTGAAAAATCACAGCGATTACAGCCCTCTTCCCAACAAATTGAGCAAAGTTGACAGTCTTCTGTGTTTTTTGCTTTTTGACAAAGAGCCGTAGCCATTTTCTCTACGGCCTCGGCGCGGGTAATACCAGTAAACACCGGGCTTTTGCATTTGACGCAATCTTTCCTCGTAATACGGACATACCGCCCGTTTTTATTGCAAAACATACCGCCGTCCGGGTCCAATGGGTCGCCATAGTCAACATATAAAGCTTTGCAATCTGGCCTAGCTTCTAAAATTAATATCCTTTTTTCTTTTTTGCTCATAAAAATACTCCTTTAAAAACGCTCCCGCTTTCCTATCAGATTTGACCGTAAAATAATTCCACAACTAAAGCCTTAATCAACAACGTCAAAAACGCTGCGGTCGTCAAACTCAAAAGCCGGATTAGGCTTTACCTCAGCCCCCACGCGGGCGGCAACCTCCTCAAACCTTACGCTTATGGCGGAACCAAAGCTCTCTTCCCCGCCGACCAAACTGATAAGTTCCCAGGCAAATTTCTGCCGCCACGGCCAATCGCCCTGCCACCAATCGCGCGGGATATTAAAAAGCTTGTAATCGGGCTTATGCACAAAAGGCCCCACGGCCACCGGCCGCCCGTTTTGCCCGCGCTTAAACTTACGGCATTTAGGGCAGAAGACGATCTCGCAAACGACGGTAGAGCCCCCGTCCTTTACCACGATAACCGGCAGCAGTGCAAAAACTCCGCCGCAGGCTGTGGGGAAGCCGTTTTTGAGGATAGGGGTAGTACAACTCTCTCTCTGTATTTTCATATGTTTTCTCGTGTTAAGTTGCGTCTTCACGGCTAGCAAGCTTTAATATTTAGGCAATTTTTAATTTTTTATTCGCTTAAATACCGCGGCGGCTAGGCCGCCATCGTTCTCGGTATTCTACGCTTAGAAGAAAATTAAAACTTGCTCTAAATCTTAAAGCCCACGCCTGTTTCACTCTCTCACGTTAAAAATCACGCCGCTTTCATCCTCTCACGGCGATTATCTCCATTCCGTTTTAACTTTTTGGTATCGGGGTATAAAACCCAAGATTTTTTCTTTCTCCATGATACTTATCAAAGTTTCCCCGGCGCATTTAAATTTCTTTCCGCTAAATTTGTCTTTAAAGTGGCATATTCTTACCATAACTACCTCCATACCTCTAAAATAAATCGGTCTATGTTAAATCTTCACGGCTAACACTTTGCCGCTTTTGGGCGGCTTTAAATTTTCTCCTCAGTCGGGTACTGCGGCAACTTCGTTGCCATCATGTAGGTTAAGCAAAGCCTTATACTGCACCTTGCGCCGCTAGGATTTTTAAAGAGTATTTATAATTCTTTTCGTGAACGGCTGTTATACACAGCCGGAGCGAAAAAAATATAAATACACTCAAAAAGCGGCGCGGCCCGCAGGGTTGGGCTTAAAAAACGCCTCTGCTTCGTTAAAAAAACTTGTAAGGCGTTTGCCTTACTGTGTTTTTTGTGCCTAGCATTGTCAGCTTTTTAAGCCCAACGCAAGGCGTATTATAAGGCTTTGCTTAACCTTAACACCTTCTTCGTCAAAAATTAAAATCCGCTCCAAAATCAACAAAGCACGCTACTTTCACGCTCGCATGCTGATTTTTTCACGCCGCTTACATTTTCTCACGCCAATTTTTTATCGTCTTGCCGAACTTGTTTCAGCATCTTGCCGCAAATCACAGGCTTATCTCCATACTTCGTAAAATTTCGGGTCGTATAAACTGCACCGCCCGCCTATAAGCGGATAGGGCAGCAGGCAATTCCCGTCCGCATCCGCCAAACAACAACCGCTAGCATTTGCGCACTTCATACATATCAACCAAAAGGCGCAAAGCTTCCGCCAAAAACGAAAGTACAAGCCGTCTGTCCGTGCCGCGCGCCTCAAGCTTAAGGGCCGCCTCAGCCTGCCGCAAACCCTGTTTCACCGCCGCAAGATAAAAGTTAAAAGCAGTATTTTCATAGCGGCTTACATCTCGGCGGGCGGCATAATAAACCAGCGCGGAAGCCTGCCCCAGCAAAAGTTTAATTTGCTTTTTCTCTGCAGGCGCAAAATAAAACGCCGCACTTCTCACCACCTGCAAACATTCCTTATAGGAATGATTTTTCACTTTTTGCATATCCTGTCCTTTAGAACAAAAACCGGGATAAAGGCAGAGCCTTTTCCCGGTTGATATACGCCCAAAGGTCTCTACTCCTTTGGGAAAGAACTGTATTGTAGAGAAAATCCGTATATCAAACGGAACATTGTACTTAGTAAGACTTTCTTAAGTTTGATAATATATAGAAACCGCAGCGTATCACGGGCCGGCTTGCCGTCGGGCCAGGGCTGTCGTCCGCCGGGCGTTAGAGCCCGCCGCGCCGCCAGCTTCGCTGTTTGACAACCTTCTCAGCATCCTAAAGAGTGGAAAAACAGTTCCCCTGTTTTTCTCACACCCCAAAAAACAGTTGACTTATTTTTTTTTTTGATAAATTGAGTTTACGCCTAGCAAGGGTGAAAAAAGGAGGAAGTTTATGAAAAACGTAAATAAGAAGGGTTTTACGCTGATAGAATTGCTGGTAGTAGTATTGATTATCGGCATATTGGCGGCTGTGGCATTGCCGCAGTACTTCAAAGCGGTAGAAAAATCCAGAGCTACTGAAGCCTTGTCCGTTATGGGTTCTCTCGCTTCTGCAATGGAAAGGGCAAGATTGGTTCGTTCAGATAACACCTATCCTAGTGACTTTACAGAGTTAGATGTTCAATTCGCTAATTATGGCACTGACGGGGTTGCTGAGGGCCCGACTCTTACGACCAACAGTTTTGTTATTACTCATACTGGTGGTGAAGTAGCCGGCGGAAAGGCTGTTGCTGTACGTCAAAATAGTGGCAATGCATATAGCATTACTAAGCATTATCAAAGCGGTATAGTAGAATGTGAGGATGCTAATAGTTCAGGTATATGTGCTTCACTTGGGTTAAATACAACAGCGCAAAGTACTACACCGTAAGGTAGTAACTAAAACGGCTTTGGTACTATAACATATAGTACCCTCCTAAGGGGAGCCTTTACAGGTTCCCCTTTTTTTATTGCAATATACAAAGCGCATTAATGGGTTTATTTGTAGGCTTTTTCCATTTCGGCTTTGAATTTAAGGAATGTTCCGTCTTTTATACACGCTCTTACCTGTTCCATCATTTTGGTTAAGAAGCGTATATTATGTATGGAAAGAAGCCTGTGGCTTGTAAGTTCGCCGGCTCTGAACAAATGCGATAAATAAGCGCGGGAATAGTTTTTACAGACGAAGCAATCACATTTATCGTCAAGCGGCAAATCCTGCGTGCGGTAAGCCAAATTTTTAATATTGACTTTGCCGGAAGTCGTCATAACCTGCCCGTTGCGCGCGACCCTTGTCGGCCAAACGCAGTCAAACATATCAACCCCTTGTTCTATGCAGTCAAGAATTTCCTGCGGAGTGCCAAGCCCCATTAAATAACGTGGTTTGCCTTCCGGCAGATGTGGAGTGGTGTGGCGCAGGGCGAGGTTCATTTCCTCGCGTGTTTCGCCCACGGAAAGCCCGCCTATGCAAAATCCGTGCATAGGCAAAGTTGCCATATCTTTGGCGGCTTCTTCTCGCAAAGCCGGATAAATCGCCCCTTGTATTATGCCGAAAAGCAAAGAATGCGGAACGGTGAAAGAACCGTCTTCATTCTTTTTAATTCCTTGCGGTATCATTGAATGATACTTCGCCGCCGCGCGTCTTGCCCAGCGTTTTGTTATGGCAAGGGCCTTTTTAGCTTCGGATTCTTTGGCCGTTGCCGGGATAAGAACGTCAAGGCAAGTCCAAATATCCGAACCTATTTTGCTTTCGGCCTCAATTACGTTTTCCGGCGTAAAAAAGTGTTTACTCCCGTCGTGATGTGATTTAAACCATACGCCTTCTTCGGTAATTTTCCTTAAATGGGAAAGGCTGTGCACCTGAAATCCGCCAGAATCCGTCAAAATGCTGCCGTCCCAGCGCATAAATTTGTGCAGCCCGCCCATTTTTTGCAGCAAATCTGTGCCGGGGCGCAAATATAAATGATAAGTGTTTGAGAGTATGCACTGCGCTTTAACGTGATGTAAATCCTCTTCAGTCAAAGCTTTAACGCAAGCCTGCGTAGCCACCGGCATAAATACCGGCGTTTGGACAAGGCCGTGTTTGGTGTAAAGACGCGCAGTCCTGGCTTTGGATTTTTCGTCGCGTGCGTCTATCGTAAAAGGCGAAGTTACTTTAATGTCTTTAAGTTCGTTCATAGTATTAACATTGAATCTCCGAAAGAATAAAAACGGTATTTTTCCCGTACGGCTTGGCTGTACGCTTCGTAAATAAAATCTTCGTCAGCGAAAGCCGAAACCATACAAAGCGGCGTGGAATCCGGAAAGTGGAAGTTTGTTATCAGGCAGTCCACCGCTTTAAATTTATAGCCTTGATAAATAAATAAATCAGTCCATTTGCCGCCGGCGGAGATGTGCCCGTTTTCTTCGGCAAAACTTTCTATGGTGCGGGTGCTTGTCGTCCCTACGGAAAAAAGTCTGCCGCCGTTTGCTTTAGTTTTGTTTATCAGTTCCGCCGTTTCTGCCGGCATAGTGGCATATTCCGCAAGCATTTTATGCTGTTGCGGTTCTCCGCGCAAAGGCTTGAAAGTTCCCCAGCCTACGTGTAAAGTTACATAAGCGATATTAACGCCCATTTGTTTTATTTTTTCCAGCAGTTCGGGCGTAAAATGAAAGCCCGCCGTAGGCGCGGCTATGGAGCCTTCCTGTTTTGCGTAAACTGTTTGATATCTTTGCTTGTCGGAACTTATCGAAAGCGGCAGGCCGGCGTGCTTGCGGGCCTTTTCTATATAAGGCGGAAGCGGCATAAGGCCGTGTTCTCGGCAATAAGGCAGAATGTCGTCGGTATTAAATTTTATTACGGCTTCTCCGTTTTCCGTATTAGAGATAACTTCTCCTTTAAGTCCGTCTTCAAAATTGAGGTTCGTTCCGGGTTTATACTGCCTTAAAAGCACCGCCCAGGAATACTTGTCTTCCAACTGCCTTACCAACAATACTTCCATTTTGCCGCCGGTGTCTTTATGTGCGTAAAGTTTAGCCGGAAACACTTTTGAGTTGTTTATTACAATAAGGTCGCCCGGTTTTAAAAATTCCGGCAAATCGCGGAATATTTTATGTTGTATGGTTCTATCCTTGCGGTTAAGCACCATAAAACGGCTGGAATCCCTTGGATCGGCCGGATTTTTAGCTATAAGTTCGTCTACGTTAAATTTTTTGAATCTTTCAAAAGCCATAATTAAATCTCTTTTATTTTTGAAGTTGGATAATATCTTTCCAAAATCTCTTTATAATTTTTGCCGGCTTCGGACATACCTTTTGCTCCGTCTTGGCACATTCCCCCACCGTGGCCGTAGCCTTTTCCGGTCAAAACGCGCCCGCTTATTTTTGTAAGAAAGCAGCTCTTCATTTTTGTGGAGCCGACCGCCACTCTGAAAGTATTGCAGTTTACTTCCTTAGTAACTTTATTTGTTTTTATGCGTAAAGTTTTTGCCCTGCCGGAAGATTCTTTCTTACCTACGGAAACGCTTTTAAACGTACCGGGTATCTTATTTTGTTTAAGGAATTTGTTTATGCTTTCAAGCGGTATCGTCGCCTGCCACTTTGCGCTTTTGCTGGCCGCGCAGTATCCGCATTTTGCCCCGCTTAAAGGTTTTATGGGGTCTTTTATCCAAGGCATAGGGTCGGTATGTCCGCCGCAGTTGGCGTGATAATAAGTATAAAATAAACCGTTTTTATATGTAAGAGCTTGCCCTTTTGTTTGCTCTACGGCTTTTTGTACGCTGTCGTATACTTTGGCTCCGCCTTTATACATTTGGCTGCGAACGTCGCTGTATAAATCGAAATCGCCGGTTTTTTTATCCTCAATGCTTTTTAAGGTGTAAGTTCTTGCGGCGACGGCCTGCGCTTTTAAAGCCTCAAGCGGCCAACTGGCGCTCATCTCGTACGGCAGTACGCCTAAAAGATAATTTTCCAAATCTGTTTGTTCTATTATATCTACGCCGGAAGAGGCGGTTTTTATAAGCAGTTTTCCGTTATATTTGCCGCCGTTTAAAGTAAAAGAATCTTTGGCGGAAGAGGGTTGTAAAAGCAAAGCCGAAGTTGATTTTATGCTTCCGGCTTTAACTTCTTTTTTATTGCCGGAAACGGTAAACTTTCCGCCTTTTTTGACTATGTACTTTTTGCCCGTAGCCTGATTTGTTATTTTAAACGGGCCGGAAGCCTCCACGGTTAAAGATGGTTTGTTTTCCGCAATTAATATTTTTACTTCCTTGGCGCATAACTTAGAAAGCGGAGCGAAAGCAAAAAAAAGCGACAAAACTAAAGGCAAAAGTTTTTTCATTAAAAAAGTCCGTTCGGGTTTTTGTGGCCCAAATGAGAGTAAGCTTTCGGCGTGGCGACGCGCCCTCTTGGCGTGCGCGTAATGAAACCGGCTTTTATTAGGTAGGGCTCTATGGCGTCGGTAAGAGTGTCCGTTTCCTGGGAAACCGCTATGGCCAAGTTTTCCATACCGACGGGGCCTCCGCCGAATTTTTCTATCAAAGCGGAGAGAATTTTCTTATCCACGCTGTCCAAGCCTTCTTTATCGATGTCCAAAGCGTCCATAGCCATTACGGCTATTTCTTCCGTAATAATGCCGTCGCCTTTAACCTGAGCGAAATCCCTCGCGCGCCTTAAAAGACGGTTGGCGATACGCGGCGTACCGCGCGAACGGCGGGCTATTTCCGTAAGGCCGGGGCGGTCTGCTTCAATGTTTAAAAGTTTTGCCGAACGCTGTAAAATATCGGTAATTTCTTTAATTTCGTAAAAACCTAAATTGAAAACTATGCCGAAGCGATCTCTAAGCGGCCCCGTCAAAAGGCCGGAACGAGTGGTCGCGCCCACTAAAGTAAACTTCGGTACGGCCAATTTTAAAGTGGTTGAGCCCGCACCTTTGCCCGTATTTATAAAGAAAGTAAAATCTTCCATAGCGGGATAAAGTGCTTCTTCCACTGCGGGGTTGAGGCGGTGTATTTCGTCTATGAATAAAATATCGCCTTCGTTAAGTTCGGTTGTAAGCATTGCGGCCAAATCCCCGGGCCTTGCGAGCACAGGGCCGGATGTGGCTTTTATGTTTACGCCCATCTCTTTGGCTAAAATATTGGAAAGCGTCGTCTTGCCCAAACCCGGGGGAGAATAAAAAAGACAGTGATCCAAAGCTTCGCCGCGGGCTTTTGCGGCGGAAATGAAAATTTCCAAATTTTCTTTAAGTTTATCCTGCCCCACAAATTCCGCCAAAGTGGCCGGGCGTAAAGCGTGTTCTACGGAGGAAGCTTTTTCCTCCGCTGTGGCCTGAACGTCTAAATATTCATTATGCGCCGTCATTTGCGAAGCACCCTCAAAGCTGATTTAATATTAGTTTCCATATCGGCGGAAAGCCCGCCTTCGTTATGCAGTTTTTCTATCGCTTTTCTGGATTCGCTTACGCTGTAACCCAATGCGCTTAACGCGGCGAGCAGTTCGGACATATAAGGCGTATCTATGGTTTTTATTTTGCTTTCGCCCTGCAGCGTAAAGGAATCCATTTTGCCTTTTAAAGCATCTATGATTTTCTGCGCCGTTTTAGCCGTAAAGCCGAAAATACCCGTAAGGATTTTAATGTCCTGCGTAACTATTGCGTTGTGAAAATCCGGCAAACTTCTTAAAGCTTTTGTAAGAAATTCCAAAGCTTTTTTGGGGCCGGTATTCGGTATTGATTCTTTAAATAACAAAAACAGATTTTGCTCTTCTTTGCTTAAAAAGCCGTAAAGGCTTGTTCCGTCGTAAGGGGAGAGCGATTCCGTTATGTAAAAGGAAGCTTCCCTCCCGTTTTCCAAAGTGCTCAGCGTGGCCGAAGGCATATTTACTTCATAGCCGACTCCGCCCGCCAACACAACGGCGGAAGTTTCGCGGATATCAATAATTTCACCTTTAAGAAAAGCTATCATAAATACATTCTACCTTATTTTGCCCGAGCCATACAGCCGTAAAAAGTTTTGTTTTACTTAAAAGCCAAAGGCTTCTTTTTAAGAGAGCTTAATTGCTGTTTTTTGGCGGCTTTGATTTTTTCCAGGAATTGCTGCTGAAGCTTTATTTGTTTTAGCATAGGCGCGGATTTTATATGGCACAAAGCTATGGCTGCCGCGTCGGCTACGTCATCGGGGGAAAGAACCTTTGCCAGTTTTAAAGTAAGCTGAACCATTCTTTGCATTTGCTTTTTGTCCGCACTGCCGCTGCCGCTTATCGTAAGTTTTACGCGCTTCGGCGGATAGGCCGTTATATTAAGCCCGGCTTGATGCAGAGCCAGCATAATTACGCCGCGGGTTTGTATCGTGTGGGACATCGTCAATGCGCGTTTTAAAAAGAACATTTCCTCCATAGCTGCGTCATCGGGGGAAAAGAGTTCGGTAACTTTTTTTATTTCGTCGTAAATTTCGGAAAGTCTTTGCGGCAAAGGCGTACCGGCCGCGGTGTGTATAAGCCCGCAGGAAACTAAAACAAAACCGGCCGCTCCGTTATTTTCCACAACGGCCCAGCCGGTTCTGTCCAAACCGGGGTCTATGCCCAAAGTTCTATTTTTCAAGCTGGGCTAAGATATCGTCGGTGATATTATAGTTGGAATAGACGTTTTTGGTATCGTCGTGATCGTCCAAAGCTTCAATCATACGTTCCAATTTTGAAGCGGTTTCCAAATCCGTAACGGCAACTTCATTGGAAGGAATCATCGTGATTTCTGCCGAAACCGGCTTAAGGCCTTTTGCTTCCAAAGCAGTTTTTACGGTATCCAAATCTTCCATAGCGGTGATAATTTCAAAACCGTCTTCTTCGGTTTTAATGTCTTCCGCGCCGGCCTCAAGGGCGATATTCATCAGTTCTTCTTCCGTAGCGGCGTCTTTATCTATAAGGATAAGGCCTTTCTTGGCGAACATATAAGATACGCAGCCCGTGGTGCCGATGCTGCCGCCTCTGTCGGAAAATATCTTCCTTATTTCGGAAAAAGTCCTGTTCTTATTGTCCGTGGTACATTCCACTATTACCGCGGCGGAACCCGGGCCGTAACCTTCATAGGTAATCTCTTCGTAAATCGTTCCGGGCAGTTGGCCGGTACCTTTCATTATAGCCCTTTTTACGTTTTCGGCGGGCATATTGGCGGCTTTGGCGTCGTCAACGGCCTTTCTCAAACGGGCGTTGCTTGATAAATCAGCCCCGCCGATTTTGGCGGCGATTGTAATTTCGCGTATGAGCTTGGTAAAAACCTTGCCTTTCTTTGCGTCTACTAAAGCTTTTTTGTGTTTAATACCTGCCCAGTGTGAATGTCCACCCATAAAAAATACTCCTCTTACTGAAAAGTTTATAAAATAATTCTAGCAAATTTAAGCGGGTAAAATAAATGAAGATAAATTTGCCGCGCTAAATGCTAAAATATCCTTGCGCCCCGTTAGCTCAACTGGATAGAGTACCGGTCTTCGGAACCGATGGTGTGGGTTCAAATCCCTCACGGGGCATAGATTTTATTTTTTAACGGGAAACAATATGAAATCAATTAAAGGCGAAGGCGGGGCTACCTGCCCCAACGGATGCGAACCTTTTGACGCCGAATACTGGACTCTTGTCCGCGGCGACCAGGACGCCGAACTTAAGGAAGCTTTGCTCGGCGGAGAACTTAATTTAATTTCCTGCCCTTTCTGCGGGGAATTTTTCTATCACGACAGAGATGTCGTATATTTCGATCCTCCCAAAGAACTTTTGGCTTTCGTTTCGCCCAAGGCGGACAAAGACAATTTTGACGAAATAAAAAAGAAGATGCAGAAAGATTTTGAATTTCTGCGTAAGAATCTTGCCGAGATGAATATAAATTATTCTCCGTTCTATTTGGCTGGTATGGAAGAACTTAAATCCCTTTTGGAATATGACGATTATTCCTCCTGCCAGAGCGAAGTCATCGCCGCGTCGGCCGCGCAAAAAGGTTTTAAAGTTACGCCGCTTGCCCCCTCAGCCGCGCGTGTGAACGGTTATCCGCTGTATTTGCCTGTCGACGGGGATAAATACGAAGCCCGTTCCGTGTTAAAAGCGGCCGAAGCTCTTTTGGCGGCCAATCCGGCGCTTACTTTGCTTTCCGCTTTGATAAAGGATTTAAAAGCCGGCAAAGACTTGCCCGCCCATCTATGAAGCAAATCCATAAGCGTATTTTAAAAGAAATCGGCCTTAAAGCTCGGGAAAGCGATTTAAAAGCTTGGGCGGTGGGCGGTTTTGCAAGGGATACGCTTATCGGCAAAAATACGGAAGATATAGATATTTGCGTAGAGGGGGATACTTCCCCTTTGATAAAATTCTGCGCGGAAAAATACGGCGCGGACGTAGTGCGCTTTAACGATTTCGCTACCGCTCGCGTAAACTTGTCTTGCGGACTTAAACTTGATTTCGTGCGCTGCCGTGCGGAAGTTTACGATAAACCCGGCGCCTTGCCGAAAGTGCGCCCCGCAGGCCTTAAGGAAGATTTATTCCGCCGGGATTTTACGGCCAACGCTTTGGCTTTAAGCATTATGCCCGACGAGTTCTTTAAGGAATATGATTTTTTTAATTCCGAAGAAGCCGTACTTAAAGGCTATATAAAAGTTCTCCACGACAAAAGTTTTTTAGATGATCCCACCCGTCTTTTTCGCGCGGTAAGATTCGCCGCCCGCTTTAATTGGAGTATAGAAACATCAACAGAAAGGCTTATGCGGGAAGCCGTAGAAAAAGGATACGTAAATTTTATTTCCCGCCAGCGTGCGGCGCACGAATTTATAAAAATTTTGGCCGAAAGCCGTCCTTACCAAGCCTTAAAATGCGCTGCGGAATATAAACTTGTCGATTTTGTTTTTACAGGCCTTAAACTTAACCCAAAAATCAATAATCTTAAAACCATTGAAGAGAAACTTGCGTATTTATCGCTTTTGCAGGGCGAAAGAGGGTTTGAATTTTTGGACAGTCTTCTTCTTCCCAAAAAAGATACGGCTTTGGCTTTGGAAACGCTTAAATGGCGCAAAAGCAAGGCCGCCCCGTCAAAACCTTTAAGTAAAAATGCTTTACGGATAATTAGGCTTTACAAACCTGATATTGAAGGTTTTAAACTAAAACCGCTTTTGCTTTCCGCGGCGGATTTAAACGAATTGGGCTATGAAGGCCCGGCCTTGGGCGCAAAATTAAAAGCTTTGGCAAAAGCCCAGTATGCGGGCAAAATAAAAACGCGCCGCGCGGCTTTTTTATATGTAAAAAAGACGGGCTTTTAAGGCCCGTCTTCTAAATCGGCAGCGGTTCTTTCGGTTCTGCGTCCGACTGCCGCCGTTTTACGGTTGTATACGCTTGTTCTCTCCACTTTTATTTAAAATATACAACCGTTACCCCCCAATACCGCCGCTTGCCACTACCCCCTATTCCGCTTTTTCAGTTTTCGCTTTCGGCAAGCGCTACACGTTTAGACTAGCCTTGCAAATCCGTTTTGTCAAGGCCTATGTCAAGGCCCATATTTTTACGTTTAAAGGCCTCTTTGCGGCCGGTTTGCCAATTTAAACTCCGATAATAAGAAACGGGTGCGCGCGCCAATAAAGATGATATTGTCTTTAAAATTAGTAAAATGATTTTATATGGACTTTATTTTGTTTTTACCTATATTGATATTTTCCGTAATAGCGCATGAATTCGCCCACGGTTATGCGGCGTTTCGCTGCGGGGACGATACTGCTTACTTGCTCGGTCGGCTTAATTTTAATCCCTTAAAACACATTGATTTGATCGGCACGGTTATAGTGCCGCTTTTGCTTTTTATGATTAATGCGCCTTTGTTCGGTTGGGCCAAACCCGTACCTGTGAACTATTACCGTTTGCGCGGCGGCAGAAAGGATATCGCTTATGTATCTTTCGCCGGCCCGCTTACCAATATTTTGATTATGCTGGTCGCCGCTTTGATTTTTAAAATAATGCTTACTGTTGCGCCCGCTTCTTTGATAGCTTTTAAACTGCTTTTTTATACGATTATGATAAACTTGGTCTTGGCGGTGGTTAATTTGGTGCCCGTGCCGCCTTTGGACGGCAGTAAAGTTTTGGCGTATTTCCTGCCGCCTCAGGCCGCAGGCAAATACTTGGCTTTGGAGCGTTACGGATTTTTGATACTTTTGCTTTTGGTAGTTACGGGCATATTCGGCAGAATCATAACCCCAGCTTTTAATTTGATTTTTAGTTTGATAATTAATTTTATCGGAGTACCTTATGGAGCATATTAAAAACGATATAGTAGTATCCGGTATGCGTCCGACTGGCAGATTGCATCTTGGCAATTACTTCGGCGCTTTGAGAAATTTCGTGGAACTGCAAAATAAATATAAATGTTATTTTTTTGTGGCGGATTTACACGCTTTGACGACGGCTGCGGAAAATACGGAAAATTTGGCTTTTAACAGCAAGCAAATGGTTATAGATTGGCTGGCCGCCGGGCTTGACCCTGAAAAATGTTCTATTTTCGTGCAGTCGCACATACCTGAAATAAGCGAACTTACCACGCTTTTGGGTATGATAACGCCGCTTGGATGGCTGTTAAGAAACCCGACGTACAAGGAACAGCTTAACGAGCTTTTCCGCAAAAAATACGCCGGTCAGGAAGATAAAATCGCCGCGGAGAAAATGGCTATGCTGACGGAAGCGGAACTTTCTGAAATGTCTTCTTTCGGATTTTTGGGATATCCGGTGCTTATGGCGACGGATATTCTTATCCATAAAGCCGCTTATGTGCCGGTTGGGCAGGATCAAACCGCACATATGGAAATCGCCCGCGATACCGCCCGCCGCTTTAACGATATTTACGATACGGATATTCTTGTGGAGCCCAAGCCGCTTTTTACTTCGATTCCTAAAGTGCCTGGCTTGGACGGCAGAAAAATGTCCAAATCTTACGGAAATACGATAGAACTCGGAGAGGAACCCGAAGCCGTACGCAAAAAAGTAATGTCAATGTTTACCGATCCCAATAAGCAAAAAGCAAACGATCCGGCAAACCCTGACGGCTGTACGGTGTTTGCTTTCCATAAGATTTACAATCCAGATTTTGAAAAGCGCGCGCAGGAATGCCGCGCCGGTGCTTTGGGCTGCGTTGCCTGCAAAAAACATTTGTTTGAACTTATGGAAAAAGAAATAACCGAGTTTAATCAAAGAAGAGATTTCTACGCCAAGGATGAAGCCCTGCTGAAAAAAATTCTTAGCCGCGGCGCGGAAGCGGCGCGCGAAAGTGCTTCAAAAACTTTGGCGGAAGTCAAAAAAGTGATGAAAGTATTATGATAAATGACGGCATCAGGGTGCGTTTGGATGTTTTTGAAGGGCCGATGGACCTTCTCTTACATCTGATAAAAAAAGATAATCTGGACATTTACGATATTAATATTTCGGAAATAACCGCCCAGTATCTTGAGTACCTTGACGTTATGAAGCAGCTTAATTTGGAACTTGCGGGCGAGTTTTTGGTAATGGCCAGCACGCTTATGCAGATAAAAGCGCGTCAGCTTTTGCCTTCGCAGGTGGCGACTTCCGAAGAGGACGGCCCCGACCCCGCAAAAGAACTTATAGAAAAGATTGTGGAGTACCAAAAATTTAAGCAGGCTTCTTTGTATTTGCAAGAGAATTTTGAGAAGTACAAAAACAATTTTTACAAAAGCGCGCCCGTGTTTGACAACGGCGAACGCGTTTTAAACGTACAGCTTTTTGATTTGCTCGCCGCCGTACGCCGCGCTTTTGAAAACCTTGAAAGCCGCGAGCACGCCGACTTGCTTAAGGTGGAAGAATTCCCGATAGACAAGAAAATAGACAAAGTGCTTTGGCTTTTAAAAAGGCGTCCGTGGGTTTTGGTGGATGAGGTCTTTACGGGTGAAACAAAAAAACGCGGCGTAATAACCTGTTTTATGGCGGTGTTGGAACTTTTAAAAATAGGCAAAATCTTGGCCCGCCAAGACGGAGAAGGCTCGGAAATACGCCTTTACATCAACCCGGAAACGGAAGATCAGGATTATCATAAACTTCTTGAAGGGGAAGAAACTAAACCCGAAGAAGCGCGGCGGTGATTATTATGGAAGAAACAAAAAACGGGCGGGCAGAAAACGCCGCCGAAGATATTTTGACAAAAGAAGATTATAAAAGAATAATCGAAAATCTGCTTTTTATAACGGATAGGCCCTTAAGCATAGCCAAGCTTTCGCAGGTGGCGCAGATAAACAATATCCAACTTACCAAGGATATAGTCAACTCTTTGGCGCAGGAATACGCGCAGACCGCGCGCGCCATACAGATTATAGAACTTGGCGGCGGGTTTCAGATGTCCACCAAGCCGGAATACGGGCGCTGGGTGCGGGCTTTGTTTAACGAAAAAACTTCCGACAAACTTTCTTCCGCCGCTTTGGAAACTTTGGCCATTATAGCTTATAAACAGCCCGTTACAAGGGCGGAAATAGAAGCCATAAGGGGTGTTGATGCCGTCGGCCCTTTGGAAAAGATTATGGAACGCGGGCTTGTCCGCATAGTCGGGCGCAAAGACGCTCCCGGCAAACCTATGGTTTACGGTACTACGGACGAATTTTTAAGGCTATTCGGCCTTAACCATATTTCCCAGCTGCCGGAACTGAAAAGTTTTGAGAACAAAGGCCCTAAAGAAATCCAAAGCGATTTGCCTTTCGGCCCAAGCCTGCCGGAGATTAAACAAGCCATTTTGCCGCTTGAAGACGACGTGGACGTATTTACCAGAAATACGCCGGAAGACGTAACTGCGGATACTGCGGCGGAGGAACCCTCCGTTGAGCAAAGTGAGGAAGCCGTATCCGGGGAAGTTCTGCCGCCTAAATCCGCGGAAAATGCGCCTGAAGCGGCCCCGCAGAACGAAGATATTGTTCCCGCAGAGGGTTTTAAGCAGGAAAGCGGCCTTGAAGAAGATATGCTGAAAGAAGGCCTTGACGATTTAAAATAACAGCCGAAGTATATACAAGTTTTTAAAGGAGAGATTTTATGAATATAGTTTTAGCGGCCAGTGAAGCTTTCCCGTTTTGCAAAACGGGCGGTCTGGCGGATGTCGTAGGCGCTCTTACGCAAGATTTTTCCAGAACCAGAGGAACGAAAGTCCTACTGTTCCTGCCCAGATACAGGAACATCAACAACGCTTCTTCTTTAAGAACCGTACCGGGTGTTTTTTATATTCCCGTAGGCTCACGTTTGGAACCTGCCCAGATTTCTTACCTTAAATGGGGTAATGCTTTGGTATTTTTTGTGGAATCAAACAAGTATTTCGACCGGCCCGAACTTTATTTTACCAAAACGGGCGATTACGCCGACAATGACGAACGCTTTATGTTCTTTTCCCGCGCGGTTTTGGAAGCCTGTAAATTTATCGGCTTCAGGCCCGATATAATCCACGCGCACGATTGGCAGGCCGGGCTTTTGCCCGCTTATCTTAAGACGGTTTATAAAACGGACGCTTTCTTTACGCGTACGCGTTGTATGTTTACGATACACAATATAGCTTATCAAGGGTATTTCCCCAGGGAAAGTTTTGTAAAAGCGGGTTTCTTTGAGCCGGATTTTACGCCGGACAAATTTGAATACTGGGGCGGAATAAGCTACCTTAAAACGGGTATGGTTTTTGCCGACAAAGTAAACACCGTCAGCCCTACTTACGCTCAGGAACTTTTAAGAGGACAAAACAGCTTCGGTCTTGAAGGCGTTTTAAGGAATAAAGGCGCGGACTTTTTGGGCATTATCAACGGCATTGACGGCGAAGTTTGGGATCCGCAAAGCGACACTATGATACCTATGGGTTACGATGATGAATCTTTAAAAGGCAAGGCTGTTTGCAAAGCGGCTTTACAGCGTGAGTGCGGCTTGGCGGAAAACCCTTCGATTCCTTTGTGCGCTATGGTAAGCCGTTTGGCCTATCAAAAGGGTGTGGACTTGCTGCCCGACGTTATCCGCGCAATGGAAGGCAAAATGCAATTTATAATTGAGGGTAAGGGCGACCCTCACGCGGAATATATCTTCGGCGAACTTGCGGCGCGTTATCCTTCTTCTTTCGCTTTCAGAGCGGTGGTTGACGAAACTTTGGCGCATAAAATTTACGCCGGCGGGGATATGTTCCTTATGCCCTCACGCTTTGAACCCTGCGGTTTAAGTCAAATGATAGCTATGCGCTATGGCACTTTGCCGGTGGTTTCTAAGGTCGGCGGGCTTGCCGACACCGTGAAAGGATATGAAGGCGATATGTCTGCCGAACTTAAAACCGGTTTCTTTATTAATAATTTGGACGTAAACGGCCTTATAGGGGCTTTAAATACCGCTCTTGGCGTTTACAATAAAAAGAAAGTTTGGAAGGCTATGCTTGCCAATGCTATGGCGGAAGATTTCTCTTGGGAAAATTCTTCAAGGCAGTATATCAAATGTTTTAATGAAATATTGGGAAGGATATTTTAAATGAAGAAGTTGTCGTTTGCGTTTTTTGTTTTACTGTTTGCGGTAGTTTCTTTCGCCGCCGAAAAGAAGAATATTATTTTTGTTGTCGCCGATGGGGGAGGCCCGGCGGCTATGGGGCTTTTGCTGCAATACGCGCGCTATGCGGAAAATTCTCCTTATGCGGACAGAACTTCCAACTTGGAAAAAATATTTGCCGGTTCGGAATTGGGCATAGTCTTAAACGCCACCAAAGAAACGATAGTAACCGATTCCGCAGCGGCGGGTACGCATATGGCCAAAGGCACGCTTACCTATCCCGAATATTTGGGAATGGGCGCGGACGGGGAAAACGCCGAAAGCCTTTTAAAAAAAGCTCAAAATTTGGGTATGGCGACAGGGCTTATTACCGATGTTTATCTTTCAGACGCCACTCCTTCCGCATATACGGCGAATGTAAACAGCCGCAGAAATTATGAGGAAATTTCTGCCGCTTTGCTTAATTCCGGCGCGGACGTACTTTTGGGCGGCGGGCTTAATTATTTTACTTCCGATAAGGATTTAAAAGACGAAAAATACGCCGGAATCTTCAAAAAAATACCTTACTCAAAAGAGCTTTCCCCTGCTTTAAAGAACGGCCTTTTCGAAAAACTTATAACAAGCGGCTATCCTTTGGTTTTTGATAAAAAAGGCTTGCAAAAAGCGAAATCGGATAAACTCTTGGGGCTTTTCGGCCCAAGCGCGATACAGTTCAGCGTAAATCCCGCTCCTTATGCCCCAACTTTGAAAGATATGACGGAGAAAGCTTTGGAAATTTTGTCCAGGAACAAAAACGGTTTCTTCCTTATGGTGGAAGCCGGCGCGCTTGATTGGATGCTTCACGATAATGACCAAGGCGCGGCTTTGGCCGAACTTTTAGAACTGGACGAAACTTTGGGGCTCATCAAAGACTGGGCGGATAAAAACCCCGATACTATGGTTGTAATAACGGCCGATCACGATACGGGCGGATTTGGTTTTCAGTACAGAAAAGTCAAAGGTGACGAACTTGAGCTTAAAAAAGAACAAGGCTATCCTTTATACGATAAAAAAGATTATTCCGTAAAGAGCAATTTGGATATTATCGCCAAGCAAACCAAAATGCAGCGCGATATGAAGAGCGAATTTAACGCCTTGGGCGAAAAGCGCCAAACCCCCAAAGCGATACAGCAATATCTTATTGAGAATATGGGTTATGAACTTCCTTTGGATTTTATTGAAGACAAAGGCGATTTTGACGACTGCCTGAAAGAAATCAACAAACGCCTCGGTGTAACCTGGAGCACCGGCAATCATACGGGCAGCCCTCTTTTTGTAAGTTTTTACGGCGCGGGCGCGCCAAAAAAGCCCGGCGTTTTGCATAATACGGAAATAAATAAAATTATAGAGAGGTTTTTATATGACGGAAAATAAGCTCTCTTTCACGGCGCAAAGCAGAATAATATTCTTTTTGTTGGCTTTGGCTTTGCTTGTTCAGGGTGCTTTGTTTTTAAGGCTTCAGGCTTATGAGGCTTTTGATGTTTTGCTTTCCGATTTTAAAATAGCCGTAGTTTTGAATAATGCCAGTTCGGCGGAAACGGAATCTTTCACAAAAAAGCTTAATTCCCTTCCCGGCGTTACGGAAGTAAGATATTTAAACGCGAAAGAAGCTTTAGCTATGCCGGGGGCCTCTTCGGAGCAGAACGGTTTTGAGGTTTTTTTGCCTAAGGAAGATTTCCTGCCGGCTTTTTTTGAATTGCGCGTCAATAAATCCGTTATGATGAATCCGCAGCCTTGGGTAGCGGAAAACTTCTCCAAAATGCCGCAGGACGCCCAAGCTTATTATAAAGAGAGCCAAGCCGCCTCTGCAATTTACTTGGACGGCGTAATAAAATTTATAAATATAATTTTGGGCTTAAGCGTGTTTTTCTTTTTGGCTTTTTGCTTCTTGGTAGAAGCTTATTATACAAGAATAACGGCTTTGCCCTCGCGCCTTGGCGGTTTGCTCTGCGGATTTTTAAGTTACGCTTTAGCCTTGGGTGCGGGTTTTATTTTGATTTCCCCGCTTAAATTGGCCGCCGTAAAAGCTTTTAAGTTTGATTTATGGCCGCAGGCGGCCTGTTTGCTTTTGTGCCTTATGTTGGGGTGGACTTTATCTAAATGGAAAAAATTTTAATTTCCTTTTTTATATTTTTCTTAGTGGCGGCGGTTCCTCTGAACTGTGCGTCTAAGGAGGAACTTGCCTCCATAGAACGCCAAGCCAAGGAAAAGGAAGCCCAGCTTAAAAAATATAAAGCGCGGGAGGCCGCCCTTTCAAACGAACTTAAGGCCCTCACGCAAAAACAGAAAAAGACGGAACAACTGGCCGTTAAAATCAGTAATGATATTGAAGGTATGCAAACAAAAAGCAGTATGATACGGCGACATAAAGAAGTGGTTGAAAACAATCTGCCGCTTTGGCAGAACATAATGAAAGCGGAATTTTCAAATTACGCAGTGGAAAGAATGTTGGGCGAAAGTTATTACAATTCTTCGGAACTTTTGCGGGCTTTGGCTTTGTCTTCCACTTTAAAAACGCACGCCGTTTTTATGCAAAAACTTTCCTCGGAAATCGACAAGACCCAAAAGGAAATCGACGGCTTTAAGGAAAAGCATTCCTCTCTGCTGGCCGAGCGCGACAAACTGGAAGAAGAAAAATCGGCCCTTTTGGGCAGTTATGAAAAAAAGAAGGAAGATTTGCAGGAAGCCCACGCTTTGTACGAAAAAGCAAATAAAGATTTAAAAGAGCTTAAAGCTTCCGCCGCGCAGCTTCAAAAAATACTTAAAGAGGCGGAAGCCAAACGCAAGGCCGAGCAGAAAAAAGCCGGCCAAAAACAAACCGGCGCGGCGCTTAATATAAGTAAAAACTCGCTTCCTTGGCCTGTTAGTGGTAAAATAATAAGTAAGTTCGGTAAAGAATACCAAGCCCAGCTGAAAACTTGGATTTTCCGCGACGGCATAAAAATATCCGCCGCCAAAGGCGCACCGATAGTAAGCGTTGCGGAAGGGAAAGTAATCTTTGCGGGGGAATTCCGCTCCTACGGGAATGTTGTTATAGTGGATCACGGCGGCGGTTTCTTTACCATTTACGGATTTTTAAGCGAAATCCGCGCCTCTTTGGACAAGCAAGTTAACAAGGGGCAGATTATAGGCCTTTGCGGTGCGGATACACAGGGCTCGGCTATGGGCAGCGGCCAGAACGCGCTTTATTTTGAAGTTCGCTCCGGCACTTCCGCGGTTGACCCGGAACTTTGGCTTGAGAAAAAATAAAAGGATAATTTATGAAAAAGAAAATAAACGTATATGTAATCTTTATGATAGCGGCTTTTTTTATGGGCACGATGTTTCCTTTCGCCTATTCCGGCGTGGACACCGGGCTTGACCAACTTAAAATACTTGTCGACGTAATGGGCAAAATACAGGATAACTTTGTGGAAGAAAAAGACGCCAAGGATTTGGTTACCGGCGCGCTTTACGGTATGGCTTCCCAACTTGACGAATTTTCCGAATATATCAGCGTAGACGATATGAAAGCTATGCGCGAGGAAACAAAAGGCGAATTCGGCGGGGTCGGTATGCGGCTTAACTCCTCAAAGCCGGGGGAACTTATCGTCGTTACGCCTTTGCCCGACAGCCCCGCTTACAAAGCAGGCGTAGAACCTAAAGATAAAGTAATCAAAATAGACGGCAGGCCCGTTTCCGAGATGAAAAGTGACGAAGCCGTCGCGGCTTTAAGGGGGGAAGTCGGCACCAAAGTAAAAGTCGAACTTGAAAGAAAGGACGAAAAAACCGGTAAAACTTCAACTAAAAAAGTAACTTTAAAAAGAACGAAAATTATTCCCGAAGTGGTCTTTTCCAAAATGATGGAGGGCGATATCGGCTATATTTACGTTACCGATTTTTCGGGCCATACGGTTGAAGGTTTTGAAAAAGCAATGCAAACTTTACAGGATAAAGGAATGAAAGCTTTAATCGTTGATTTGCGCTTCAACCCCGGCGGTCTTTTGGACAGTGCGGTAAACCTGAGCAAACTTTTTATCGGCGACAATAAACTTATAGTCTACACCAAAGGCCGCAAAGAAGAATTTTTTAAGGAATACAAAAGCAATCCCAAAGCCAAATACGCCGATATTCCTATGGCCCTTTTGGTAAATGAAGGTTCGGCCTCCGGCAGCGAAATCGTGGCCGGCGCTCTGCAAGATCATAAACGCGCGGTTTTAATAGGTTCCAGGACTTTCGGCAAGGGCAGCGTTCAGCAGGTTATCAGCCTGCCCGATACTTCCGGCCTCAGGATAACGGTTGCCAAATATTATACGCCTTTGGGCCGTATGATACATAAGAACTTCAAGGCCAAAAACGCCGACGAAACCGGCGGCATAGTGCCGGATATAGTGGTTCCTTTTGAGCCCGCCAAAGCCCGCGCGGCTACATTCTACACTACCAATTTAATTTATTCTCCCTCCAAAAAAACTGCGGAGCCGGAGCAAGCAAAAGCGGAAGACCCGGTTTTACAAAGGGCCGTGGAACTTTTAAAAGCCAGGGAAGTGCTTGGCAATCTTAACGTAAAAGAGGACGCAAAGGCTCAGTAACCCGGCGTAATTTAAGTGAAAGACAATTATATTCTTGGCATAGAAAGCACTTGCGACGAAACTTCCGCCGCCCTTCTTAAAAACGGGCGGGAGGTGGTTTCCAACGTGATTTATACGCAAATAGACTTGCATAAAAAATATGCCGGCGTCGTGCCGGAGCTTGCAAGCCGCGCTCACGCCGCAAAAATAGCGAGCGTTATTAAAGCCGCTTTGGGGGATATTATCCCCGATTATATCGCTTTTGCAAACGGCCCGGGTTTGCCGGGCGGGCTTTTGGTAGGGCGCGTGGCGGCGGAAACTCTGGCCAATCTTTTTGAGCGTCCTATTATAGGCGTCAACCACTTGGAAGGACACCTGTTTGCCAACGAACTTACGGGGACGGATAAGCTTAACCCACTTGAATTTCCTTTAATTTCGCTTATAGTATCAGGAGGGCACAGCGAATTATGGTTTGTCAGAAATTACGGCGATTATAAACCGCTCGGCAAAACGCGCGACGACGCCGCCGGCGAAGCTTTTGATAAAGTCGCCAAGCTTTTGGGGCTCGGGTATCCCGGCGGGCCGGAAGTTTCCAAACAGGCTTTAAAGGGGGACAGAAACGCCGTAAAATTCCCGCGGCCTATGCTTGACGGAAGCTGCGAATTTTCTTTCAGCGGCATAAAAACGGCGGTAAGCTATTATCTGCGGGATCATAAAGACGTCAGCGTGCCCGATATTTGCGCTTCTTTTGAGCAGGCGGTAGTTGAAACTTTAGTCAAAAAAGCGATAAACGCGGCCGAAAAATACAAAGTAAAGCACATAGCCGTGGGCGGCGGGGTTGCCGCGAATGGTCTTTTAAGGGAAATGCTCGTAAAGAAAGCCGGAGAAAAGGGAATAGAGGCCCGTTTTGTTTTAAGGCCGCTTTCCTCTGATAACGCGGCGATGATAGCTTTGTGCGCGGCCAAAAAACTGGCAAGCGGCAAAGATACGGGCAATATCAGAATAAACCCAAATATGGTTGTGAGGAGCTGGCCCAACAAATGATTTTTTGGATGATGCCCGATAACGGCACGCTTACTCAGCGCATTACGGAAAAGATACTTGCCGGATTTAAAAAACATAATCCCGGGCTTAATATTACCATCAGGGTAATTAACCGGCGGACTTTGTGGACAAAGATGTTCACGCTTAAGCACGAAATCGGCCGCGCGGGCTGCCCGGATATAATAGCTTTTCCCCATTATTGGACAGGGCTTTTGGTTAAAGCCAATCTACTTGAAAATCTTACCGAACTTGATAAATCTTTGCGGGTGGATAATTGCTTGGACCCACTTAAACCTTTTTGTTATAAAAAAGATACGGTGGACATTTATTCCTATCCTTGGTGGATGGATATCACCGCTTTGCATTACCGCGAAGACCACCTTAAACTTGTAACCTCAAAGCCCGAAGAACTTTTAAGCACTTGGCGCGGCTTTCTTGAAGCTTGCGCTATGCTGAAAGATTATTTCAGCGGGAAGGAAGACTACTTCCCCGTGCAAAACAATGATTTGCGCGGTTCTCTTTCATACCGTTCCGCTTTGCCTTGCATTTGGGGCCGCGGGGGCGATATTTTTGATGAAACGCGTACGGCCTCCGGCTTGGGGACGGAAGCTTTCCGCCTGGGCTTGCAGGATTTTATAGATTTGGCGCTGAAAGGATATATGCCTATTTTGAGGGAGCGCAGCTCCAACGGGGCGATATCAAGCGGTAAATCAAGTATGATGATTACGCGCCGCCAGGGTTTGTCTATGTTTGAAGGCAAAGAATCTTCTTTTAAAGTTAAAACTTTGCCCGTACCAAAAACAGGCCGAGAACATATAAACTATTTAAGCGGCGTAAATTTGGGAATAGTGCGCGGCGGAGCCAATATTGAGCACGCTCTTGAACTTATAAAATGGCTTACCCGCCCGGAAAAACAAATAGAATACGCTTCCATAACGGAAGTCTTCCCCGCGCTTGAAGGCAGTTTTGAGAATTTCCTTTTGGCTTCGCCGCACCGTATACAGAATTACGCGCATATCATAGCCGGCGCGCGCACGATGAGCAATCATACCGCATCCGGCACGGTTATGGAAATTTTGGGAAATATAATGTCCAAAGCGGCGAGCGCTGCGGTTATGAACCGCTATTCCGGCGCGATACTTGAAAGCGAACTTAAAAAAGCCGACGCCGAAGTGAACAATATCCTTCATCTTTATAACGAATAAGCCTATGCAAAACAAAAGAAGCTTGCTTTTATATAATTTTTATCAAGGCCTTTCCGACAGGTTTACAAGTATAGACCGTCTTTTAAGCCACGCCCTGCCGGTGCTTGCCGGGTATCTTGGCGCGGACAGAGTGTTGTTTTTTGATTGGAAAGAAGAAAAATCAATCATTTCCTTAAAAACCCTCTGCCAAAAAGGCAAGTGCTACGATTTGCAGGAAGATGTATTTGTAGACCGGTATTCCCCGGAAGTCATAAAACTTTTGCAGGACGGGTATATGTTTTCCCCGGGGTTGGATTACCCGGCGGTGTACGTTTTGGTAAAATGGCGCAGCCCGCAGGGCAGCTTTGAAGCCTTGGCCAGCGGCCGGCGCGACAGAAGCCGCTACGGTGTAATAAGGGTGGAACGTTTTAAGAAAAGCAAACCTTTTACCCAAAGCGAAATAGAATCTTTAATAGCTTTGTGCCGGGAACTTTCCTCAAAAATAAATATGACGGAAATAGACCACTACAACATTTCCCAGCTGCAAAGAGCGCAGGCGTTAAACGATTTGGCTAGGGTGTTCGCTACGTCAATCCGATTGCGGGACAGCCTGATAGAAATTTTAAAAAGCATACAAAAAAGTTTTTATTTTGACAGAACTTCTCTCTATTTGGTCGATCCTAAAACCAATGAACTGCAGGAAGCTTACAGCGCGGATCTTTCCGGCGAAGTTAAAGAAATAGATATTACGGCCAATCTGTCAAAAAATTTTACTTCTTATTGCGACGGCGATTACGGCATTTGCCCGGCGGTGAAAGGTTCCGATATCGTTTTAACTATACCGCTTACGCTTCAAACCAAAAATTTGGGCTGGATGGTTTTTGACAATATGCTTTCGCGTATGCCGATAGCTACGGAAGATATGTTGAGTTTAAAACAATTTTCCGCGCAAATAGCTTTAGCCATAGATAACGCGCGCCTGTTTGAAAAAGTACAGGAACTTTCAAATTACGACGAACTTACAAAACTGGCTTTAAGACGTTTTTTTAACGAGAATCTTTCACAGGAAATTTACCGCTCCAAGCGTTTTAATTTAACCTTGTCTTTAATACTTATGGATATAGATTATTTTAAAACCATAAACGACACTTACGGCCATTTACTCGGCGACGAAGCTTTAAAGGAAGTCAGCAATGTTATTTTGGGCAGTTTGCGGCAGACGGATTTGCCCTGCCGTTACGGCGGGGACGAAATCGTTATAATGCTACCGCGCACCACCGGCGAGGAAGCCAAAAGCATAGCCAAACGCCTTTCGGAAAAGGTTTCCGCCATAAAACTCAATTCCAAGTATACCGGCGGCGCGGATATAAAACTTTCAATCAGCCAGGGCATAGCCGTATTCCCTTACGATACGGAAGACCAGTCCGAGTTAATCAAACGCGCTGACGAAGCCCTTTATTATGTAAAACAGCACGGGCGCGGCTTCTGGGCGCTTTACGGCGACGTCAAGGGCGGCGGAATAAAATGATAAATTTTTTGGCTGTGGGAGCGGGCGGATTTGTCGGCGCTGCGCTAAGATACGGCGTTTGCCTTTTTATGGTTTCGCGCGCGGGTCTTCATAATGCTTGGGGCACTTTTTTTGTAAATTTTTTCGGCTGCTTGCTTATAGGTTTTTTGGCGGGTTTTGAATTTAAAAATATTCAGCCGTTTAAATATTTCCTTATTACCGGTCTTTTGGGCGGATTTACCACTTTTTCCGCGTTTAGTCTTGACGCTCTTATGCTTCTTAAAGACGGACAAACTTTAAAAGCCGTGCTTTATATCCTTGGCACGCTGATAGTATGCATATCGGCGGTCTTTGCCGGATTTTCTGCGTTTAAGATAGTTAATTGATTATTTTCTTATATCGTGTGGCTTATATGAGCGCGGCATATCGGAAGTCTTCATTATTTTGCTTTCCGAATCTTTGCTTCTTATAAACGGCTTAATGCTGAAATAAGTATTTGACTTGTCAAACAGGGAAAGCCAATGTTCGTAGGAGACAGGTTCTTTTTCCAAAATGGTGTCCACCACAACGAAAACGGGGCCCTCTTTTTCCGCAAATACGAGTAAAGAGGCAACGTGATAATCCCACTGAGGAAAACTTTTCCCGTAAGAAGAAACAAATCTGTCTTTGCCGTTTTTATCTTTTAAAAATCCCGCCCTCGGTTTGGCGAGCAGTTCGTAAACCCTGATAAGTTTATATGCGGCGTATTTATTTTCCGTTGCGGTGCAGATGTCCTTGCAGAAGGAATAGCTGCAAGCGGCGCACTCTTCGCTTAAAGGCCTGTACGTATAGGTGGTCGCATTTGTCTTTCCGCCGGTTCTTGTCGCGTTGTCCAAAGCCGTCATAGGGTCAATATAAGAGTAAATAACGGATAAATTCTTATTCTTGGCGTTATTTGTTGAAATTTGTTTTTTAAGCTGTTCCATTCTTGCGGAATTAAGCGCGGTTTTGCTCAAGGCCGCCGCCCCCGGCAAATAAGAAAAAGATCTGTTTTTGCTGTACGTGTTTACCAACATATTAATATAAGCGTTTTGTTGGGCGGCATTTGTTTTTTCCGCAGGATTATACTTATAATTTTTAAAATCTTCTTTCAGCAAATTGTTGATTTTTGCAAGATGTTTGCCGTAGAAAGTTTTGACTTCGAACGCATTTTTAAAATCGGAACGGTATATCGGGTCAAGCGCGCCGGTATAGGAAGTATCCAAATAAGCCGGGGATTTTTTTAAGCCTTTGGCGGCTTCTATGATATACATATTGTATATATAATCGGCAACGGCCCTTTGCTTGGCTTCGTCTTCTTCTGATGTAAAGAAAGAAACTATTCCGTCCCAAAAAGAGGGGCCTTCCGGCATTTTTGAAGAGGGCTTAAAGCCTTTAACTTTAAGGAAATATTTATCCGATCCGGGCGCGATAGCGGCGGAAAGCGCATCCTTAAAATTACCTGCGTTTAAAGGAAGAATAAAAATCAAAGCGATTAAAGTTAAAATATATTTTTTCATAGTAGCCTTTTATAAATTATAGATAATGACGATTAACGGCACAAGGGCAAAAGGGCCTAAAAAGGCGTAGGCATTTAGGGCAGCGTCGGTAGTGTTTTTGTTAAATAAATTATATTTTAATAAAAGAAAGCGGCGGAGATATTTTGTTCTCCGCCGCCGTTTTTTTGTTTGGCAAATCATCTTTTCGCTTTTATTATGCTCTTATAATTTCCACAGTTCTTTCGGCTTTTAAATGTTTACCTACTTTGCACGCCATTACGGAAGCTTTCAGTGCGGCTTCCCTCTCTTTCGGGAAATCGGACGGTACAAAAACTTTTATCAAAGCTTTTTGCATATCGCCGTTGGAATCAAGCCCCGGTTCCAATTCCACGCGGAACGCTTCTTTGTTCATACCGAGCCTTTCCGCCAAAAGCAATACGTGATAAGAAGAGCAGGCAAGCAAAGCTGCCATAAGCAGCATAAACGGATTGGGCGCGCTTGCGTCGCCGCCTTCTTTTTTGCCCAAATCGACCGGTATATTAAAGCCGTTGGCTTCCACGTTTATTTTTTTGTTTCCTACAAATTTTGCGTTTATCATAATTTATCCCCCAAGGTTTTATTTTTTGTCCGTTCCCGCGGTATTTTTATCCGGCCGGGTTTGGGTGTTTTCTTTTGTTGTCGCTTCCGTTGAAGCGGAAATTTGTATATTTGGCTGAGCTGCGCCTGAAGAATCCAAAATAATAATTTCCTGCTTGGGCCGCGGCGGATAAGCCGCGCTCAAGGCCTCAGAAAGGCTATAATATAAAGTTTTTGCTTTTAAGAAATCGTCGTGATTTTCCGGGTGTTTCTGTACTTTTAAAAGTTGTATTTCGTAATCGGCTTTAGCCGCTTTGAAAGCTTCCGAATACAGCTGTTTTTGCACGGAGTCTTCCAGATTGAACAGCGTTTCTTTATCCATCTCCGTTTGCTCTAAGGCCTGAGTCATTTGCTTTAAAGCGTTTAAAGCGTTTTGAAAGCCGGGCGCCTCCTGCTCGTTTAAAGAAGTTTGCGGTTTATCCAAAGCCACTATATAGCTTTGTTCAAGCGTTTTTTGCGGCATATAAATATTGCCTACGAAAGCCCCTGCTATAAAGACCGTAAAAACGATAAAAACCCTAAAAATAAATGTAAGCATATCTTAGTATATCAAATTAAAATCACGGCTTAAACGGGTTAATTCTCCGCCAAAATATGCCAGATATTTTATCCGCGATATATATTATAAGGTTTTATGGGATATTTTCAATGCGTTTTGCGCTTTTTCGCGTTTTTGCCGAATTTGCGCCTAGGCAATTTCTGTAGATGTTTCGGTTTTTCATCTTTGATTTTGCCTACATACACTTTTTTAAACGGCGTAAAAACATATTCTTCCTTTTTTAAGTCTTTTTGCGGTTCGGGCGCTATATTTGTTTTTTGAGGGATTTTCTTTGAGGGGGCTTTCTCCGCCGTTTTTGTTTCTTTTGTCCGCTCGGGAACATTTCTTTTTTCTGCTGAAATTTGTTCCTCGTTTTTTTGCGCGGGATCTTCCTTCGGGGAAATCAGGGGAAGTTCCGCGCTTGTTTGTTTTTCCAAGAAAGCTTTTATTTCTTTCCACGCGCTTCTGTCCGCCCTGGCTATAAGATTTATGCAAACGCCGGTTTTGTCATAACGGCCTGTCCTGCCCAAGCGGTGTATGTATTCTTCTGGGTTCTGCGGCAGTTCGTAATTTATTACCGTAGATATGGAAGGAATATCCAAACCGCGCGCGGCGACATCGGTGGCTACCAGTATTTTAAATTCTTGTTCCCTAAAACCTTTAAGTGCGGCGTCGCGGTCTTTTTGTTTAAGCCCGCCGTGCAAAGCTCCCGCATTAATGAGATTCTTTTTAAGATATCTGGTGATTTCCGCCGCGGCGCGCTGAGTTTTTACGAAAACCAAAGCCTGCCCTTTTAATTTGTTTAAAATTTCCGTAAGTTTTTTAAGTTTTTCGTTTCCTTCTATCTTTATATTTTTTTGTTCGACGTTTGCTGACGGATTGTTCAAACCGCCTATAATTATTTGCTCGGGATTGTTTAAATATTTTTGCGCCAATTTCAGTACGCGCGGGGGGAAAGTCGCCGAAAGCATTAAAGTTTGCTTTTCGGCGGGAAGGAAGGAAATAATCTCCTCTATCTGCGCCATAAAGCCCAAATCGAGCATACGGTCGGTTTCATCCCAAACTACGACGGCCGTATTATCAAGTTTAAGGCTTTTTCTTTTAAGGTGATCGTTAAGGCGGCCCGGTGTTCCTATTATAACGCGAGGATTGCTTTTAAGCTTTCTTAATTGCCCCTGCATATTTTTGCCGCCGGTAATAAGCGCGGTATTTATTTTCGTATCTTTTGCCAAATCTCTGAAAACGGTTTGTATCTGCTGAGCCAATTCCCTTGTCGGAGCGACGAACAAAGCCGTTTTTTCCTCTTCCTCCAAAAGCCTGTTCAGTACCGGTATGGTATAGGCGGAGGTTTTTCCGCTTCCAGTCTGGGCGGAGGCCAAAGCGTCGCGCCCTTTTAAAGCGACGGGTATAAATTCCGCCTGAACCGGCGTGGGCTTTGAATATCCTATATTTTTAATGGCTTTTACTACGGCTTTTTTTAGGCCGAGCGCGTCAAAAAGGTTATTGGTCATAACTTGTATTTTAACATTTTGCATACATCTTTGTGCCTATGACCCTTTGAACGGGAAATCAAAAAAAGATATCATTTATATATGCTTCAAAAAAATAAAACCTGGCAGGGAAACTCCGTAAAAAGGCGCAATTCGGCCTTTTTTTTATTTGTATTCTTGGGAATGCTGACGGCTTTCGGGCCTTTCGTTACCGATATGTATTTGCCAAGTCTTCCGGCTATGGGGGAATATTTCTCCGCAGGAGCCTCACTGGTCCAACTGGGTTTGACTTTTTCAATGTTGGGCCTTGCCGCGGGCCAGCTGCTTTTCGGCCCACTCAGCGATAAATACGGGCGCAGACCTCCTCTTTTGGCGGCGATGCTTCTGTTTTTGCTTTCGACTGTCGGTTGCATTTGCGCGCCAAGTATAGAAGTTTTTGTGGCTTTGCGCTTTGTGCAGGGCATAGCCGGCGCTGGCGGGATTGTAATTTCCCGTTCAATCGCCGCCGATAAGTTTAAAGGCGTCAACTTGGCCAAAGCTTTGGCCCTTATAGGGGCGATAAACGGCTTGGCCCCGGTAGCCGCGCCCGTCATAGGTGGAACGGCTTTAAAAATAGTTTCCTGGAAAGGGATATTCGGCATTTTGTTTGTATTGGGCGTAATTTTGCTTTGCGGCTGCATTAATTTTAAAGAATCGCTTTCAAAGACGAAATTCTCCAAGAAAAAGATTAGCGAAACGCTTTCGATGTTCAAACCGCTTTTTGGCAATAAAAAGTATCTTTTTTACGTATTGCAAATGTCTTTTGCGCAAGGTTTGCTTTTTGCGTATATATCCTCTTCCCCTTTTATAATACAGAGCCACTACGGTTACAGCTCTTTCGCTTTCGGTTTGTTGTTTGCGATTAACTCCGTAGCGATAGTTGCCGGCGCGGCGGCGGCCGTAAAATTTAAAAGCCAGGAAAATTGCGTTGCAGTCAGCTGCTGCGGTATGCTGATTTGCAGCATTTTAACGGCTTTGGCTCTGCGCTTTTCCGCGCCTTTGCTTGTATTTGAAGGGCTGCTTATGGCTATGCTTTTTATGATAGGACTTACTTTTACCGCCTCCGTGGCTTTAGCCCTGAACAATGCCCGCGGTCAGGCCGGTACGGCTTCTGCTCTTTTGGGAGCGATGGGCTTTCTGTTCGGCAGCATAGTTTCACCTTTGGTAGGTTTGGGTGATATTATGCTTTCTTCCGGTTTGGTTTTTATAGCCTGCGCCTGCGGTTCAATGATCTGCGGCGTGGGGGCTTTGCGCCGTACGGCGCAGTCCAAAGTCTGCGGCGGAGCAAGCGCAGCTTGATATCATAGTAAAATCTTGATTCAACTCCCCGGCGTTTTTGCGTCGGGGATTTTTTTGCGCTTGACTTGGAGTTAACTCCAAATGATATGATATTTTAACAAGGAGAATGAATATGACTATTTCCGAAGTTGGCGAAAAATACGGCTTGCCGGTGGATACTCTGAGATACTATGAAAAAGTAGGCCTGATACCGGAAGTTAACCGTAAAGAAAGCGGCATCCGCGATTATACGCCATCCGATTGCGGCTGGGTTGAATTTATAAAGTGTATGCGCAGCGCGGGCCTTTCCATAGAAACTTTGGTGGAATATGTTTCCCTCTATCAAAAGGGAAACCGTACGGCGCACAAGCGCAAGGATTTGCTGGTTAAAGAAAGGGACCGGCTTAAACTGAGAATAGAGGAAATGCAAAAAACGCTTGAGCGTCTTAACCATAAAATAGAAGTTTACGAAACCACGATTTTATCCTGCGAGAAGAAACTTCTCAGCGGGAAGGAGAAATAAATGTCAAAACAGGTTCTTATAATATCTTCCAGCCCGAGAAGGGGCGGTAATTCGGATTTACTTTGCGACCGTTTTTTGGCCGGCGCGCTTGAAGCCGGGCACAAAGCCGAAAAAATATTTTTGCCGGAACATAAAATAAATTATTGTTTGGGCTGCGGGGTTTGCAATTCTTCGCACGTCTGTGTTCAAAAGGACGATATGAAGCCCCTGCTTGACAAAATGATAAAAGCCGACGTTATAGTTTTGGCTACGCCGGTTTATTTTTATTCTATGGACGGGCAGCTTAAAACTTTTATCGATCGCACCGTGCCGCGCTATACGGAAATCAGCAATAAAGATTTTTACTTTATCCTCAGCGCTGCCGATACGGAAAAGAAAAACCTCGCACGCACCGTTGAAGCTCTGCGCGGATTTACCGAGGATTGCTTGGAGGGCGCTAAGGAAAAAGCCATTATATACGGCGTCGGCGCTTGGCAGAAAGGGGAAGTTAAAGACACTCCCGCCTATAAGGAAGCTTACGAAGCCGGCCTTAAATGCTAACTCATTGACTTGGAGTCCGCTCCAGGGAGTATACTTTTTATACGCTCGTCCCTTATAGGGCGGATTCTAAAAACAAACTTTAATACGGAGAAATAAATGAACAATATTTACGGTATAATGTTTTGCGCCGCGTCTTTAATGCTTTTATCGGCTTGCGGCAATGGTAAAAACGCTCCCGCACCTGCTGCGGAAAACGGCCCCGCGGGATTAATTAAAGCCGAAAGCGAAAAGCTGCCGACTTCAAACAAAAAAGATAAGAAAATTCTGGTAACTTATTTTTCTCATTCGGGCAATACAAAAAATATGGCGGAGCAAATAGCGGCCGCTTCCGGCGCGGATATTTTTGAAATTACACCCGTCAAAGCATATCCTTCCGACTACGGCGACTGCGTTGATCAAGCCAAAAAAGAACAGCAGGAAAACGCCCGCCCCGCGCTTTCGGGCAAGGTGGAAAATATGGCGGATTATGACGTCATCTTTGTAGGTTATCCTAATTGGTGGGGTACTATGCCTATGCCGGTGTTTACCTTTTTGGAGTCTTATGATTTTGCCGGCAAAACAGTAATTCCTTTCTGCACTCACGAAGGCAGCCGTATGGGCCGCAGCGAGGGCGACATTAAAAAGATTTTGCCATCCGCCGAAGTTAAAGAAGGTATGCCGGTAAGGGGCTCAAGCGTCAGAAAATCGGGCAAAGAAATTTCCGCTTGGGTTGAAAAACTCGGCTTTGCAAAATAATTGTTTTGCTTAAGATGTAAACTGTTATGGGCTTTTGTCTATAACTTTATAAATTCCTTAAAGATTACTTGAATCAAAAGGTTAAAGATAAATAAAAGCCCAGATCTTCTTTTAGTAATATGCAGATACGGAGCATACATTTTTAAGTTTTATTTAGATTATTGTTAGTACTCTATGATATTATCGAGTATATACTGTAGAACTGCTTAATGACAGGGGGTACCTTTTCAGATACAAGTGAAATTTTTAAGAGATGATTTAGAAAGGTATAAGAATTTAATCACGATAGAAACTATGCACATTTGTTTATGTCAATCTTGCCAAAGTATAGTTTAGATAAACAATGGAATTGTTTTAATATGGATAAACCTGTGTGTGGGGGGACCGTGGCGGATATTTGTTGATCAGGTTGGTAAACTTTCAATTCAAACTTAAAATTAAGCCATATGTTATAAGTCGTCATATGTGTTTACTACTGTATTTTGCTAAAGAATTTAAAGCTATAATCAAAAAAGATATAATAAAAAAGCAGCAAGTACAATAAGGAGGTAAAATGAATAAATTATTAATGTCATTACCTTTACTTATGTCATTTAGTAGAAGATCAATGAAATCAAAAGTTATCTCAAATGAAAAGATTGATAAAGTAAAACTTGCAACAGCAAGTAAAATTATTATTGATTTGCAAAATGAAATGTCTAATTTTACAAAGACGGGTGCTGGTCCGTTTGTCGCAGCTATTTATGACGATAAAGGTAATTTAATTGTTAAAGTCGCTAATTCTGTCGTGAATGAACACAACTCTAATAACCATGCTGAAATGAATGCAATAAAAATGGCAGAAAAAAAGTTAGGGACTTATGATTTAGCCCCGTATAATTTAAGTCTTTACGTTACGGCAGAACCTTGTATGATGTGCATTGGTGGCATTATGTGGTCTGGAATTAAGGCTGTGTATTATGGTGTGCCAAGTAAAGATGTTGAGGAAATCACAGGTTTTGATGAAGGGTTTAAGCCAAACTGGTTCAAAGAGTTTAAAAAAAGAGGCATTACTGTTTATGGAAATATAGAATCACAGCTTGGTAAACAAGAACTTCACAAATATGTTAATGCCGGGAAAAAAGTGTATAAACCTTCAAGATAGAAATGCGAAATTTCTTGTATCGTGTTGTATTTCAGTTTATTGTAATGCCAAGTGTTTTAATCTAGGAAACGATACATTGTAATTTGTCAGGAAAATAAAACTCCCCAAGTTTAATGCTTGGGGAGTTTTATAGGATCGGAAATTAAGCTTTCTTTTCCCAAGCGTAAGCCTTTTTTACGGAAGGCACATTCGCCGGATTGAAAACAGGTTTTTTAATGCCGGCTTTTTTCTGTTTTCTGTAATCGTTTAAGACGTCCAAAGCTTGGCGGCGCAGCAAAAACAGGGCGGTTATGTTCATTAAGGCCATTACGGTCATAAACAAATCGGCCGCGTTCCATACCAAATGCAATTTCGCCACCGCACCCAAAAACACCATAGCGGCGACCAAAAGGCGAAATATCGGCATAACCCATTTTTTGTTTGTAAGGAATTCGATATTTGCCTGTCCGTAATAATAATTGCCTATTATAGATGTGAATGCGAACAAAAGCACGCTTAAGGATATAAAATATTCCCCGAATTTTCCCATAACCCGCCCAAGCGAAGCCTGGGTAAGCGCAATCCCTTCCAAATTTAAACCGCCGTAGTCGGAAAGAAGCACTATAAACGCGGTGCAGCTGCAAATCAGCAATGTGTCTACGAAAACGCTCAAAGCCTGTATATAGCCTTGCGTTACGGGGTGGGATATATTGGCGGTTGCCGCGGCGTTAGGTGCGCTGCCCATACCTGCTTCGTTGGAAAATAATCCTCTGCGGGCGCCGGTCATAATTGTTGCGCCGAGCGCTCCTCCCGCAATATTGCGGGGGCTGAAAGCGTCCTGAAATATCAAAGCGAATACGGAGGGTATTTTTTCCCAGTTAAGCGCGGCGACTATCAGCGTTATGGCTATGTAACTCAGCGCGAAGAACGGCACTATCACGGCTGAAAAAGAGGCTATCCTTTTAAGCCCGCCGAATATTATTATTGCGGTAAGGCCGGCGGTCAGCAGGCCGGTAAGCGTTGAACTTACGCCGAATGATTTGTTCATAGACTGAGCTATGGTGTTTGACTGTACGGAGTTAAACACAAAAGCGAAGGTCAGCGTTATTATTACTGCGAAAGCCGCACCCATCCAAGGTTTGCCGAGGGCCGTTTTCATATAATAAGCCGGGCCGCCGCGGAAGTGCCCGCCCTGTTTTACTTTGTAAACTTGCGCCAATGTGCTTTCCACAAAGGCCGAAGCCGAACTTATTACGGCTATAAGCCACATCCAAAATATTGCGCCTGGCCCGCCCGTAGTAATGGCTATGGCCACGCCGGCTATATTGCCTGTTCCTACGCGCGAAGCCGTACTTATTGAAAAAGCCTGAAAAGAAGAAATATGCCCTTTTCCTTTTGTGCCATCCCCCAAAGCCAAAAGCTTGAACATTCTTGAAGGACGCATAAACTGCACAAAGCGCGTCGCCAACGTAAAATATACGCCCGCCGCCATAAGTGCCGCCATTAGGACATATCCCAAAAAGCGGTCATTGATTAACGATATTGCTTGATTTATAATATCAGCCATAATTCCCTTTTATTTTTTTAGATATTAAAAATTTATAAATAAGTATTATATATAATATTGAAAGTGCACGCCACACAAACGGAGATTAAGCCGATGAATAAAATCACCGCGTTAAAGATATTTACGGATTTTTCAATGCTTATGTGTTTTTTGCTTCTTTTTGCCTATCCTGCGACGGGGGGATTCGCTCACGAAGTTCTCGGCGTGGTTTTATTTGTTTTGTTTGCGCTTCACAATGTTTTAAATTACCGTTGGTACAAAGCTTTGTTTAAAGGCGGTTACGGGGCCGAGCGGATTTTGCGTACGTCGGTAAACGCCGCGCTTAAAAACCTTCCGCGTCTGGCTGGGTTTTGTCTGCGGGGCGCGTTTTTTTGTTTGGCTCTTTACGGCATAAAAGTGTTTTTTGCCGAGGAAATTTTTGCGATACTGGCTTTTTATTATACCTTTTCCTTCAACGGAGCGGAATGCGGATTAAATTGTTTTTGTTTGACGTATTTCTCTCTGATTTGCTTCTATGCGTCTTTGGGATATGCCGCTTTGTTTTTGATGGGAAAAACAGCACGCAAAAAACTTAATTACGCGCCGTTTTGTACATAAAAATCCCCCGGCGTCTGACCGGGGGATTTGCGTTTCTATTTCAATATTCTTTTGATAAATACGGCTTCCGCAATTGACATCGCCCCCGCAAAAAGCAGGAACACGCTTACGTAAGCGGTTATGAACAATGCTCCGAAAACCGGGTAATAAATAATAAGGCACGCTATAACAAAGCCTATTATCCCTGCGGCCAGCAATACGCCCCAATTAGTGAAGCCTCTTTTCTTTAAAGAAAACGCCGCCGCCACCTTGGACAGGCTTGTAAACAGGGCCCAAAAGCCTATGATGAAAGGCAAGGCCAATGCCGTCGGCGTGATATTAAGAAGCAAAAACAAGCCTATTATCACGTCCGCTATACCGGCAAACAGCACCCAGCCGCGTTCTTCTTGGGTATTTCCGATAAACGCCGCCATCTGAGCAATGCCGGTTATCAATATGGATATACCAAGCAATATGGCCAAGCTTTCCAAGGTTAACCCCGGATAAGCCAGCACCGTTATGCCGGCAAGAATGAATATAATCCCGGTAACGGTAAGCCAAATGCTTGATTTTGTACTTAGTAACATAATTGCTACCCCCTTATAAGACCTTCTCTAATTATAAGCTTTATGCCTATATATTCAAGGGTTTTATATTATGGCGCATTTTGTTTAAATGTTTTTGTATCTGAAATTAACAAAATAAAAAGCCCTAGTTCCAGGCGTTTGCGAGGAAGGAATACCGGGTAAACGCGCCGAAAGCAGAGGTATTCGACTGAGCAAACAACAAAGAAATAGGGCTTTTTAGTAAGAAAACTGGCGGAGAGCTGAATTTCACTAGCCAAATGCTCTTTTGGCTCTGATCGTGCCGCCCTGCATAACAGGGAGCAGTGCTACATGTAAACCAGTCTCATCCCATTCTAAACTTATCTCGTAGCTATAAATATAAACAATAATTTCTTTTCTACTATAACTTTAAAAATAAATGATGATGCTGTCTATTCTAGATTAGGGATTTCACACAAATGTTAATATTTTTTACTGGAGTGTCAACCAATTACATTGATTTAAGTCATACTGCTCCTCAAGCATTTTCTTATAAGTTACACTATAACCCCCCCTTTCAAAATATTCTTGAATGCTTTTATTTATATTTTCAATTAAATCCCTAGCATCAGATATATTACTAAAGAGAGAAGATAAAACCTTTATCTGACTCCAATAAACATGAATACATCGGCCTTGAGCATCTAGAACTACAACAGCCTGAACTAAACCTTTTATAAAATCCAGAGGATATTCATTTGGACTACTAGCAATTGCATTTATATAACTCTGTGCAGAAAAAGCACTGTGTATAGCTGCTTCATGAATTCTTATGCCTAATTCAAATTGTTGTTCTGAAGACAACATTGAGATCGAATCTCGATTTCTGCTAATAAAGGTTGCAACTTCATTTTGTCGATTGAAATTTCCTGATTGCAATGCACCCAAAATGGCAGGTAAATACATATCTATTGAGAGCTGCGTACATCGCAAAACATCTAATGGTAGTTCTAATAACCTACTATGAATAATAGTGTAGTTGTGCCCTAAAAACTCTTGGTCTTTTAAATAAGGAATTAGAATATTTAAATATTCAGGAGCCTTTTCTGCACTCTTAAGTATGGTATTGACCAAATAATCCCTTGCCCTATCTCCAATTTGTCGTAGCCCTGAAGATTCCACTTGTAAAACATCTAAGATTGTTTGAGGGTAGGTAGCAACCCAATTGTACCATTCTTCATCATCATAGGCTGCAAATGAGATTTTTTTCAACACCTCATCAAGAATCCATTGAGCACGCCGTCTAAATAAAACAACCGGCGAAGCCAATAGGAGCTCATTTGCTTGAATATATTTTTCAAAGAACATTTTATGATAACTAGGCCCAATCTTTGCTAACCATTGTTGCGCTGTGCTTCTAACAATATTCTCAACATCTGATAAATAACATTCATCATTAGTTAGTTTAGAAACTAATTCTTCCACATAACCTTGAGTAAATAATGGTGGTCGTGTTAAAACAATAGACATGATTGTATTAATAGCATATTCAACCTCCTTTTTTGTTGGAGATGTCTTATATGGATGAGCATATATACACCTCATAGTATATATATATTCCAACTGTTGACACTCGGCATCAGTAATTAGACCATATTTTTGGGCATAGGACAAAATAGCCTTATCAACAGCTGCATGCTGTCCCTCTTTATTAGTAATTTTCTGATATAAATCCCTAGCAGCACTATCCCCCCGTCTCGCACATACTTGAAATTTATGTTTGAGAGATTCTGCACACGTTAACCAAAATATAATATAAGCACTTCGATATAATTTCGAGTTATAAGCCTGAAAAGCCTCTGTAAATAATATCTGATCTTGTTTGTCAGCAATCTTCTCTATAAAATCTGCTAGTTCCATACTAACCTCCAGGATGCCTCCCTGCATAACAGGGAGAAACAGGGATTCCTCCTAAAAAGGAATTTTTATCAAATTTAAAATTCTTGATAGCTCTTTTTCTTTGGCAGGATCTATTATATCTAACCGATTTGCCGTTGCTAATTTAACACCAGTTCGTGCTATATCTAGACGATGCAACATCGGCAAAATAATATCTTTATTATGTTGAATATAAGACTGAATTTGCTTAGCCGAAGTTGCCAAACGATACCCTTTATATGTTCCAGAAATAATAATACCCTTATCCCTTAAAGAGGGAAGAATATCCCTAGAGATTATATTTTCAGTAACGTCCATTTCATTATTTTGAAGTTGTTGGCGCAATTGGCTTACTGTAACTGTTCTGTCTTCTTCATATAATTTATTAAAAATCAAAATACGAAGTACTTTTAAAAGGGCTAATGAATTTGAAGAAACAGATGCTGAGTTAAGTTCCTCCGCTAATTGAATAGCCTTATTCATAACAAATTGATAAATCTGCCCATCAAAAGAATTATCTGTTATGGCGGGAGAAACTTCCTTGACTGGTGGCCAAAAATTAATATCAATTTCTTTCTGACATAATAATTCTCTAAATCTAGAACTATATTCTGATTTTCGACTTGGTTCGAAACAATAGCTTAATGTCCCTGCAATAAAATCAGCCAATTGAATTAAAGGGAAATCTTCATCTTTTACAAATTGATGCTGGAAATTAAAAAATAAATTGGGCAAACTCTTTTTGTGAAAGTATTCCTCAAAGCTTTCCATAAAATCAGGACCACCTATTGCATCTGCATACACTTCTAAATAAAAGCAAGAACTTCCCAGTTTTTCATAAATTTTCTTATGAATAAATTTATAAAAAGAACGTTTATAAGAGAGTCCCGAATCTTCAAAAATTTCTTTTTTATTAACAATAAATGCGTAATAACCAAAATCTATCTTTTGTATAGCTTCTAATATTTTAATCCGACGCTGATGATTCGTGCGGATATTATTACTTTTTAAATGCCCTCCACAATATTGAGTAATAATATCATTCATTTGTTGATTGATATGAGGATATTGATTATCCGGCACCAAAATCGCTACTGTAATAAAAAGTTCTTGCGTACCTTCTCTTGTTACATCCAAGGCATTGTTCCCGTTTTCATCAATAAAGGCTTTTATTCGCATTTTATCCATAATATTAATATATAATTAAATTAAATTATTAATCAATGTGCTATCTATGCAAATTAAATTCCTATTGAAACGTTTGCCGGGAGTAAATATTCATACCCATCCGCCATATAAAGTGGTCACCAGCGGGCGGGCATTAGAAAATTATCCGGCTGGTTACAGAAAAGTATCGTCGGAGTTAATCTTTTTGGCCCGAGCAATCGTTCCCAATCAAGATTTTGTTCAGTTTGTAAGAAATTTTCGTCGAAAACATGGTTTGCCTATCGAAGGATTAGAAACAGGACCTTGTCATTTCATACTTAGAGATAAAAAAACCAAAAAACTCTTTAAATTAGCCCAACAAGTACAATGGGATTTAATTTCCAGTGAAGTGCATGGATATTATTCTATCCATCCGCTTTTAAAACCCCATCTTTTCTCTATTGTATGGTGCAATACCATTGAACACCATATAGAACCGATTTCTATCTACTACGCTACACATGAGGAACCTTGGTTAGAAATCCATATTACCCACGACATCAAATTTTCAGAACTAATTGGATTTCTCCACGCCAAGAAAGCAGATATTGAAGCCAATTTAAAAGAATTACCTTCAAAACATTTCATAGAAACTAACTGGGAAAATATCCGCTTACTTAGTTTACAAACTAAACGAATGACAGAAGCCGATTTATTCGAAAGAGCTAAAAAAGACAAAGTATTAAGAAAATCAATCCAAGAGTTAAGCCCTGATGCATTTCACAAAAGATGCGGTCGAGCTAGAAAACTCGTGAAAAATCTCTTCATAGCTAAAAGGACATAGTTCTCCACTTTTCGTGTCCTCGTAAGATACCTCTGTTATCGCTATACTGTGTTATATTCCGATAACGGAGGTAAATATGAAAATTGAAAATATCCCTGTCGAAGAACTTAAGGCTTATTCTCGCAACACGCGCATACATTCACCCAAACAAATAGAACTATTGGCACGAAGTATTAAAGTCTTTGGTTTCAACAATCCCGTGTTGATTGATAAAAACAATGTTATTTTGGCAGGACATGGCCGCGTTTTAGCAGCCCGAAAATTAAACTTAAAATCAGTTCCCACGGTAAAAATTGAACATCTCACTCCGCTTGAACTAAAAGCGTTTCGGATAGCAGATAACCGAATAGCCGAGCAAAGCTGCTGGGATAAGGCGTCCCTAAAGTTGGAATTTCAAGAGCTAGTCTCATGCCAGGACGAAATGGATATCAATTTAACGGGTTTTTCCACCCCGGATATTGATTTGCTTTTCCTGTCCGAAATAAATACTTCAAAAGAAGAAACTTTGAACATTCCCATTGATATCCCAAAGCGCGTCAAATCGGGCGATTTATGGAGTTTAGGCCAACACCGCCTTTTTTGCGGCAATGCGCTGGAATCTAGCAGTTACCGGGAGCTCTTGGGCAACCAAAAGGCCGATATGGTATTTACTGATGCCCCCTTTAATGTAAAAACGGACGGGCATATCTGCGGAAACGGAAAATATAAGCACAAAGACTTTGCCATGGTTCACGGAGAGATGACTCCGCAAGAATTTACCGATTTCCTCTCGCAAACGTTCAAGAATTTGATTCAATTCTCAAAAGATGGCTCGCTCCATTTTGTATGCATGGACTGGCGGCATATTTCCGAAATATCCACCGCCGGCAAAGCTTATACTGCTCTTAAAAACATCTGTGTATGGGATAAACAATGCGGAGGAATGGGATCGCTGTATCGATCTCAACATGAATTTTTCTTCCTGTTCAAAAATAGCAACACCACCCACATTAATCATATTGATTTGGGAAAATATGGACGGAACAGAACAAATGTATGGAGCTACCCTGGAGTGCGGGTTTCTAATCCCGTAAACCGAAATGACTTAAAATTTCATCCAACCGTTAAACCCGTAGGAATGATCGCCGATGCCATTTTGGACGTTAGTAACATCGGAGACATCGTTCTTGACTGCTTTGCGGGAAGTGGATCTACTTTGCTCGCTTGTGAAAAGACAAATCGCAAGGGCTATATGATGGAAATCGATCCACACTACTGCGACGTTATTCTATTTCGCTTTGAACAATTAACAGGCAAAAAAGCCAAATTTGAGGAGGTACTCGCATGACATTACGTATCAAATATAGACCTTATAAAGTAGGACCAGGACATCCGCCAAAAGAATTTCAGTTCAAACCCGGGCAATCGGGTAATCCCAACGGTCGGCCAGCAAACAGTCGGACGATGTATTCTCTTATGAAAGAAGAGTTCGGTCGTATGGTAACAGTGAGCGATGGAAAACAAAAAAGCGAAATTGCCGTCAAACAAGCCCTAACGCGTAAATGGCTGCATGACGCTTTGCGAGGCAACATTAAAGCTTCAGAAATCGTACTGAAATTTTTAACACGGGAAATGGACTCAGACCATACCTCTTTACCAATTTAAGGAATATGGGATCCTTAAACTCATTATTCGGACAGAAATTTGTCGTTTCTGTCCGAATTTGTTTTAATAGAATTGTAGTATCAAATTTGTATGACTCGTTTTGGAGCCGTAAAGGCAACGATTTAGACGAATTTATCGTCTAAGTGGTGATCAAACCAAGATGAGGTCATGGTTTTGCTGTGCCCAACCGGGTACGGCGGCGATGACCCATTTCTGAGCGTTTGATCACCCTCAAAGTGCGGTCGTCGCTTTTTTATACCCTCTTTTTGATAAAAACGACCAACCTTTGTCGCTTAATAGAGCGATACTGTTGAAAAGGAGGATTTTTATGAACAACCCCCAGCAAGAGCAACTTACCGGCCTGTACAATCTGATCAAAGATCCCAATTTAGCGATTTTAGAAAGCAAGTTACAAGAATTTAATATATTTTCAATTCTTAATTTAAATCGCCAAGAAATACGCCATTCTACAATGCTAGCTTGGTTATTTAATCCCCAAGCAAACCATAAGTTGGGTACAGCCACCCTTAAAGAACTACTGTTGCAACTACCCGAGAAATATCAGCTCAATGCCTTGATACATGTTTCCAACCTAAACCCTGCTGAAATTGAAGTATCAACAGAAAGCGATGCTGAAACAGGGCGTATTGATATATTAATCAAAGGAAAAGAATTTATTATTGGCATTGAAAATAAAATTGACACAACCGATGCTCCTGGTCAACTTGCTAAATATATCCAATACCTTAAACATCAATTTCCCAACAAATTACGTTACTTTATATACTTAACCCCGGAGGGGTTAACGCCTCAAGAGTTAGAGGACGAGATTATTCTCTTATCATATGCACATATCGCTCGTTTAATAGAAAACTTATTAATTAGTATTCCAATAATGCCAGCGCAAGTACACGCTTTGCTATTACAATATCAACAATTAATATTACGGGAGATTACCATGGAAGATAATGAAATACAAGAGTTGTGTTCAAAATTGTATAAAGAACATAAAGAAGCCATTGAAACCATTCTCGAATATAAAATGGACTTTCAAGCAACACTCAATACTATCTTAATTGAAAAATTCGAAAAAGAAAGCATTTATCGTAAAAGTAAATGTTACCTGAATTTTTCTCCCCATTCCTGGGAACAATATACCTGCACACAAGTTAGAAAAGGAACTTGGTTAAAAGATTGTACTGATTTAGTCCTATTTGAAATTATCAATAATAATAAAGAAATTCAAATCAAACTAATTGTAGGCCCTACTGATAGTAACAAACAAACAGAAAGCATTAAGCAGAAATTATTAGAAAGGATACAAAAAGACAGCAAATATAAAAAATCCGGAAACAAGTGGACCACAATTTACACCCATAAATTATTACAATATGAAAAGTTAAAGAATGCTACCAATGAAGAAATAAAAGATCAATTTCAAAAACATCTAGATCAATGGTTAAATGACGAATATCCCAAACTTGTTGAACAAATTAATGAAATAATGCAGCAACTCCAACAAGACTATGAAAGAGAAAACGCTCAATAAATTAACCCGGACCGTCTATTTGCTTAATGTGTTGGACGGAGGTCACATCGATATTCCCCGCGAGGCGCAAGGACTCGGCGTAACGGTGCGGACAATTCAACGGGATATTCTTAATTTGGAAGCGGCCGGCATTCCAATTTATAAAGAAAAACCGGGAATTTATTGTTTTGCGGAAGGGTTTTCTTTAAAAAAACTGCAACTGTCTAAAGAAGAACTGTCCGCTCTTGTACTACTCGCGGAAATGGCCAAGCCGTTCGGAGCTAAATTTGAGAATGTAATTTCTCATCTAAACCAACGGCTTATGCGTCCTTTGGAAAACGCGCCTTATTACTTCCAAATTTCGGCCACGCCATACGCCAAATCCCCTATTACCCAAGCATTGGAACAAGCCGTAACTACCCATACGGCGGTGTATTTAACTTTTGCGGCAGATCCTTCTAAAAAACTAAATTACTACCTAGAACCGTTAAAATTAGTATATTCCAATGGATTTTGGTATATATTAGGCCTAAATAGCCGAAAACAAATAAAAACTCTGCGTTTAGACCGTATTTTGGATATCCGCAATACGCAAGAACGATTTACCCCCTCTAAAACAGCGTTAAACGCCTTAAAATCAAGCACAAGCGTATTTTTTAACGAACAGACCCAAAAACGCGTGGTTTTGGCTATTAAGGCCGATATTGCCCCCTATTTTGAAAAACGGGATTATTTCCCCAGGCAAAAAATCATAACCAAAGCCAAAGACGGCAGCATAACCCTCGAAACCACCATTTCCCAAGATGAAGAAGTTTTGCTGCCGCTTATGCCTTGGCTTCCGAATATTCGCATTGTGGAACCCCTATCCCTAAAACATACGCTACACGGTATGCTGCAGAAATATCTTCAACAGAATTAACTTGACTATCTCTCCCACGTAAGCGGTAATATACGTGGGAGGGAATATGCAACAACTCAAAACGCTGACAAACGAGCAACTGGTTAAAATCTGGGCCAAGTATATTAAAGAACCGATGCCCAATTTGAGGAAATCCTTGCTGATTAGATATATAACGTGGTATAAACAAGCCTACGAAAATAAAATCAATCCGAAGCATTTCTTCAGACGATTCGCCCAAGCACAGAAAAACCTAGAACAAGACACAATAAACCGCCCCCAAGAAAAAACCTTTCCCGAAGGGGCTTGCTTTGTGCGCTCTTATAAAGGCATTCAGTATAAAGTGGAAGTCGTTTCAAACGGCTATTTATATAATGGCCAAACCTATAAGAGTTTATCCGCTATCGCCCGGGAAATCACAGGCAAACAATGGAATGGGAAAGTATTCTTTGGAGTAAAAAATGATAAATAAACCTATCCGATGCGCCATTTATACGCGAAAATCATCCGAAGAAGGCCTAGAACAGGACTTTAACAGCCTGCAAGCCCAACGGGAGGCCTGTGAAGCGTATATTAAAAGCCAAAAATCGGAGAATTGGATTCTGATTCCAACGGCTTATGACGACGGAGGATATTCCGGAGGCACATTGGAACGCCCGGCTCTGCAACAATTACTCTCAGATGTAAAAACGGGAAAAATTGATATTATCGTCGTCTACAAAATAGACCGTTTAACCCGCAGTTTAATGGATTTCAGCAAAATTATAGAAGTGCTCGACGCCCACCAAGCGTCTTTTGTGTCTATTACACAACACTTTAATACTACAACCAGCATGGGCCGCTTAACGCTTAATATGCTGTTATCTTTTGCACAATTTGAACGAGAAGTAACGGCGGAACGCATCCGGGACAAATACGCCGCCAGCAAAAAGAAGGGAATGTGGATGGGCGGATATCCCCCTTTTGGCTACGAACGCAAGGACAAGAAACTCATCCCCCACCCACAACAAGCCGCTATATTAAAATCTTTGTTCAAACAATATCATTCATTAAAAAGCGTAGGGAAACTATTGGATTGGGTCCGGGAAAATAATATTCAAACCTCTTTGGGTAAGCCCTTCACCAAGATTAACCTGCATCGCATCCTATCCAACCGGGTTTATATTGGGGAAGTTGGGCATAAAGGGATTTGGTATCCGGGCCTGCATCAAGCGTTAGTCACCACAGAGCTTTTCGCTTCCGTCCAGCAAATTATTTCTGACCACCAGGTAAATCGTGTACGGCATGACACGCACCCCAGCTTTTTAGCCGGCAAACTGTTTGACGATAACGGAAACCGCATGAGCCCAAAAGCCAGTGGATCCGGCAGCAAGAAAAGACGATATTATACCAGCCAAGCCATGATTAAGCAGGAAAGAGAAAAACTAGGGATTATTACACAAGTTCCCGCCGGAGAGTTAGAAAATTTTGTTACCCAACGATTAAAAGAACTGTTAACTTCTCCGGCATTTTTAACCCCGCTGTTATCAAACATCCACATATCTTTACAACAAGACATTAAAAAGCAACTCCCACAGCTATCCCTACCTACTGAAACAAGAAGATTACTCGTTGCAAGAGTTGATTTATTTCCCAATACGTTAAGATTGACCGTATCCCTCGCCCAAATCAGAGAATTTTTACTCTCTTTAGCGGAAAAACGCTCGTTTAAACTTATCTCCGCAGATTCGCTTGAAAGTTTTGAATATCCTTTCCAAATCAGACGGGCTTGCAAAGGGAAAAAGATAATTTTAGGCGAACAATGCCCGGCTCCCAATTCTCCCAGAGTGCCCTTGGTACGAATTATTTGCCAAAGTTATGCCTTGAGGGAAAAATTATTCTCCGGTCAGGCTTCTTCTATCTTAGAATTAGCAAAGCAAGAAGATTGTACTGACAGCTATATATCCCGGCTATTAGAAATATCCTTTTTACCCGCTAAAACCATTTTGAATATCCTATCCGGCGTTTCAAAAGAGGTTTTAAGCGTCAAAGATTTACTGAAGCTAAAAAACGACCGAAGGCTGTCGCAATGATTATTTAAACTATAAAAAAGGAGGCAATATGTATACAAATAAATATTTTATCCCTACGGGAATCCAGTCATTAGATGCTATCATTGGCGGCTTAGAACCAGGCGAGCTGACCTTTGTAGCCTCCAAACCCGGGCAAGGAAAAACGGCTTTCCTGACAAATGTGGTGGCACACACTGCCGTGTCGCAGCATATTCCGACGGCCATTTTCTCTATAGAAATGGGAAGGAACAGTCTATATGAACGCTTAGTAGCCAAAATAAGTAAGGTAAAAATTGAACTTTTGAGAAACGGTTACTTTTCCCAGGAACAACACAAACGGCTTATTCAGCCGGCATTAGATAGTCTGCAGAAGTCCCCACTGTATATTGATGATACAGCCGCTATCAACATGGAAGAAATTTGTCAGCGGACGCGCCGGCTATATAAAGAATTATCCCAAACGGGTGTAAAGCTTAAATTAGTGGCTATAGATTATTTCCAATTGATTAAAGGGGCTCAAACCGAAACAAACCGTATATTGGCACAACTGAGAGAATTGGCCCACGAACTGCAAATTGCCATTATAATTTCCATACGATGCAAACGACATAAGAACAATATCCAACCCTCCTTGTCCGATATTCACATCCCAACAATGGATATACAAAAAGAAGATAAAATGATTTTCCTATACGGGGACGCTAGCGATACGATTAATCTATCCGTCTACACGGCAGAGCATCTGTCCAATACACTACAAATTCCATTTGGTAAAGGCAGTGGGCACATGGGATAAAATTCAGAAAGTCTTTTAAACTATTACAATGTTTTGGAGCCATTCAATTGAATTATAGAGTCCCACTAATAACCCGTTAATTTCCTTATCCGAGAACTCTATCCGTTCATTCTTTTTAAATTTTTTCGTAATAAATTTTGGAATGATTTCTATTTGCAGACTAACGTGTTTTTCTCTTGTAATAGGATCTTGTGCATTTTTCTGGGTTGTCCTCATGTCAAACTGTGGAGTGGGGATATATAAAACAACATCTTCCTTTACCATATTACCCCCATGATGAGTGATGGCATTACGAATATATTGGATATTTTTCCAAATATCTAAATGAGGTGTTAATTTTCCATCCAATAATTTGTCTATTTTTAGTAGTTTGTTGTGGAAATTTTCTCTTGAAAATCTGCTAATATCTTCTTGGGAAACTACTTTTTGCGTCTGTTGAGAAAGATAGATATAAATACAACATAAAAGATATTCAAAATCTTCGATTCCATTTCTAATGGCAGCATTAACCAATACATCCCGAAAATAAGGCTTTAGAACTGAAAAATCTTCAGGAATTGCAAAAATTCGACTACTTTCATCTATTTTATAAGATTTTACTTGAAATGTATTTCGGGGATTAACAAGTGCCCCAAGAGATAAAGCATTAACTTCTATGCGGTTACGCATAATAGAAAAATATCTCATCATTTGTTCTTTATTCATAATGGGTATTATAACAATTACGGCCTAATTTCTCCCAAATTCCACTTCTTTTTTAGTAAACAGAGCATTGGCAAGCCGTTTTCCCGTTATTTTGCCCCCATAACCCCATTGGGAGCAAATTTTAGTGGAATAACGCAAAATACCCCGACGAAAGAATTTTTCGTCGGGGTGTTTGCTCTAAAGGTTATAAAAAAGATACGGAGAGGGAGGGATTCGAACCCACGGTACGGTTTCCCGCACACTTGTTTTCAAGACAAGCGCCTTAAACCACTCGGCCACCTCTCCAAAAAATCCTATATTAATATAATTCTATCAATTATTTGTTTATATTTCCATAAAATTATCCGTTTTATCCCGGTGATTTCGCGCCGCTTCCCCGCGCGGAACGCTGTTTTGCCCGCCTTATAAACAATGCTATAATAATAATATGAAAGATAAAGCCAAGATAGTATACAGATTTCAAAATAATCTTTATATAAATCTTACAAACAGATGCCCGAACGCCTGCGTCTTTTGTATAAAGAGGAAGTTTTCTATGGTGTTTAACGGCTACAATCTTAATCTTGAAGGCAAAGAGCCTTCCTCCGAAGATGTGCTTGAAGAGATTTACAAACAAACCAAAGAGGGCCGCGTCGGCCAAATAGTGTTCTGCGGCTACGGCGAACCTACTATGCGTCTTAATGTTTTGCTTGAGGTCGCCTCCGCTCTTAAAGCCAAAATGGCTGCTGGCGAATACCCTAAAACACCGATAAGGCTTAATACTTTGGGGCTTGGCAATTTGGTTCACGGACGCGATATAACCGATGATTTGGCCAAGACGCTCGACAGCGTCAGCATAAGCATAAATTCCCCTAAAGAAGAAGAATGGCTTTCTATAGTGCGCCCTCTGCCGCAATATAAGGAGCGCGGCTACAAAAGCGTTTTGGAGTTTATAAAACTTCTGGCTTCAAAAATGGAAGACGTAACCGTTACAATAGTGGATAAACAGGGCATTGACGCGGAAAAAACCAAAGAACTGGCTTTAAGCCTGGGCGCGAAATTCCGACTTAGGGAGTTCATCGTATGACGCAGCGTCCCTCCGCGCTTACGGTTTTGTTTTTCAGCCTTACGCTTTGCCTAGGCGTGGTTTTGCTGCTTAACGCTTTGTTTTCCTATTACGATTATTTTTCCGCATTGCGTTTGGCCAGGAGTAAAAATCCCGAGGCGGAAGTAAAAATCCGGGAACATAAAATCAATGACATAGCTTTGCGCAAAGTGCGTTTTACGCTTAATATGCCCGAAGCAAAAGAAGTTTACGTCGTAGCTAATTTCAGTTTGTGGGAAACTCACAAAATAAAACTTGAAAAGGGCGAAAACGGCGTTTTCAGCGATTTGATAGTTTTGCCGCAAGGCGAATATAAATATTATTTTGAGGTTGACGGCCGTCCTGTGGCGGATCCTTCCAACACTGACAGCGAAGAATATAACGGCAAAACCGTCAGCTTGAGAACCGTAATATGATGCCGACAGATTTTATTTTTAACTCTTCCGGGCCCGAACAAACTTCCTCTTTGGCGGAGGCTTTGGCTTCTTTGCTAAAAGGGGGGGAGATTTTATTTTTCAAAGGGCCGATAGGCGCGGGCAAAACCGTTATGGTTAAAGCTGTCGCAAAATATTTCGGTTTTAAAAAACAACCGGCCAGCGCAAGTTTCAGCCTGATGAAGAAGTATAAAAATAAAAATATCACTCTTTACCACGCTGATTTGTTCCGTTTGGATTCGGGGGAAATGTTCAACCTCGGTTTTGAGGAAATGCTGGAAGACGAAACCGGCGTTTTGCTGATAGAATGGCCCGGTGCGGCGGAAAGCTTTTTCCCCAAAGACAGGCTTGAAATAGAAGTAATTTTAAAGAGCGGCAATGACCGCGAAATTAAATTCTGTGCGGGCGGACGCGTAAGCCGCGCTTTATTGGATAATTTATGCAAACTGACGGAAAAAAAGAAAATATAACTTTAGCTTTGGACAGTACGTCTTCCCCTCTTTATATGGTATTGGAGCGCGGCGGAAAAGTTTACCGCGCGCGCAAAGCGGGTATAAAGCAGGAGGAACTCCTCTTCCCTGCTTTAAACAAATTGTTTGCCAAAGCAGGCGTAAAACTTAAAGATGTTACCCGCTTTTTCTATGTAAAAGGCCCCGGCCGTTTTACGGGGATAAGGATAGGCATAACGCTGGCTTCCGTCTTGAGCGAGATTAACGGCGTTCAATCCTCTTCCGCCGATTTGTTTGAAATTTTAAAATATCAGGCTGAAAACTCCGCCGAGTATAAAAAATGGCTTAAAGCCAATCCGGGCGGTACTTTATGCCTTATAATACACGCTTTTAGGGAAGAATATTTTTCATTATTATGCACCGAAAACGCCTCTGCGCGTTGGTCTTCCTGGGAAGAACTTGAAACGCAGTTGGTTAATTCCGATGTTCCGCTTTTTGTCTGCGGTTGGGACAGGGAAAGAACTTCCATTAAAGATAAACTCCCCGCAAATTGCGTTTACGCCTCCCCGCGTTTAAATAAAATCAACGCTTCTTCAATGTTGGAACTTTGCGACAGACTTACCGGCAAACAAACTATGGAAGAAGTGCTTAAACCGCTTTACCTTAAGCCGGCCCGCTTTGAATTATGCGGCAAATAATTCGCTCCGCCTCGATAGAGGACGCGGAAGCCTTGGCCCTTTTGGCCCGCTCAAGCGATTTTTGCGCCCATTGGGATCGTGCCGAATTTAAAACGGAAATCAAAAATGATTTTTCCAGAATATTTATAGCGTTTGACGGAAATATCCCCGTCGGTTTTGTAGCGTTTCGCTTCTGTTTGCAGGACGCCGAATTGACCAATTTTGCAGTATCGCCGGTTTTTTACAGGCGCGGTATAGGCTCTTTGCTTTTGGAGTACGGTCTTAAAAAAGCGGCGTCGGAAAATATTGAGAGCATAACCTTGGAAGTCAACGAACGCAACGCTCCGGCCGTCGGGCTTTACGGTAAATTTCTTTTCAAAACCGTAAATATAAGAAAAAAGTTTTATAATAATACTGATAACGCCCTTTTAATGTTAAGGAATTTATGAACGGTAAAAAAATATCACTTTTAATTTGTTTGTTTATGGCTGCTCAGCTATTTTGCGCGGCGGCCGATTTGCCGGGGGAAATTAAAGCCGGAGTATCTGCGGATGATTTGCCCCCCTCGCAAGAAGCCGCCCTTAAAGCTTACGGCGGGGACTTTTACTTAAAATTTGTTGAGGCCGCCTATTACGAAAAACAAGGCAATTACGAAGATGCGTTTTTGATTTACGAAGAACTTTATCAAATCGCTCCGAATGATAAAACTTTGCTTTCTTCTTTGGCTGCGCTTTCTTTGGAACTGCAAGATTCAAAGGCTATGAACAAATATATTCCGGCTTATTATGCGCTTGCTCCGCAGGAGGCTGACGCTATGGCTATGAAGGCAGGGCTTTTGTGGAGCCGAGGCGGCCTTAAAGACGCGGCGGAACTTTATAAGTCCGCTTTGGAAAAAAGCCCCGATAATTCAGAAATTATTATAAAATACGTAACGCTTTTGAGCGCACTTGACGGCGATGAAGCTATAAAATATTTGCAAGATCTTTCCGCCCGTTACCCGACTATGGGGCCTGTTATAGCCGTAAATATAGCGGATTTATATTTGAAACAGAACGATAAAGATTCGGCCGTTAAATATCTTAAAGAATACATCTCTCTCAATCCTTATTATGCAGAGCCTTATACGGTTCTTGCCGGCATTTATGAGGCTTCGGGTTTGCCCGCCGAAGCTTTAAAAACTTATATCTCTATGGATAAAGCCGGGTTGGCTTCGGCTGATGTTTTGGTAAAAATAGGCGCTTATTATACTTTGGACAATAAAAAGAATGAAGCTTTGACATACTTCCGCCGCGCAAAAAATCTTGATAACGGCCAGCCTGCGGCGGCTCAGTTTTTGGTTTTGGATGCTCAAAACCGCGGCGATTATGATTCTGCCGTAAAATTACTTAAAGAAAGTTCCGCCTATGAAAAAGAACCGGCTTTCCATATAAGGGCCAGCTATTTTCTTTCACGTGCGGGCAGACCGGAAGAATCCGCCCAAGTTCTTAAAGAGGCATACCAAAAATTCCCAGACGACGCGGAAATAATTTTTTATTATGCCCTTGCTCTTATGGATTTGGAGAAATGGAGTGAAGCGGAAAAAGTCCTCGAGTCCGCTTTAAACTCTGAAATTAAAAATGAGTCTTTCCTTTTAAATTACGCCGTTACGCTTGAACGCCAAAAGAAATATAAAAAAATGGAAGTTCAGCTTAAAAAACTGCTTGAATTGGACGCCGACAATGCCGAAGCTTTAAACTTTTACGGATATTATCTGGTTGATAAAACGCGCCGGATTGAAGAAGGCGGCAGGTATATAAAAGCCGCCGTTGCGCTTAATTCGGAAGATGCCGCTTTTATGGATTCTTTGGCGTGGTACTACTATAAAAAGGGCGATTATGAAGAATCTTACCGCATTTTAAGTTCAATTCCGGCGGAAAGATTAAACAATTTAAATGACGTTGAAATTTGGCTTCATTTGGGGCAAACGGCGCAGCGCCTTGAACTTTGGAAAGAAGCCGAAGATTATTATAAAATCGTTTTGGAATTGGAGCCCCAAAATAAGATAGCGGCCAAGAATTTGAAAAAAGTTGCCAAAAAAATATAAGTTTAAAGTAAAATATATTTAAGTAAAAGGCTTTTGTATTTTTATTGACGCGGCCGAAAGGCTGCGCCGATGTTTGTTTTTTTATAAATTATATTAAGGATTTATCCATGATAAAAAAAGTTTCTGCCGTCGGATATTTTATAAGAAGTTTTGCAGTTTTAGGTTCATTTTTATTTTCGGCCGCCGCGCTTTTTGCGCAGACGGCTACCGTAACTCAAAATTTTGTGGCTTATCCGATAAGCGGCACACAGGCCACCGGAGAAAGTTTCGCCGACTGTCAAATAAGTACGACTACCGCCGAAAGAACGGGCAACAATGTGTCTTTTTATACTACGCCTATTGCCCCGGTAAGTTCTCCGGATCCTTGGGTAAACTCGGCTTTGATAGAATATTCCCAACAGAAAACAAACTCCGCCGGAACCAAATTGACGACTTATCCCAACAACTGCTTGGCTTTTTGTTCGGATATTACTTGTTCCAACCCCGTCAGGCAGGTTGAGGGCTCAGACGGCGATAATAATACTAAGATATATCCCGTAAGAAGCGGCGATTTCCCTATACAAAGCATACTTTTTGAAATTTTCAAATATCAGCAAAATTCCAATCCCTATAATCCGGATTCCACGCCTCCTATAAGGACGATAGCTTTATACCCGTCCGACAATAAAAATATTTGCTACGGCGTCGGCGTGGTTGAAAATTCCGATCCGACTAAGGCAACTTCCTGCTGTGACAGTATTACTTGGAACAGCGGCTGTCAGCCTACGACAACGTGTTCAAATTACAATGAAACTTGTAATACAACTTATTGCGACCGCAACTGTACCGCGGGCAATTATTACAGCAGAACTTCCTGTATGAATGCCGGCGGAACTTGGACTTGCGCGAAAAAAGAGAATAATCCTTGCTCCAATTATTTGGTAAAGGGCGCTTGTGAAGAAGATACATCTTGCCGTTGGAGTACATCTGCTAATACTACAAGCAAGAGCGAATGCGCGGCTACGGCCCGCAATTTCAACGGTATATCGGATTGTTATTCCGGCACAACCCGTTTGAAATTTTGTGCGGCGTGGGACGGGACGTACGAAATAGACGGGGAATTTGGGCAGAGCAACGGAGATTTTGGATACAGGACGACGATATCGAGCAACTGGCCCGGAGACGGAATCAGCACGCCGGAGATAGATTTATCGCACACGATAGTATATCCTGGGAAGGATCAGATACCAATACAGGTAGACGTAACGAATATACATTCAGTAAGGAGCACGCCGACGTTGGTAGGTCAGAAGAAAGCGGTAACTGCGGAGCCGTACAACATCAATTACAGGATAAGTAAGGATGCTACGGTAACGATAAACATAATAGATCCAACGAGCGACAAAGTAGAGCGGGCATTGGTGAACCAGTTACCGAGAGAAGGCGAAGGATTCCAAGGGGGTGGAGTAGGAAGCAGCGAAGACACGATAACGACGATGAGCGAATCGTGGGACGGGCGAGACGATGCGGGTAGATTACTGCCGTTTGGGAACTATTTGGTAAGTTTACAGGCGTGGAGCGTAGATGAGTGGGACGGGACGGGCTCTTCGTATCCTAACAGCGACGTGTCGCGGACAGTAACGAGGCAATTGTCATTAGATCCGTTAAAGATAACGGACATAGAGGTAACGGGGTTAGCGAAGACGTCAACGGCGTATGCGATGGTAAATTACATATTGACGGAAGCGGCGACGGTACATTTTGAAGTATATACGCCCGGTACGACGTTTACGAACACGAACATAACGAAGAACACGACGGCAAATGCTGCGTGTGCAAGCGGATATTGTAGCAATAACAGTGCAAATGGGCCACAGGTAACAGCGAATACGGGGCATAAAGTCTTTAGTTTAGTAGAACAGAAAGCAGGCCGGACGAAAGTGAACAGCAAATGGGACGGTATGTGCTGGAGCGACGCGGCAACGTGTGCGAACGCAGTACAGACAGTATTGCAAGGGAAATTTATAACTGGAGCGTCTTTTGGGTCTACGGAAGATTATGCGGGAGCGGCGATGCCTGACGGGGACTATGTGTATGTGATATGGGCGGAGATCCCGTACAACGGCACCACAAAGACGATAAACGGATATGTATGGGACGGAGTAAAGACAGCGAGGATAGAGAACGGGATATTGGGAATTAACCGCGGTATGCCTGAATTGACTGTAGGAAGCGTAGGATACAGCACGATAGGGTCAAGCCCGGTAGCGCACGGATTGGATCCGTTTATATTTAGCTATGCATTATCAAGGGACGCGTATGTAACGGCGGAAGTATTGACGACGAGTTATGATGCTTCTGGAAACAAGACGGTAGGGCCGTATGTAGTGAAGACGTTATTAGATAATGAGATCCAGACGTCAGCGAGTGCGGGAAACAAGTTATCGTGGGACGGCATAGACAACAACGGTAGGTATGTAACGCAAGGTAGCTATTTATTTAGGGTAATAGCGAGAGACAGTTTATATCCTACGAAAGTAGTAACGAGCACGGTAGAGTTCCCGGTAGATTTATTTAGGGTAGTAGACGTAGGGAGCACGAGTTTGTTGGAAGAAGCGACGAGCCAGGCGACGATAAGCTATGTACTGAGCAAGAGTATGGATGTAACGCTGAACATCTATGACAGGGACGTAGTAATCCCGAATGATATAAGGGAAGAGAACTGGCCGCCGAAGGTATGTCAGAGCAGCAGCGAGATAACTGCGGACGGGAAGGCGCAATGCATATACAGGAAAGCAAGCGACGGCAGCGTGGTAGTAGACCCGACGATAGAGCCGATAAAGAGCTTTACCGGGGCAAGACAAGGGGAGAGCCGAGTAACGGAATTTTGGGACGGATATTATGAAACGACGGACGACGGGAACAACGTAAGCGGTGCGACGCAAGCGATGTATCCGGACGGGTTCTATCCGTACTATATATACGCAAAGGCAGATGTAGCGGGGAGCAAGTATTATACGACGGCGACATTAGGCGGAGCGAGCGTATTAATCCCGCAGGATCCGAAGTTGAACGAAGGGTCCGGATTTTTAAGCAAAGTAGACGCTAGCGATCATCCGACGGGATATATAACGATAGCGAGAGGCCCGGTATATTTTACGAAGATAGACATAAAGCCGAGCAGCCCGAAACTGGTATACAGTTCGGAGACAATACAGATCCCGGTGTATGAGATAAGCTTTATGGTAACAAGGACGGCGAGCGTACAGGTGCAGATAGTATCGTTAAGCGACGGGGCGTGCACGGGAGCGAACGGGAGCGGACGTGGCGCGATCTGCAGAGTGCTGACGAAGACGAACACGAGCTATTTAAGCACGGTATATGACGGGAATGTAGAGAACAAATTATACTGGGACGGGAAGGACGAGCAGGGAAAATATGTAAAGAGCGACGCGTACCAGGTAAGATTTATAGCAGAGCCGTACCCGAAAGCGGAAGGAGTAAGCCAGACGATAGAGTCAAGGGTATTGAACGTAGACAACTTCCAGATATTTGACAGGTACACAACGGACGTAACGAGGGATAACGGGAGTGTAGGGACATTTGCGTATCAGGTATCAGTACCAATGAAAGTGGCGATACAGATATTTAAACCTGGAACGATGACTAGCGGAGCGGCGGACGGGACATTGATAGATCCGGCGGATCCGACAGGGCCGGCGATAGGGGAGAACAGCATTGACAAGGTACTGGTAAAAGCGATAGTAGGGATAAGCCCGCACTTAATCCCGATAGAGCGAGTATGGGACGGGACGGATTACAGGGGGCAGATAGTGCCGGATGGTATATATCCGTTTAGGTATGTGAGCGTATTGGACTCGTATGATATGAACAGTGTAAACGGGGCAATCAATATACAGAATGGACAAAGTGATGTTTTAAGCAAGGTGGCTGACTGGGATAAGTATGCTAACTTGGAAAACATCATGGTAGTAAACGGAGACAGCTGGTATGCGGACTTGGACTGGAAGAGCGACAAGGTGACGATGTTCTATCCGAACCCGTTGAGGCAGAGCTACGGACAGTTTGAAATCACTAAGATGCCTGCACCGGGAACGATAAGCATAAAGATATATAATATCGCCGGGGATTTGGTAAGAGACGGCGGGTATGAGTGTATGAACGCACGCGGAGTTACGAGCAGCTTGGAAGAGATAAACAACTCAGGCGGATTAGAGCCGGACTGGACGAGCAATGTAGGCGGAAGCGGACAGATAATAGGAGGAGGGAACTTCGCGTTAAGGTGCAAATGGGACAGGACGAACAACCACGGGCGTAAAGTGGCGAGAGGATTATATTATGCGATAATGGAGCTAAGCCCGACAAGAGGTAATGCGACAAAATCCCAGAAAATAGTCAAAATCCTTATACCTTAATATCGGATAACAGATTTATGAAAAATAATAAATATATAAAAGTTTTAACGATAGCAATGTTATTTTCCCTGTTCGGTGGTTTCGTTCAGGCGGCGGGTCCGTATAAAAGGGCCGGTACAAGCGCGAGCGCTTTCTTAAAGCTCGGTACCGGCGCCCCTGAAGCGCAGGCTATGGGTAATGCCTACACCGCACTTTCAAGCGGAGCGCAGGCTCTGTTCTGGAACCCCGCCGGTATCGCCACCAGCACCACCAGAGAATTCCAAGTTTCCCATATGCAGTGGTATGAAGGCGTGGGCGACAGCGCAGTGGGTTATGTACAGCCTATCGGCAAGACGGTTTTGGGCGTAAGTTTAAGGTATTTGCGCTTATCCGGTGATAAACTCGACGCGAGGGACTGGGAAGGTATTCCGTTTGACCTTACAGGCGATGCCATTAAGGACTTTGTCGGTACGGTATCTTTGGCAAGAACATTCTTCGGCGTATTGGATATCGGCGGTACGGCCAAGTATATTAATGAAGACAACGTCGGCACCAAACACGTCAACCCGGCTTTTGATGTCGGCGGTAAATTAAGAATTTCAAATAATAAATTCGTAATCGGCGTAATGGGGCAGAACCTCGGCGATAAGGATGAAGTTCCTTCCGCAATAAGGGGCGGCGCGGCCATTAATACCAAATACTTCACGATTTCCGGCGAAGTGGTGGATTATGTCGATGATAAAGTAAGGTATGGCGTAGGTTTGGCCATACACATACCGGAAGATTTGGTTCAGGTTGCCTCCTTTGACATAAGGGTCGGTTACTATAACCGTGAAAATACCGGTTGGGCCGAAGACGGCGACTTGGCGGAAAAAATCGGCTTGGAAACCACTTCCAAAGTTACTTTGGGCTTCGGTTTTTACAGCAGTGAAGTTTTGGGGTATGGTTTAGGGCTTGATTACGCTATGATGCCTTCCGGCGCTTTGGGTACGGCCCATCAATTAGCGGTAAGGTTGCAGTTCTAACTGCGCGCCGCGCGGGACGGTCGGTATGAAAAAAAATAAAAAAGGGCAGGCGGCGGTTGAGTATATTCTTACTACGGCGGCTTTATTTGTAGCTTTTGTTCTTTTTTACAAATCTTATACCTGGATAGTCCCGGAACAGTTTATGCACGGAGCAAAAATCATACTTTCCGTTTATGAACTTGAAAAGTAAATTAAAAGATTTGTTTTATATTTCGGAGGAAATTATTTATGATGAGAACTATTGCTAAAATGCACTTGGCTTATGCCAACGCAATTGAAACTGTAAAAAATAAAAAAGGGCAGAACACCATTGAATATTTGTTTATGCTCGGTATTATCGTCGTCGTTGTCGGTATCGTCGGTACTGCAATCAAAACATTTATGCCTGAACTCTTTGACAACATTAAAGCTAAAATCATGGGCGAAGCGGGCAATCTGTAATTTGAAAATGATAAAGAAACGTGATGGCCAAACGGTAATAGAGTTGTTGTTGATTCTGCCGGTTTTTATGATGATAATATTCGTCGTATTGGAGCTGGGGAATATGGCCTATCATACGATTTTGGCCCATCACGTTTCTTATGAACTTGCAAGGGTCGGCTCGCTTGTAGGCGTTAAAAAAGCGAGCGGCAAGACGGACAGCCAAAGGGTCAACAGTAAAATGAAAGAGGCTCTTAACAAAATGTTCGGTTTGAGGGGAGCCCAAAGTATGCAGTTTTCCGCAGTATTGCAGAGAACGAGTACCGACCCGCAAGTAAAAACGCACGTAAATGAAGATTTGGTAGTAACGTTGATATATAAGATACATTTGTCGTTTCCTCTTACCAGCTATATTTTTGCCGACGAGCCTAAAAAGCTTGGCATAAAAAGGATAAAAGCTACGGTAAGGATGCCGGTGGAGCGCCCTCTGATAAACTGAGGGACTGTTTGGTAAGTTTTTATTTTATTAAGTTTGTATTTCGGATTTTTTATTATTAAGCAGTTTTTAAAGGAGCTTTAAATGAACAAAAAGAATATTCTGCTTCCGGTAGTGATAGCTATCGCGGCGGCTTTAATATACTATTTTGTGCTTTATATGGCGCAGGGTAAGATTAAGGAAACTTCCAAGATGGAAAAGGTTGCGGTTGCGGCCGTGGATTTGCCCGAGGGCAGAATCATAACCAGGAACAATATCAGGGAAGTTGAAATTCCTACGGCTTATATCCAGAAAGACGCTTATGTAATTTCCAGAGGCGCAAATATATCCGAGATTGAAAATTTGGTTACAAAAGTCGCCATAGCAAGGGGTAATCAGATAACAAAGCCCTCCATTACCAGCTTAAGCCCGGAATCCGGCATCAGCCTTAAAGTAATGCCTTCTTACAGGGCGTTTATACTCCCGGTTGATATGAGCGTTTCCAGCTTGATTAAACCCGGCGACAAAGTTGACGTACTGCTTACTTTTGACGCTATGATTAAAAGCGGCGGTAAAGAAAAAATGACGGCTACGATTTTGCAGGATATTCCGGTACTCGGCGTAGGCAGCAATTTGGGGCAGGGCTTGGATGCCGCTTCAAGGGCCGCCAATGCCGAAAGGGAAGCTAACAACGCGGCGTTTTCCGACAGAGCGGTGTTAAGCTTGTCAGTGTCCCCACCGGAAGCTCAGTATTTGGCTTTGGCGCAGGAAGAAGGCGTTATTACGGTTATCGTAAGGTCTAACGGCGATACAAAGGTGTTACCGATAGAAATTTCCAGCTTCTCTAAACTGTTTAGCTAAAGGGATTTAAAATTATTTAAGGAAATTAAAACTATATGAAAAATCAAAAAAATGTTTTAAAAGCTTTAACCTTACTTTTGGCTTTGGGCGCGCTTTCCGTAAGCGCTTATGCCAAGAAAACGGAGCTTGTGGCCGTCAGCGCGGATATCGTTGAAATCAGCGGTTCTTTAACGACTTCGAAAGGCTTTGCCTGGAACCAGTTGCTTGATTTCAGCGAAAGCGAAATACCGGGCATATTTTCCATAGGCGAGTTTGAAAGAAAATCCCTTCTTAACACCCGCTTGAAACTTATGGAAAACGAAGGCAAAGCGCAGATTCTTTCAAATCCTAAAGTTATCGCGCGCTCCAATACAAGCGCAAACTTCTCCGCCGGCGGACAAATACCCTACCCTGTGGTTAGCGACAGGAACGTCGGCACCGAAATGAAAGAATACGGCGTTAAGTTGGACGTAATGCCGACCATTATCCCGGAAAGGAATAATATTATCGTCGTCCAGTTGGAAATTGAACTTTCCAATCCTGATTATGGGCATTCTTTGACGCTTAACGGTTCAACCGTGCCTTCTATGACGAGAAGGTTTTTGCGTTCGGAAGTGGAACTCAGCAGCGGGGAAACTTTGGTTATCGGCGGGCTTAAAAGCAGCACCAGAAGCGTAGCCGAAGACAGAGTGCCAATACTCGGCAAAATCCCTTTGATAGGTTTGCTTTTTAAGAACAAAGACATTACGGAAGAACAGAGATCCCTCTTCTTATTCATTACGGTAGAAATCGTGGAGTAACTTTATGGAAGATACGCAGGCTTTATCCGGCACACCCAGAGTAATAGCTTTTACAGGGCCTAAAGAAGGCGTCGGTAAAACGACGTTGGTGCTTAATTTGGCGATAGCTTGGGCCGAAATGCAAAAAAGGCCTGTGCTTATAGTGCCGCTTGATCCTTTAGCCAGGCAGGAACACGGGTTCTATTTGGGCATAAGAAAGCCCGTTACCGTGGCCGATTTGGTGCGTGCTTTAGGATCCGGCGCGATAGCCGTAGCCGGAGGGTTGCTAAGGGGTAAGGTTTCAATGACGCAGGTCGGCGTAGGCGTACTGCCGCTCGGCTCCAGCAGACAGGAGGTTTCTTTAATATCCCCCAAGATCTTGCTGCCGATGCTTTCCAGACTCCAACAGACTTTTGATATTTTCCTTGATGTCGATTCCAGTTTTCCTATGGAATCTTTCGCTTTTGACATCGCCGATAAGATTTTTTGGGTTACAAACTGCACACGTTCCCACTTGAATACGGCGGTTGCTATGTTTACCGATTTTAAGGAAATGCACTTTCCCATCGACCGTATTGAAATTATCTGTAACCAGTATAATTTGCCCGGTGCGATAGACCACGAGGAAGTAAACCAGTTTTTCATAAAATTAGGCCGAGAACCGATAGTATATCTTACTTGGGAGGAAAGCGTATTTGAATCCTCCAATAAGAGAGAAATAGAAATATTGGTAAACCGCAGTTCCCTTTGGGTGCAGGAAGGCCTTAAACCGATTTTAAAAGTTATTGAAGATACCCCGGCGGGCGAAAAAAACTGGTCCACGGTAGTTCCGGACAGCGAATTTGTCGCAGCTTCGAAAAATATTTGGGAAGCGGCCACTGTTTTAAGCGGAAACACGAAAGGGCCAAATCACGTGGACGGCGGGGATTCCGATCTTTCTTACTGGGATTCTTTAAAACAGCAAGTACATAAAGACGTAATCAAAACTTTGGAAGTTGAACGTATCGTTATCAGCGAAGAAGGCAGCCAAAACGAGCAGACCAGGAAGCGCGTTTCGGTAATTATTGACGAAGTTCTGCGCAAAAAAGCCAATGTTCAGCTTTCAAGGGATCAAAAAGTCAGATTTATTAACGAGCTTTTGGACGAAATTTTGGGCCTCGGGCCTTTAGAAGCTTTGATGAGGGATCCTTCCGTTACCGAAATTATGGTAAACGCCTATGATAAAATTTTCATAGAGCAGAAAGGTAAACTTACTCTTACAAGATATAAATTCCGCAATAATGACCAAGTCGTACAAGTAATTAAAAGGATTGTGGCTCCGCTCGGCAGGCGTATCGACGAATCAGTCCCGTTGGTCGACGCGAGGCTTAAAGACGGTTCCCGTGTAAACGCCATTATCGCCCCCTTGGCCGTATCCGGGCCTTCGCTTACGATAAGGCGTTTCTCCCAAAAACCGTTCGGGCCGGAAGATTATTACCGCTTCGGCACTATTGACAGGCCTACGATGTATTTCCTTGAATGTTGCGTAAAACTTAGGAAAAACATCATCATTTGCGGCGGTACCGGTACCGGTAAAACAACGTTTTTAAACGCTCTTTCCAGTTATATTCCTGAAAATGAGCGTATCGTAACCGTGGAAGATACTGCGGAGTTAAGACTTCAGCAGGAACACTGGGTTTCTTTGGAAAGCAGACCGGCCAACATTGAAGGCAAAGGCGAAATAACCATTAAAGACCTTGTTAAAAACTGTCTGCGTATGAGGCCGGACAGAATCGTAGTCGGTGAGTGCCGCGGTGCGGAAGCTTTGGATATGTTACAGGCTATGAACACCGGCCACGAAGGTTCTTTGGCCACTATTCACGCCAATACGCCGCGCGACGGTTTAACCCGTCTTGAGGCTATGTGTATGATGGCCAGCGCGGATTTGCCGATTTGGGCTATCAGGGAAATGATTTCCTCCGCCGTGAATATGATTGTTCAGCTTTCAAGGTTCTCCGACGGAAGCAGGAAGGTTACTTACGTAACGGAAATTTGCGGGCAGAAAGATAACGCAATACAAAGCAAAGATTTGTTCCGCTATATACAGACGGGCGTAAATAAAGAAGGTAAAGTAGAAGGCGTTTTCGCCGCGACAGGCGAACTGCCGACTTTCTTCCCTGAATTTAAGGCCAAAGGTATTGACGTTCCCAAGGAAACTTTTGATCGGCCCGATACTTCGGCCCGCAAGGAAGAGGCTGCGGCTTAAGGATAAGATATGAAATTGCTAAGAAATATTTTTATAGCTTTATCGGTATTGGCGGCGGGATTTTCGCAGTCATACGCTCAGCGCGTATTTACGGAAAACCAAAGCGAAAGAATAGCCTGCGCCAAAGAAAGGCTTTACGCAATTTATACTTTTCTGGACGCTTCAAAACCGAGCGATCAAAAAAAATACGAACCTTCCGCCTGCGGTTCCAACGCGAAGGGTGTGAATATGCCCAAGTATTTGGAAAAGATATTGCCAGAAATGGATATGAGAAGGCTTTGGCAGGTTTCCAGCGAGGGTAGCGGTACGGAATTTTATAGCGAGGCGGAGATTTGGCGTCAGCCGATAGGTTTAGTGTTTAACTTTTTGGAACTGATGGAACAAATCAACAGCGGCAGCGCATATACCACCACCGAAACTGTGGAAAGAATTACAAGATTCAAAACACAAATGATAGTTTATATTGACAGGCTTAAAAGCAGACCGTCAAACTATGAACTTCGCACCAGTATGGAAGGGCGCGGCCGTTCTATAATAGCCACTTTGGATTTGATTGATTCCGAAATGGGCAGCGTGTTGGAATCGTTTAAAGTTTCGCCCAGATTGTGGCGCAATAAATTCAGGAAATCGGTTATGGCCATAACGACGCTTTCAAACAGCCTTTACGGCGATATCGTTACCGTCAACCCGCGCTTAATGCCGTTGGAACTTACTATGGAGGACAATAAAAAAAGTTCCTCCGATATTTATAAGGCTCAGCGTGATAGAAGATTAAAATCCGACAACAGCCTTGTTATCACTCTTTTTATGCTTATAGGCACTTTGGCTGTTTTTATCAGCGCCTATATGTTGATTTCGGACAAAAACGACCAGCTTGCAAAAGCCATCGGTCAGTATATGCAGAAAAGTTCCGTTTGGGCCGACGATTACAGCAGGCAGTTTTTGGATATTAACGTAAAATATATCGTTTTCGGCACTTTGTTGTTCTTCTGCGTAATCGGCGCGCTTTTCGCAGTAGGGGCGGGCGGTTTTACGGGCGTATTTATTTTTGCGGTATTCTTTGCTATGGGCGTAACCTTCGGTCTTAAAATGCCGGGCTTGGTTTTGGGCGTATTAAAAAAACGCCGCGGTGAGAAGATAAACGCACAGCTTATGGATGCTCTGATTTTGCTTTCAAACTCCCTTAAATCCGGTATGGACATCGTACAGGGATTTGATATGGTTTCAAGGGATTTAAGGCCGCCTATATCCGATGAATTTTCTTTGGTAATTAAAAACTATAAATTGGGATCCCCTTTCGAAAAGGCCCTTGAAGGTATGGAAGACCGCGTAGATTCCAGGCTGCTTTCTTATATGGTTAAGGCTATCGTATTGCAGCGTCAGGTCGGCGGTAATTTGACGAAGATTTTTGAACGTATCGTGGAGAACATCAGGGAAGAAAGCAAGCTGGAAGAAAAATTGCAGGCGATGACGGCTCAGCAGAGGATACAGGCCATAGTCGTCGGTGTGATGCCTTGGGTTATGGTCGGCGTAATGTTTATGTTCCAGCCGGACGTTATGGTAAGCTTTTACACCTCCACGGTGGGTATTATAGTGCTGGCGTTTTGCATATTCTGGATCGGCGTAGGTATAAAACTTGTAAACAAATTAGGGGAGATAAAGGTATAATTATGAACATAGGTACATATACGGTAATTATGCTTATTGTGGCTTTATTCGGTTCCATAGCCGTAATGGTTGCCGTTTTGAGGCTGCTTTCTCCTGCGGAAGAAAAAACGAACATTGCGGACTTGGAAGCCAAACAAATAAAGTCGACCTCCAGTTTCGCGAAGTTGCGTCCTCAGGAAAGATTTATAGACAGGGTCGCTTTGTTTACGCTTAACACTTTTAAATTGCAAAAACCCTTGGAAGAAATTTGTATGCTTATGGGCAGCCCGGCGAAGCCTCAGCCTGTGGATATTTTGTATTATAAAATATATTGCGCGATAGGCCTTCCCATCTTGCTGATGTTGGTGTTTAAATCTCCGTTGCTTATAGTAACCGCGCCTTTGGGTTTTTATTTGCCGGATTTGAAGTATAAGGGCGAAATACAAAAACGTCAGCAGGAAATGTTGGGCAACTTTGCCACTACTGTGGACTTGACGGCTTTGATTATTGAATCCGGTTTGGATTATATGACGGCTTTTGAAAGAATTATAAAAATAGCCAAACAGAAGACTTTGCTTGAAGTGGAAATTGAAAAGACTTTAAATGAAACAAAACTCGGTTATTCCAGACGCGAAGCTTTGGAAAGATTGGCGGCGCGTACCGGCGTACAGGATATACGATCTTTCGTTGGGTTGATAGTCCAGTCCGACGAATTGGGTACAAGCTTGGTAGAATTGCTGAGGAACTTCTCCACCGACTTAAGATTCAGAAGGCTTAACAAGGCGGAGAAACTTGCGGCGCAGGCTTCCACCAAAATGTTAATACCGCTGTTTATTTTCATTTTCCCGGTGGTGTTTATTTTGATTATTGCGCCTATGGTGGCAGATTTTATGAGGGGCGGAATGCCCTTTTAAGAGGAAAATTTATGAAAAAATTATTATTGATTATACCTTTAGCGCTTACGGCGCTCAGTCTTAACGCCGCTGACAGGCCCATGAGGGAAAAGGGCAAGGAAGCGGGTATGCTGCTGGATCTGCAAAAGATATCGTTGGGCACGATTTCAAACGTAGAGCAGAAAAAGCAATATCTTTCCACCGTCCAGCTTGAAAAGCAGCGCATACAAAATTATACGCTGAGGATGGTCTATGAAAACGCCTACGACCTTTACCGCCGCGGTGACTATCAGCGCGCGCACGAACTTGCCAACGTAATTTTGAGCATAGATCCCAGCCTTACCAAAGCGCAAACATTATCCAAAGAAGCCGGGCGTATGGCCACTTACGGCACTCTTTCGGAAGACGAAATCGTCAATATGAAGTATGAAGAAGGCATAAACCTTTACAAACATGGCAGATTGGTGGAAGCTCAGAGCAAATTTGAGGAAATTTTGGTTCTTCGCCCGGCCGATTCCAAAGCGAAAGACTGGGTAAAACGCATTGAGAACGAAATTGCCGAAGAACATACCCGCCGCGGTTATTACGCTTATAAAAACGGCGATTACAACGAAGCTTTAAATCAGTGGTACAGCGTTCTTATAATAAAGAAAGAAGACGCCGGCCTTACGGCGAAAATAGCGGAAGTCGAAGCCGAAATGAAGAGAGAAGAAAATCAAAAAACTTTAAACAAAGCTTTTAATTTGTATTCTCAGGGTAAACTCATTCCCGCTTACAGAGAATTTGAAAAATCTTTGGAGATCCAGCCCGGCGAACAACAAACGCAGAAGTTCACTATGCAGCTTAAAGAAGAAATAGCCAAAGGTTATTTTGAAGCCGGCAACAAAGCTTACAGTAACAAAAAGTATAATACGGCTGTTGCCAACTGGAAGGAAGCCAAGAACTGGGGCTATAATCAAAATGACGTCGCTATGAACATCAAAAGCGCGGAGGCCGCCAAAATAAGGGCCGCCCAAGCCAAGAAAGATGCGGCAAATAAACCCGCTCCCGTTGTACCGGCTGCTCAGCCCGATGAACCTTTGGTTCCCGTTCCGGGAACAATATCCACTACGCCTCTTACCGGGGAAGACACCGGGGCTACACCTATTGCGCAGCCCTCCGCTCCTCAGGAAGTCGGCGGAAATGATTTCCCTACGGCTGATTTAACCAAAAATCAAGGTATGATTTCCGAAGACTCCAGACAGGCTTCCAACGCCAGATATCTTGTCGGCGCGAAATATTATGCCGAGGGCGATTGGGTAAAAGCCAGAGCGGAATTTCAGGCGGCTTTACAACTTAATCCCGAAAATTCCGACGCGGCTTTGGGCTTAAAGAATATAGACGCCAAAATAAACAGCGGCGCGGCTTTGTAGGGGCTGACTGATATGATTAAAAAAATAAGCATACGTTGGTTTTTGTGGTTTGCGCTTGTAGCAGGTTATGCCCTCATTTTGGGCGCTTTGCTTTACTTTAATTTGTTCAAGCGCGTTTTTGACGCAAATTTGCAGGATCATATAATAAACATTGTAAGGACAAACGCCAATGTGCTTATAGAGGGGCTTGTTGCGCGCGATCTTATAACGATACCGGAGGTTGATCTTATTTCCTCCTGGCCGCGCCATGATCCCAGAATTGCAAATATAGTTTATTTTAACGGAAACGGAAGTATAAGATGGCATAAAGATCCGGAAAAGATAAAAATGTCTTTGTCGGAATATCACCGCGGCGGTTATTTGGACACCGACGCAGTTCTTGAAGCCTTAAATATGGGCGTTTACAGAGTCGTGTTGAAAAACGACGGCTCCGCCTATGATATAGCCGTACCGCTTAAAGCGAAAGACGGCAAAGTGGCCGGCGTGATAAGTTTTGACGTCTCAAGAAGCGACGTAAAAAAGGAAATTAACAATGCTTTGGTAAATTATTTGGCCGGGTCGGTTCTGATATTCATACTTATGGGCATAGTTCTTTACATTTTCGTAATAAAGAACGTAACGCGCCCGATAGTGGCTTTAACCGACAGCATTGACAATATTTCGACAAAAAGCTTCCAACTTGATTTTATGGAACGCAGCGACGAAGTGGGCGAACTCGCCCGCGCGGTTCAAAACTTTTTGGGCAAGGTTAAAAAGGAACTTGAAGAAAGGGAAATACTTGATAAAAGCCGTCATCATTACGAACAGGAATGGTGGTCTTCGGTGTTGGCCATAACCATCCCCAAAGGCAGCCGCGCTTTAGTCGTCGATGAGAATAACAATGTAATGCACGCCAATTTTGAACTTGCCATTAAAAAGGACGGCCCTATCCATTTGCTTGATATATTCGGCGGCACTCAGCAGGATATAGTGCATATAGTCGGCCAAGCTATGGATAATCCCGGTAAGATATTCCGCGCCAAAACTCAAAGCGGCGGAAGAGCGTTCGGGATAAAAACATTGCAGCTTTCTTCAAGGGGCGGCATAGTAAGAACGGTTATCGTTTTGGAGCCTATCACCGTGGCCAAAAAATAATTTTTAAGGAGAAATTATGAAGCTTGAAATAAAAAATATAAATCTGGTTTCCGTAGTACTTTCGGCTTATCCGCTGGTACTTTTCGTACTCAGCTTTCTTAACGCCGTCTTCGCCATAGGCGATTTGAGCGATTACACTTTGATGCAGAAAATAATGCAGATAGTGTTGTGGACTTTGGCGCAAACGCTCACTTTGACGGTGGTTTCGTTGGCTCTGGTTTTTGTGTATAATCTTTTATGCTCTTTCGGTATCAGGGGCATCAGATTTGATATAGAAGAAGCGGGCGAACAATCCGAATCATCGGAAGAAACTTCCGCTCAGTAATATCTATCAGGAGGAGTAAAGTAAATGAGAATCAGCAAAATAATGACTTTTGCCCTGTCTTTGTCGCTTCTTTCCGCGGGTGCGGTTTTTGCCGCGCCGGCCAAGAAAGCCGCCAAAGCCAAACCCGTTACGATTACCGTTATAGAAATGACGGGCAACGCCAACGGCAGCCAGGATGAAGGTCTTAATGAGGGGCTTAAACAATTTATCGGCGGAGAAGTCGAAATTGTAAAAGTTGACAGAGAGGCCGCTCTCAAAGATCCTAAATATAAAGGCTTGAATATGGATTATATGCCTTTGTATTTGGTTGAAAAAACAAAAGTTACGGAAGAAAAATTCGCCGAGCCCATTAAATACGGACAACTCGCCGTCACCGATGACTTTATCGTGTTTGAAAAACAAACCAGACACGGCGTATATGCCAATAAAGAAGCCGTACCGAACCAACTGGAGATTTTCGTAATGTCCCAGTGCCCTTACGGCGTTTTGGCCGAAAACAGAATCATTGACGCTATGAAACTTGATAAATTGCCTAAAGACGTAAACGTCAATATCAGGTATATCGTCAGCGAAGGCAGAAACGGTCAGGAATTTAACAGCTTGCACGGCACCGCCGAATGGGAAGAAAACGTAAGACAGCTGATTATCAAGAATAAATATCCCAAAAAATTCTGGAAATATCTTGAAATCAGAAATAAAAATTACCAGTCCAGCTTGTGGGATCAGGCCGCAGAACAGGCCGGCATCAACCCCAAAGTTTTCAGGAAATACTGGAACGAAGGCGTTAAAATGCTGAAAGAAGAAATCAAACACGCCAACGAGTACAATGTAAACGGTTCTCCTACGGTAATTTGGGAAGGCAGAGTCGTTACCGATATGGGCAGCTTGGCCGAGATCCCGGGTTTTGAAGGTTTGGCCCAGACTTACGGTTCAGCCGCAGCTCAAGCCCCGGCCGGACAGTGCTAATATAAACTATATTTGCAGTTGATTGGGGCATAAGAGATTATGCCCCAATTTTTTAATAGATTTCGTTTCATTAATCGGTCTAATAAAATCGGGCGAAGAATATGAAAAGCGGACATTTAAGAAATACTGTTTTTGCCGTAATAGTTACGGCCGCGTTGATACCTGCGTTTTTGATTGTTTTTTATATGATGCAGGCCGGCGGAGCCGTGCTCAAAAACGAACAAAAAGAAAGATTTGAGATGTTCAATAACCGTTTTTCCAATGAAGTCGCCTCTTATCTTTCCCGCAATGAAAGGTTAATAGAAACGTTTTTGGAAATCCGCTCCGCCGGATATATGGACGATGAAAATTACTCCAAACTGGTGGAGGTTTTCCTGGCCAAAAACAAATCAGTAATAGGCATATCTTTTTTAAATCATAACGGACGGGAAATATCCTATCACGGCATACGCCCTAAAATAGCCTACAACACAATTTTACCCGATATTATCAGTGAAACCCTAGACAATAAGAAAGTTTTTGTCGGTTCTTTAAATAAAAATCCTTCAAAAAATCTGCTTTCTTTGGCGATGTCTTTCCCCGATTTTTATAAAGGCGTAAACAGGGCCGTTTTGGTTCAGTTTGATATGAAAGATTTAGAAGAAATGCTTAAGTCTTCGGTTTCCAAAGAAGATTTGACTTTAATTTTCACCAAGAACGGTTTTTTGATTTTTTCCAGTACGGGCGGTTTAAGCACCGAACTTGACAATGCCTATGATTTGCAAATTAATCGATTGGTTGCTTTGGCCAAAAACGGAGCTTACGGCTTTGCGGAAGTGCGCGATTACAGCGGTGTCCTTGGGGAAATACCCTCTGCCGGTTGGTTGGTTTTTACCGGCCAAGCCTCAGGCGAACTGATTTTGCCATTCAAAGATTATGTGCTTGCATCACCTTTGCTTTTGGCCGGTATATGCCTGATTATTTTTGCGGCTTTGCTTATTTTAAGCGCATATTTATCCGGGGTAATTTTAAGGCCGGTAAAGGCTATGACAAAAGCCGTAATAGCCTTGGAGCAGGGCTCGGAAACGCCTTATCTGCCCGCGCCGGATAATGAGATCGGCGTGTTTTCAAAAGCTTTTGCGCGTATGCTTGATACGATAAAAATACAATTTGACGATATGCGCCAAGAACGTCAAGACCTTGAAGAACTTAATCAATCTTTGGAACTTCGCGTCGGCAGCAGAACCAAGGAACTCAGAACCGCTTTAAACGAACTGATAAAAAAGGAAAGGCTCGCGGCTATTGGGCAAATGGCTTCGATAGTCAGTCACGAAATTAAAAATCCTCTCGCCGTAATTAAAAACGCGGTCTATTTGATAAAAATGCGCCTCGGCGAAAAGGCAGAGCCCAAAATACTTAAAAATATTTCGGTTATAGATCAGGAAATACAGCAGGCCAACGGTATTATTGAGGAAATATTGGGCTACGCCCGCAGCCGTGAACAAATCCTTACGGTTACGGATTTAACTTTGTATATGAAAGAAATTTTAGCATCTTACCCAATGCCGGAAAATATTAAAGTCGTTACGGAATACGCGCCTTTGCAGCTGCCCGTAAAAATAGACACCGAAGAAATGAAGCAAGGCATCAGGAATATTATCGGCAACGCGGTTGAGGTTATGCCCGACGGCGGACAGTTGATAATAAAAACGGTACTCGGCGCCAATTATACGGCTGTTTTAAGCATACGCGACAGCGGCCCCGGCATTCCCAAAGAAATCAGGGAAAATATCTTTGCTCCGTTCTTTACCACCAAAGCCAGGGGAACCGGTTTGGGTTTGGCGGTTGTAAAGAAAGTGGCCGGCAGAAACAATGTCCAAATAGAACTCGTCAGCGAAGAAGGCAAAGGTACAAAAATAAGTATGATTTTTAAGATGCACAGGGAAGAATTATGATTGATACGGATGAAAAACAGGTAAAAATTTTGGTTGTGGATGACGACGATAATTTGCGCGGCACTTTAAGCGAACTTTTGGAGCTTGAAGGCTATGACGTTTATCAGGCGGGCAGCGCAAAGGAGTGTATGAGCCTCGTCGAAAATGATTTTTTTAATGTTATTTTGATGGACTATAATTTGGTGGACGGCACCGGCCTTGACGTCGTAAAAAACATCAGGCGTTTTAATACGCAGTCGCAGGTTATAATGATAACGGCGCACGCTTCTTTAAACACCGTAATCAAAGCCATACAGGAATCCGTTTACGACTTTTTGGTGAAACCGGTGGATTTCGACCATTTAAAACGCACCATCAAAATGGCTTTGGAGAAGTTCCGTTTGGAGCAAAGCAACCGCTGCCTTGTTGAGCAGCTTAAGCAAACAAACGCCGATTTGAGCAATTTAAACAGTATGAAGAGCAAGTTCTTTTCCATAGTCTCCCACGATCTTTCAAACTCACTTATGGCGCTTAAAATGAGCTATGATATGCTTCAAAAAACAATTAAGTCCCCGGATGAAAACCAACGCCGCAAAATGCAGTATATGAATGACAGCCTGGGGCAGATATTTTTGTTGGTTAAGGATCTTGTGGACTGGGCCGCGATAGAAAAGGGCAAGTTGCGGCTTGAAAAATCGGAATTTGAACTTACCTCTTCCATAAAAAACGCTTTTGAAATTTTTAAGGAAAAGGCCAAACTTAAAAATATAGATATGTCTTTTGACGGAAAAGAGGAAATAAAAGTTTTCGGGGATCCTAAAAGGATAAGACAGGTTATATCCAATATAACCGAGAACGCCATACGTCATACTCCCGAAAACGGCAAAATAAGCATATCGGTAGTGAAAATTGACGCCAAAAATGCTAAAGTGTCTGTTAAGGACAGCGGAGCGGGCATAGACCCGTCCGAAACTGAAAATTTGTTTAAAAGTTTTTACCAGAAAGGCGCGGGCGGACGTTTGGGCTTGGGCCTTTCCATAGCGCAGGATATAGTAATTAATCACGACGGTAAAATTTGGGCCGAGAGCGAAGGCGAAGGATGCGGTTCCACTTTTAGTTTTACCCTGCCCATTATAAATTAGGAGAAGGATTATATGCCAGCCAAGAAAAAAACAGTTAAAGTGCTTATCGCTGACGATCAAACTCTTTTCCGCGAAGGCATAAAAGATGTCCTTACCGGGGAAAAGTGGATAGAAGTTGTGGGTGAGGCCGCCGACGGCGAAGAGGCCGTTGCTCTTACCAAAAAACTTAAGCCCGAAGTCGTGCTTATGGATATAAAATTGCCTAAACTTGACGGCATTTCCGCCACCAGGCAGATAAAAAAGAATCATCCGGAAGTCAATGTTTTGATGCTTTCCAGCTTTGAAGACGAAGCGCACGTTATGGAGGCCATACAAGCCGGGGCAAACGGCTATCTTTCAAAAATGCTTCCCGCAGCGGAACTTGTGAATTCAATAAGAACTTTTACTTCCGAGGGCCTTATGATCCCCCAGCAGCTTATGGGCAAACTTTTGCAGGGCCTCAGAAAAATGGGCGACGGCGGCGCGCCGGCCCAAGCCACGCTTACAAAAACCGAAGTGCGCGTGCTTGATTTGCTCGGCCGCGGTATGAGCAATAAGGAATTGGCTTTGGAACTCGGCTGCAGTGTAAAAACCATAAAAAATCATTTAAACAGCGCGTTTCATAAACTGGACGTAACCAGCAGAACCGAAGCCGTGGTAAAGGCTATAAAGCAGGGGATAATATCTTCCGACAGATAATATCCCAAAGGCGGAACTTTATGAAAAAATTAAAAAACGCATTGAGTTTGATAAAGTCCGAAAAGGGCCAGCAGACGGTTGAGTTTTTGCTGATGCTCGGCTCGGTAGTTACTTTGATTCTTGCGTTTACTATAACTTTTCATAAAGAAATCGCCGGCGGTTTTTTTACCGTAATAGGTATGATTTTGGGCTGAAGGGGGAAGAATGCCTTTTGCTTTCAAACTTATAAAGAATAAAAAAGCGCAGATAGTTTTGCCTGCAATATTGCTGATACCGACTATCTTGCTTGTAATTTATCTTTTGCTTGAAACGACAAAACTTTCCAGGGAAAAAATCCGCCATCAATTCGCTTTGGATACGGCCGCTTTTACGGAGCTTACCACCGCTTCCCAATACTTAAACGCAACCGCTTATACCAACGGCGCTTTTCCTTTCAGATTATTTAGGGAGAATTTTCCGCCGACGGAAAAAGTTTTCGGTCCTAAAAACAATCCCGAACAAAAAGAGCTTAGTATTTATGAATTGTTTTACAGAGGCGGAGCTTTCCCCGCTTTGGGTGATGACGGCGATTGGAACAGTGCGCCTAAAGATACGGACACCGAATGGGAACTTAAATTTTTCCCCGACGAAGACCAAACGGAAAGAAAGGGTTGGAACAGCCCCAATCCTCCGAGTGTAAACGAACAAACTTTTTATCCCGTTATGTCCAAAGATTATGCGGATAATTACGCTATCGGTTGGAACCCGGACGCCGTAAAGTTATATGTGCTGATATACTATTTTTTAAGTCAAATTTACGAAGACCAAAAAACTACATATCTTAGATTAACCAAAGCTGGGGAATTTTTCCGCAAAGGATATTATCTCAATGTCGGCGCGGGCAGCTGTAAACTTAGTGAATGCGGTAAAGAAGGCGCCAAAAAATTTAAGAAATATCTCGTTCAGACAGAGCCGGTATATATAAAGAAAATCAAATTTTATTTTGTTAACCCGGATGATTCTACCGAGGAGGCAAAAGAAATACAGTTTGACCTGGAAGAACAAGATATGTTTGACGGACGTCTTTATCAATACTCTTATGTAAGCAGGAGTTTTGCGAGCAAGCTCAGAGAGATGTATAAAGGCATAGATATAACACAGCCTTTTAAAGCTCCAAGTAACTATTTTAACAAAGACTTGGAAACATTGCACCCACGCAACCATGTGCGCGTCGCTTTACAATGCACTAAGGAAAGTAATAATTGCATTTGGCCGAATCCTACGCCTAAATATCAAGTGAGGCTGTTCCCGTGAGCATATTTAAATTTATTTCTTCACGCAAAGGGCAAGCCACTACGGAAGTAGTGTTGTTGTTCCCCATATTTTTTATTTTAACTTTGTTTATCGTTAAAATTTACGGTCTTTTGGTTATCGTTCAAAAGACGGAAATAGCTTCTTTCTACGCGGCTAAACGCTGGCAGCTTGAAAGCCACTTCTACGCCAAGTACACTAACGGTTGGGATAATACTTTCCTTAAAAAAGATATAGAAAAGAAAGTTCTTGAGTATATAGGTTTCAATAATCCCTCTACCAGGAAGTTCCTTTCTTTGCGCAAGGTTGAACTTGATATTGAGCGCACCTCGGTGTGGAATAACGTCATTTTAAAGGTCAGCACCTATCCGCCCAATATACCTTTTTTGTGTTCTTATGATATAAGGCAAGTCTGCAAGCGGCCCTACGGTATGGCGTGCGAGCGCGGTTATAACTTTTTATGCAATAAGGGCGGCACGATAGAGGTTATAAAAGCCGTCCCTAACAGAGACAGGCCTATAAGCTTTAGGCTGCCGAATTCAAAAGCCAAATAATATCCGTGATTTTAAAAGAGCCGGGCGGCATTTTCTTGCCAAATAAAAAATGCCGTTCGGTCTTTTGATATATTGACAATTTATAAATTTGTTTGTAAACTTTCAGTAGGCGTATGACGCCTTGAATTTAGCTCCATGTTTGAGGGTTTCCCGGCGGTAATGGGATATCGGTCAGCAGGAGCCGTAATTTTTGCATATAATTAAACGGTTCTAAAAATTTATTTAAGAGGGTATCAATATGGCGGTTGTATTAAAAAGCAATAACGGCGGAAGCAAAAAAAGCCCGGTAAGTGCATGGCTCGCCTACGGTGCGGTTGCGGTTTTCGGGCTTGCTATTGTAGCTACGGCTTTTATGGGTGGCGGCAAAGAGCCCGATCCTATGGATTCGGCGTACAGCTATTCCGATTTTAAAGATTTGGCGGATATGCCTTTTTCCAACGAAGAAGCCGAAGCTGAACTCCTTTCCAGCGTCAGATACGGCGATATAGCTAAAAACGATTTAATCAATGCTTTATTTACCGAAGAGGATAAAGAAGCCCGTAAGGCGGAAGACGCGGCAAACGGCCTGCCGGAGCCGCCGGATGCGGAATATGCCGAGGCCGCTAAAGCAAAAGAAAAAGTCCGCACCGCAAAGGAAAAATACTACCGCAGTAAAGCCGCGGCAAAAGCGGCAGTCGCACAGAGAACTTCCAAAGGCGCATTGTCTTCTTCCGGCGGGGTAAAAGTAGGCAGTGCAAGCAGCGGTGTCAGTACAACGATTTGGCGCGCCGATGATAAAAAGAACTCTAAAACATCGGCTTCTGCGGCGGCTTCCGGCTCTTTAAGCGGGCAGCTTGCCAAAGATGTTAAGAATATTAACAACAGGGGCGGTTTTATGGCCGCTTATGAAAAGAGCCGCGCGGCAGCCAATGCTTCCAACTTGGAAGATGCTCACGCCCTTGCCGCGGACGCTTTTCAAAACGGCGGGGATTTGGAAGCCGATTTAAACAGCGAATTGGAAAAAAACGCCGAAGGCCTTGATATAAACAAAATGATGGGCGAACTTGATAAAGATAAACTCGCCCGTGCAGCCAGCAATTTGGATGATGGCTTGGATAAAGCCAAGAAAGACGCGGATAATAAAGACAAAGAAAAGAAAGAACACAAATGCGATGGTAGTATGATGAATGGTAAATTTGACACTAGTTGTATGATGAATGATTTGTTTAATGTGGCATTGGATTTAGGTAAACAAGCATTAACTTCATTGTTGAGCAATAAAGGGAAGGGAGAATTATCCGCTGATGAACTTCAACAAAGAAATTTAATGAAAGAAAATTATAATTCTCAGATAGAGGCCTTATCTAAAAAAGATAATTTAACGCCTGCTCAACAGCGTGAACTTAATTTTTATCGAGCTACGTTAGAAACGATGAATGCTAAACCGAATGCAAGTGTGGGTGACATTATCGGTTCAGATTCTTTTAAATCGGAATTTAATGCAATACAAACTCAAAAAAATATGGAAAAAATGAGAAGAGATGATGATGCGTTATCAAAGGAGTTAAGAAACCAAAATCTCAATAATTTATTCCAGCTTCGTCCCATTGACAATTTATAAATTTGTTGGTACACTTTAAGTAGGTACTAAAGTGTGCCGTAAATTTAGCTCCGTGTTTGAGGATTTCCCGGCGGTAATGGGATATCGGTCAGCAGGGGCCGGTTTTATTATATATATAATTTGGAAGACAAAATTTAAGCTTGTTAATTTTTAAGAGGAAAATATGTCTATAATCATAAGGAATGCAAAAGGCGAAAAACGAGGGGACGGCAAAACCCAGGCTTATACTTGGGCCGCGTGTATAATGGTATTGGTTTTTGCTGTATCAATAGCGGCTTCGGTTAAAGGGGCGGGTAAAAAGAATGATTCTCAAGAGGCTTACCGCAAACAAGCTTTTGATTTGGGAAATATGCCTTTCAGCGATGATTCGGCCGAGGCGTATTTATTGGCTTCAAATAAATATAATGATATAGCCAAAAACAGTTTAATAAACGGTTTGTTCTCAAAAGAGCAGAAAGAAGAACGCCAAGAATCTGACGCTTTAAACGGCGTTCCCGCTGCGCCGGATAAAGAATATGAAGCCGCTCGGGAAGAGCAGGCCGCAAAGCGCAGTCGTTCAATCAGGCCTGCAACTAAAACGCCCAAGAAGCAAGCCCCCACAATGCCTTCCGGCACTTTAAGCAGCGGTTCTATGGCGACGACTTCCGGCGGTGGCGGCGGATCGCGAGGTACGGTTTGGGGCTCAGGCAATAAAGGCGTTGCAACGGGCGGCGGCTCCAAAATGCAGCCAAATCAGGCGGCATTGATAAATCAGGTAAAGAACGGAAAAGGAATGGGTTTTCAGCATGCGGCTATGGCAAGTGCGGCTGCGGCAAATGCAAAAGATATGGAGTCTGCGGCTGCAAATGCGGTTGATGCTTTCCAAAAAGGCGCTACCGAAGTTGGTAAAGATGTGCTTGAAAGTGATCTTGAAAAAAGTTCCGACGCTCTTAATGTTGATGAAGCTGACTTAAGAGATAAATTGGAGCGCGCCGGCAACAGTGACGAACTTTCAGGATTAGACAATAAATTGGAAGATTTAAAAAAGAAGAAAGACGATGAAGATAAAAATGAAAACTGCGAGGCGAATGGCGCTTTTTCAAGCGGTGCGTGTTTTGCAAATTCAATGATGGGATTGGGCAAAATGATATTGAGTGCTTATATCGGTTCATTATTTTAAGTTTTCTAAATCAATTTGTATTTATACAAAAAAGGAGTCTGTTATGAAAAATATCTTAAATAAAATAGGGGCTGTTTCCAAGCCGGTAATATTCGGTGCGGCTTTGGGCGTAGCCACTGTTGCGGTTGGCGTAGGCGTAGCCACCAACCTGATGAGCGACGGGCCTAAAGGGGCCTCCGGCCGCGTTTTAAGCCAGTACAGCGGCGATACGGCTTCCGTAGGCTCAAGTGCGGGCGGTTATGACGCATACTCAAAAGAAGCCTTGGAAGCGCAAATAGCCGCGGCCAGGGCGGAAAGGGAAGGCGGCACGGCCTTAGCTTATTTGGGCAATGCCGGCAAAGGTAGATTTGCTTATGGCGATAATTCTTCCTCTTATGAGAACGGCGTAGTTGACCCTATGGCTATGAGCAATACCGGTTATGAGGCCGAAGCCGGCGCGGAAGCGGCGGGCGGAACGCCGGATTTAAGTTCCGCAATAAATCAATTTAACGCCACCGCCGCCGCGGCAAATGCCAATGCCGGTAAAGGCGTGGCTGCAGCGGGGAAAGAAGCCGCTACGGAAAAGGGCCAACTTGAAAAAACCGGTGCTTCCGCAACGCAGGTTAACAAACTTAACAGAAGCAACGGAACCGGTTCTTACGGAAAGGGCGGTGTTTCCGCAGGTTCTTCCGGCGGTTCACGCAATATGGGTTCCATTCCCGGTGCAGTATCTTCCGACAGGGCCGGCCAACAGGCTGTTCCTTCCGTAAATATGGGCAATGTTAACGCCGGTAATATCAACGGTGTGGCCGGGGCAAAACACGGGCGCGTAGGTTCTTTGGGCGGCAGCAATTCCAGGGGCGGCGCCAACGGCAGCGGCGGAAGCGGCCAAGCATATTTTACCAGTTCTATGGGGGAACTTGTTTCCGCGCAGAAGTATTCTGCTTTGGGGAAAGGCTCAGTGTACAGTAATGCCGAAAAGGGTTTTGAGCAAGCTTCTATGGCTTTTAACGGTGCCGGCGAAGTTAATGAAGGCGTACAGATTAACCGCGATACTCCTATAACGACAAAAGCGGCCAGTCTTGAAAGAGAGGCTAATAAAATTAATAATAAAAATAACGTGGGAAAAGGTTTTGATAATTTAAATAATGCGTCAAAAGAGTATCAAAAATTAAATCAGAAATATATGGGATATGTATTGTTGATGTTGGCAACGCTTGTGGGGGCTTTGTATGCAGTTTCTTCAATTCCTTGGCCTTGGAAAGGCCTTGCTATAGGCATTGGTATAGCTGCAGTATGGGGGGAATCTGCAGGTCTTTTTGTTACGGCCAATAAAATTAGTAAACTTGGTTTTGGTTTTGGTGACAATAGTTTTCAATCTACAATGTCTTGGTTATTACCTACTATTTGTACTGCAGGAATTGGATCTGCTGCAATTCCAGCTGTCGGCAAGTTTTTAGCTAAATTTGTAACTGTAGAAATGGTGGTGATAGCAGGGCTTGTAGGGGCTTTTGGAGTTTTAAAGGCGTGGCTTGGCTTTTAAGAGGCTTTTTATGAATAAAAAAGGTTCTTTACTGGATAAACAAAGCTTAGTATTGATTATTTTAACGATATTTGGCTTATTTTTGTTTTCATTAATAGAGAACTGTATGTTGCAGACGAAAATAAAAGCGAGAAAAGCCGCTTATGAAGCCGAACTTAAGGCCCAAGGGCTTTTGCCTCAGCGGGAGCCGCGCCGGCCAAAAAGGGATATTTATATCCCCGTAGACAGGACGGGGCAGCAGGGCAGGGCTGACAGTACGGAAATGTTCTTAAAATCGGCGGAAAG
>JAQXJI010000009.1 GCA_029008615.1 Elusimicrobiota bacterium | reverse complement strand
AACTTTTCGCCCTTGGCCTTGATTTAAAATATAATATCGGTGCAAAACTGGAAAAAGAAGGGGGGACTCTTTCTGACAGAAGCGGATTTTCCGGCGCTTTGGCTGGGAGATTTTATTTCTAAACGATTCTTAAATATTCTGATCGCAGTTTAGCGTTTAGTTCTCTAATAAAAAAGCCCCTCGTGGAAGCGAGGGGCTTTTCAATATGATTAGGCTTTATATTACGCCTTGAGCTATCATTGCGTCAGCTACTTTTTTAAAACCTGCTATATTCGCACCTAACACGTAATCGCCGGGTTTATTGTAACGGCAGGCTTCCTCAACGCAGGCTGAATGAATGTTTTGCATAATTTTTTTAAGTTGTATTTCCACTTCTTCGCGCGTCCAAGAAAGCCTTATGGTGTTCTGTGTCATTTCCAAACCCGATACCGCCACGCCGCCGGCATTGGCCGCTTTGCCAGGAGCGTAAAGCACGCCTTTGCTTTGGAATAAATCTACGGCTTCCGGCGTGCACGGCATATTTGCCCCTTCGCAGACGATTTTAACGCCGTTGGCGACTAAAGTCTTTGCGTCTTCAAGCGTAAGCTCGTTTTCGCAGGCGGTGGGGAAAGCCGCATAACACGGTATAAACCAGGATTTTTTGCCCGGGTGGAACTCCGCCGATTTGAATTTTTTAACGTATTCCTTAAGGCTGCCTCTTTTTACGAATACCAAATCTTTAAGGAAAGCCAGTTTTTCTTGATCCAAGCCTTCTTTATCGTAAACGGCGCCGTCGTAATCGTTAAAGCCGACAACTTTCCCGCCCATTTGCAGGATTTTTTCGGCCGTATGTATGCCCACGTTTCCCGTCCCCGAAATTATGCAGGTTTTGCCGCGTATGCCTTCGCTTTTGCATTTAAGCATTTCTTCGGCGAAGAACACCACTCCGTAGCCGGTTGCTTCCGGGCGGATTAAGCTTCCGCCGAAAGAAGGCCCTTTGCCTGTAAATACGCCCACGAATTTATTGGTTATCTTTTTATAGTGGCCGAACATAAAGCCGATTTCGCGCGCGCCTACGCCCAAGTCCCCGGCGGGGACGTCGGTGCGTTCGCCTATGTGGCGGTAAAGTTCGTCCATAAAAGCTTGGCAGAAGCGCATTACTTCGCCTTCACTTTTGCCTCTTGGGTCAAAGTCGGAACCGCCTTTTGCACCGCCCAAAGGCAAGCCGGTAAGGCTGTTTTTGAAAGTTTGTTCAAAAGCCAAAAATTTAAGCGAACTTAAAGTTACGCTTTCGTGAAATCTTATCCCGCCCTTAAAAGGGCCGATTGCGCTGTTAAATTGTATTCGGAAACCGCGGTTTACGTGGGTGAGGCCTTTGTCGTCATTCCAAGGCACGCGGAAGTAAATCACGCGTTCGGGCTCCACCATTCTGTCCAAGACCGCGTACTTTATGTATTTGGGATCGGATTCAAGGATTGGTTCAAGCGAAGTCAGCACCTCGCCTGCCGCCTGATGAAAAAGTTTTTCCGCCGGGTCTTTTTTGATAATATTCTGCATAAGATTTTGCAGATATTCTTTGGTTTGCATTGTTAACTCCTCTTCGTAAAAAAAGTAATTAACTTCTTGTAAATTAAGAATATAATTAAGCACTGTAAAAGTCAATAATCTTATACTATAATATAGACATTGTAAGGGGGAAACTTATGCAAATAAAACATTACATTGAAGTTGACGGAGATTTGAAAAGGATTAAAGACCGTGTCGCGGCCGGCATTATGGGCATAATCGGCGGGTGGTTCGGGCTGCATAAATTTTATAACGGAAGGATATTTGCCGGCATTATTTATTTGTTGTTTTCTTGGACGATTATCCCCGGCATTGTCGGCTTTATCGAAGGCATACTGTACTTGCTTATGACCGATGAGGAATTTGACGCAAAATATAACAGGTAACTTTATCAATTTTATATAAAAGATTAAAACCGCTCTTAATCGGGCGGTTTTGTTTTTCAGTCGTTTTTTAAACTTGTTTTTTGCCGGTATGTTTGCCAAGGAACTCCATCAGCTTTACAAAAGTTTCTTTGCTTAATACGTGTTCTATTTTACAGGCGTCAATTTCCGCCGTGGCCGGCCTTACGCCTACGATATCCCTTAAAAATTCCGATATGACGGAATGCTTTTTCTTCACTTCCCTCGCTATGGCTTGGCCGTCTTTGGTCAGCTGAACGCGGCCGTATTTTTCGTGCGTGATAAGCCCGCGGGCTTCCAAAGCTTTCAAAGCGCCGCTGACGCTGGGCGTTTTTACGTTCATCAGGATTTTAATATCGGTTACGCGAGCGCCTTTTTCGCCTTCGCAGGCGATTGAAATGGCTTCAAGATAATCTTCCATACTGCTTGTAATGCTGTTCATAAGATTAGTTTGCCTAACTTTGGGCTTGTTGTCAAGCGATTTAGGGTTTGGAAGGCGCGCCCGCATATTATATAATAAAATATATATCCAAAAAAACGCAGGAATATAAAATGAAAGAAAACAAAAATAAATACTCAGCTACGGTTTTACTTCCTAAAACTGATTTCCCGATGAGGGCGGGCCTTCCCAAAAAAGAGCCTGTTCTCCTTAAGTTCTGGCAGGATATGGAGCTTTATAAAAAAATGATGGCCAAAGCCAGCGGCAAAGAAAAATTTATTTTGGCCGACGGCCCCCCTTATGCAAACGGACGTATTCATATGGGGCACGCTTTAAATAAAGTTCTTAAAGACATCGTAAATAAATCCCACGCTCTTATGGGCTATTATACGCCTTATGTGCCCGGGTGGGACTGCCACGGCCTGCCTATCGAACAAGCCCTTATCAAGGAAATGAAAATTGACAAAAAAGAAATTAAAGATATTCCGGCTTTCAGGAAGAAAGCCCGCGCTTTTGCGCAAAATTTTGTCAATTTGCAAAGGGAGGGGTTTAAACGACTGGGCATTACCGGCGATTGGGATAATCCTTATCTTACTATGTCCAATGTCTATGAAGGCCTTACCGTAGGGGCTTTCTTTGAAGCTTTGGAAAAGGGCTATGTCTACAAAGGCAAAAAAGCCATTTATTGGTGTCCTAATTGCGAAACGGCTTTGGCCGATGCGGAAACCGAATATCACGATAAAACTTCCACCTCAATTTACCTGCGTTTTAAAATTAGAGAGGCTAAAGACGGCCTTTTTGGGGATATTGATACCTCCAAGGACATATATTTGGCTGTTTGGACTACTACCCCTTGGACTATCCCGGCAAATATGGCCGCGGCCGTCAATTTTGACGAAGATTACCGCATAATGAAGTTAAACGACGGCAGCTACATTATAGCCGCCGACAAATTGGCCGACGCTTTCGCCAAAGAATGCGGATTTTCGGCCGAGGCTTTCGGCAAAGTCAAAGGGGAAAACCTCGTAGGCGTAAAATACGAGCATCCTTTCAATCATAAACTTAACCCGGTAATTTATACCGACTTTGTAACGATGGACGCCGGCGTCGGTATAGTGCATATAGCCCCGGGCCACGGTGAGGAAGATTTTTACGCCGGCCTTAAATGGAATATAGACGCTTTCTGCCCAGTCGATGAAAAAGGCGTATTTACCAAAGACGCGGGCGAATTTGAGGGCCAAAGCATTTTTAAAGCCAATCCGCTTGTGGTGGAAAGACTTAACGAATTGGGCGCCCTTATCAAACAGGTTGATATTACCCACAGCTATCCTCATTGTTGGCGCTGCAAAAAACCGATTATTTTCCGCGCCACCGAACAATGGTTCTTGGACGTTGATAAATTCGATTTGAGGAACCGCCTCGTCAAAGAAATAGAGCAGACAAAATGGTTCCCGCCCAGCGGCGAAAACCGCATAAAATCAATGGTGCAGTTGCGCCCGGACTGGTGCTTGAGCCGCCAGCGTTTCTGGGGCGTGCCTTTGATGGTTTTCTATTGCAAAAAATGCGGCAAAGTGCAGATAAATCACGAACTTTTTGAACATATAAAAGCCCGCGCTATGAAAGAAGGCAGCGACTTCTGGTTTGAATGTGAAGCCAAAGATATCCTCCCCGAAGGCTATAAATGCGAATGCGGCGGAGAAGAGTTTACCAAAGAAAAAGATATTTTGGACGTTTGGTTTGATTCCGGCGTATCTTGGGAAGAAGTGCTTAAATACAGAGGCTTGGGCTTCCCCGCAGAAGTATACTTGGAAGGTTCCGATCAGCACAGAGGATGGTTTCAAACTTCTCTTATAGCCGGCACGGTTTTGGAAGGCAAAGCTCCTTTTAAAAATGTGGTAACGCACGGTATGATTTTGGATCAGCAGGGCAGAGCTATGCACAAATCCGCCGGCAACAGCGTAGAACCCGATGACATTACGGAAAAATTCGGCGCAGATATTTTAAGGCTTTGGGTAAGCTTTACCGATTACTCCGAAGACGTAAGATTATCTTCCGAAATTTTGGAAGGCCCGATTGACTCTTATCGCAAAATAAGAAATACGGTAAGATACGCTTTGGGCAACCTTTCGGATTATAATCCCGCCGAACATAAAGTGGCCGGCAAGGATATGACCGAGCTTGACCAATATATGCTTAAACGCCTTGATGATCTTATCAAGAGCGTAAGGGACGATTATAAAAATTTCCGTTTCAGAAAAGCGGCGCGCGCGATAACCGATTTCTGTATTTTGGACTTGTCTTCCTTAATGTTGGACGCTTCCAAAGACAGGCTTTACACTTTGGGCGCGTCTTCGCCCGCAAGACGTTCGGCTCAAACAGCTTTGTTTGAAATTGTTACGGCTTTGTTAAGGCTGCTTGCCCCCGTCCTCTGCTTTACCTGTGAGGAAGCTTGGCAGGAAATCAAAAAATTGCCTTGCGGCAAGGATTTGGAAGAGAGCATTTTCCTTTCCGATATGCCGGAAGGCGCAAGCTTCGTAACTTCGGCCGAAGTGGAAGCCAAATGGAATAAAATCCGCGAAATTCGCTCTTCCGTGCTTAAAGCTTTGGAAGAAGCCCGCCAAAAAGGGCTTATCGGCGCGCCTTTGGAAGCCAAGATAATCTTTAATTCTTCCGATAAACAAACCAAAGATTTCCTTAAAGAAACTTTGCCTTTGTGGCCGGAAGTGGCGATAGTTTCGCAGGTGGAAGTTGCTGAAGCGGAAGGCAAGGAAAAACTTGAGGTTGAAGTTCTCCACGCCGCGGGGCACAAATGCCCGCGCTGTTGGCAGTGGAAAGAGGATATAGGCTCAAACGGCAAATATGCCGATTTGTGCGGCCGCTGCGCGAAAGTCCTTGAAGAAGAAAAAATTGATGTTAACGTCGCGGCTTAAAAAATTTCCGGCGGGGATAAAGGGCCCGCTTTTTGTGGGGGCCCTTATCTTCGCTCTGGACAGAATAAGCAAAATATTGGCGCTTAAGTTTTTGGCGCCGGCGGGTTCTTTGGACGTCTTTCCGTTTTTCCGTCTGACTTATGTGGAAAATACCGGGGCGGCTTTCGGCAGTTTTAAGAACGGCAATTTATATTTGGCGTTGATTTCCGCCTTGGTTTTGTTTATTATGTTTAAGTGGAAGGCCGAACTTGACCGCCTTGGTGCGGCGGCGCGTTGGGGTTTTGTTTTTATAACGGCCGGCGCGTTGGGCAATATTTATGACAGATTTGCGCTCGGCTTTGTCGTTGATTATTTTGATTTTATAGTATGGCCGGTGTTTAATGTGGCAGATTCTTTTATATGTATAGGGGCGGGCCTTATTGCACTGGCGGCAGTTAAAGACGAAATAAAAAAGAAATCGGAGGCTAAATGAAAAAGTATCTTTTATTTGCTTTGGCTTTATGTTTTGTTTTTGCCGGCTGCGGCAATGACAGGCTGTTTAAAAAGGCCGTGGCTTATTCCAAAGCGGGCAAGACGGAGGCCGCTTTAAAAACCTACAACAGAATTTTACAGGATGACCCGAACTATGTTTCCGCTTTAGTCAACAGGGGCGTAATTTGGGAAAAACTCGGCGATTTTGACCGTGCGGAAGAAGATTACAGAAAGGCCGCCAAACTTAATCCGTATCATCCAAATGTGCTTACAAATTTGGGTTCTTTTTATCTCAGCCGCAATTTTCCTTTAGACGCAATAAGCAATTTTAATATCGCTTTGGAAGTCGATCCGAACAATTTTTTGGCTTTGGTCAACCGCGCCGCGGCTTATCAGAATTTGGGTTATAAACGCCGCGCTCTTGAGGATTTGGAACGCGCCCTTGAAATTTACCCGGAAAGCCAGCTCGCGATAGTAAATAAGGCCATTCTTGATTACGACCTTTTTAACTACGACGACGCGATTTCCGGCTATACGCACGCCCTTTACAACGATCCCAAAAACGCTCAGAACTTCTACCGTCGCGGAATGGCTTTTAAAGCTGTTAACAGATACGGCAACGCTTTGGCCGATTTTAATATGGCGGTTAATCTAAAGCCCACTTATGTAGCCGCTCTTTACGAACGCGCAAAAATGCTGTTTAAAAGCGGCGATTACGAATCTGCTTTGGCTGATTTAAATAAAATAAAAACGGTAAACAATAAATTTGTTCCCGCCTATGAATTTACCGGTGATATTATGGCCATTGAAGATCCCGTTACGGCCACTTCAAATTATATGGTGGCCAAGAGGCTTGATCCCAAAAACTATAAACGCTACAATGCCAAAATCGCTTTAATGAGAACCGACGCCGGCCGCCGCAAAGTTATAAAGAGAACGGTGGACGATATTTAAAGGGGCGTATAATGCAAAATAAAAAACTTATCCTTTTTGCGCCGGAATCTTATTGCCTGCGCGGGTGGGTCAGCGTTTGCGCAGGCGCACTGCTTTTGATGGCTTATGCGGCGGATTTATCCCATACAATGCGCCTTTTTATAGTTCTTATAACTTTTTTCTGGGGCGGAGAACTTTTTATAAGGGGCTGTCTGCTTGAACTTAAAAATTTTTATGTAGGGTTTAACGCTTTTGTTTTAACAAGTGCGGGCGCGGCCTTTTTATTTGCCGTACTGAACGCTTTGCGCGAGGACGCGGGCTTCCCCGTGGCGGGTGCGGCGGCTTTAATGCCTTTTATTTTTATTTGTGCCAATTTTATTAAATATTTTGAACTTAAACATATAGGAAGCAGCCGCAGATTCATAAAGAGTTTGGACGCTTTTATTTCCAAATCTGTTTTTAAAGTACAAGATGACGGTTCAGTAAAAAAAGTGTTTGCCTCGGAAGTTGAAATAGGCGACGTCCTTTTGATAAAAACCGGGGAAAGGCTTGCCGTTGACTGCAAAATAATAAAGGGTTCCACAATAGTTGATGAGTCGCTTCTCACCGGCAATATAACTTTGGCCGCGAAACAAGCCGGCGATATTCTGCCCGCCGGCGGTGTAAACAAGGGCGCGGAAGTCAGGGCGACTGCGGAAAGTTTAAAAAATTCTTCAAAAATAGCCAGGATTTTGGAAGAGGTAAAAAAAAGCGAAACAAAAAAAATGTTTTCGCCCAGTATGCTTGAACTTTATGCGGGCAAAGTTTTGTTGTTCTTTTTCATTTTTGCTTCTTTGCAGTTTATTTTCGGCGCGATTATAGAGCCTTCTAAAATTTTCTATTGGTTTTTGGCTTTCTTGCTTATATTGGCTTTAAGCGGCCCGGTAACGTATATGGCTGCGGTTTTGCTGCCGGTGCTTTTTACCGTAAGAAATGCGCGCAAAAGCGGCATTTTTATTCAAAACGGTCAGGCCTTGAATATGCTGCGTTTGAGCGATATTATTTTTATAGACAAAACCGGCACTTTGACTTCCGGCCGTTTGGAAGTGGCCTCGGCAGAGCCTGCCGAAGGCGTAAAGCCGGCGGATCTTATGAAAGCCGCTTACTCGGCTCAGTCTGCGGCGGATAATATTTTCGCCTGCGCCTTAAAAGAGTACGCAAGGAAAAACAAACTTTCCGTTCCGAAACTCAGTTCCATAGAACTTCATCCAAGTTTCGGTACGGTGGTGAAAGAGGGGAAAAACATTATAATAGCCGGGCGCAAAAATTGGCTGGAAGATAAAGGCATTGAAGGCCTCCCCGCCGCGGAAGACGTAAAGAGGACGGTATTTTACGTCGCTAAAAACGGTAAATATTTGGGGGCGGTTTATTTTAAAGACAGGCTTCGCGCCAATGCTAAAAGCACCATATCTTTCTTAAAAGCCGCAGGCAAAAAAATATGCCTGATTTCCGGCGATAATAACGGCGCGGTTGCTGCCGCGGCGGGTATGGCGGGTATTGAAGAGTATTATGCCGCAATGTATCCCCAGGATAAAGCGGCAAAGATAGCCGCGGCTTCAAATATGGGGCATAAGACGGTAATGCTCGGGGACGGTTTTAACGATATTCTGGCGCTTTTGCAAGCGGGCGCGGGTGTTGCTTTCAGCGCGGCGAATAATGTGTTTTCCACTTGGGTGGACATCATTATCAAAGACAGGGATTTTGCCGCATTTAGGAAAGTTTTTGGTTTTGAAGCTTGCCGGGCCAATGTCATAAAGCAGAATGTATATATATCGGTTTTTGTTTCTGTGTTTATGTTTTGGGAGGTTCTTATCGCAGGCAAAACGCTTGCCTGGTATGAACAGCTTTTGGCCGCATTTTTAACTTTACTTGTAATAACTATAAATTCTGCGAGGATTAACTATGGAAAGAGATATTGATTTCGGATATACCAAAGACCACGCGCGCAAAGGCGCAAATACCGAACTGCCGGCTATACAATGCTGGGAAAACCAATATAAAAGGGATTACGTTATAAAAATAGTTTTGCCGGAATTTACATCCGTATGCCCTAAAACGGGTTTGCCTGATTTCGGCGTAATAACGATAGAATATATCCCCAACGATCTTTGCCTTGAGCTTAAATCTTTAAAATATTATTTGCTTGAATACCGCGATATGGGTATTTTTATGGAGAACATCGCCAATAAAATTTTGGATGATGTAGTAAAAGCCTGTAAACCCAAAGTCGCCCGCATCGTCGGGGAGTTTACACCGCGCGGCGGATTAAAATCCGTTATAACGGCCGAATACGGCAAATGGCCTTCAAAATGAAATATAAAAATATAACCGCATTTTTGTTGGGCGTTTTTGTAGCCGCTCTTCTGTGGCAGTATTACCTTAAACCCAAGTACCTTATAAAAAGCGGGGATGAGGAAACCCTCTATGCCATACATCAGGCTGATATCGCCGCTTTAAATGAAGCCACCGCGGAAATAGATGGCGAGGTGCTTTTTAAAGATTACGGCGAAAGCGCGGAATTTAAAAACGACATTATCAATAATTCCACCGGGGAAGATGAAGAGTTTGAATTTCACAGTACGGCAAACCGCGAGCCCGATTTTTTTGAACAGGCCTCCCGCCCCGAGCCTAAGGAAAGCAAAATCATTATTGATAATGAAGACCCGGTAATGCACCCCGATGCGATATCCAAGGGGCAGCCCGTTGAGGAGTTTGACTCCGCCGACTTGCCCAACCGCATAACTATGATAAGCGCGCCGGTTAAATTTACGGAAATATCTTCCGATAAAGATTATAAGGCATATAAAAAGGCGAATCCTGCTGATTACCCTTCCGTAAATTTCAAGAAGGATAGAATAATTTTTGTGGAATCGGACAGCGCGCTTTCCAACGGCTTTTTTGAAATTAAAGATTATACGGCAAACGATAACGATGTAACCGTAAATTACAGGGTTAATATTTTGGGTGCCGCCAAAAGGCCGGAAGAAGCCCCATATATTATCATCCCGCTTGGAAAGCCGGTGGTGCTCAAGCAGGTTAAGTAGGGGGAATTAGGGCAAAGTCGCGCGCTTGTATGATTTTGACTCGTGCGCTGTTACGTTATTGCGGCTAGCAGGCTTCCGTATTTGGCGTTTTTTGCGGTTTTTCTTCGCTTGGGTACTGCGCGTCCTTTGGGCACATCACTCTTAGTCCACCGCGCTTAGAACAAACCGCAAACACCGCTCAAATCCGAAAGTCCACGCTTGTTATATTCTCGCACTGCTTTTACTCGGTCTAAGTTGCGTGCTCGCGTGATTTTTAACTCGCGAGCTGCTAGGTTCTCGCGGCTAGCAATTTTCTATTTTTGAGTATATTTTGATTTTTTACTCACTTGGATACCTCGCTCACTTTGTTCGCATAGCGGCAAGTATACCGCATTCGTAATAAAATCAAAATCTATCTCAAAACTAAAAAATCACGCCGCTTGCATCTTCTCACACTGAAATTTTTTACTCTTTCAGTCTTGTTTACTTATCCTTGACTTTCCTAATATATTTACTCTTCTTTTAAAAACTTTCTTCTATATATTTCTATATCTATACATATTCGGTCGCAAAATAATTCCATAACTTTTTATCATTAAATGTAGGTCAGGTTTTACCTGAAGGCTTCCCTTTTTAGGCTGTCATGCTGAACTTGTTGTGTTTTTTCTATTATTTGCGCCGTGTCGTACGTCGTAGCGGGCCGTAAAAAGCGAAAACAGTTGACTTATTTTTTTTTTTTGATAAATTTTGTTTACGCCCAGCAAGGGCGAAAAAAGGAGGAAGTTTATGAAAAACGTAAATAAGAAGGGTTTTACGCTGATAGAATTGCTGGTAGTAGTATTGATTATCGGCATATTGGCGGCTGTGGCCTTGCCGCAGTACTTCAAAGCGGTGGAGAAATCCAGAGCTACTGAAGCCTTGTCTATTATGGGTTCAATTTCAGCCGCTATGGAAAGGGGCAGACTTGTCAGCTCTCAAAATAAATATCCTACAGCATTGTCAGAATTGGATATTGAATTTTCAAATGTTGATGGTTCTGCTGCAACAGGTACGACGATTAACACCAATAACTTTGTAATAACTATTACCGGCGGTGGATCTCCTACTGGTGCTGGTGATACCACCAATATTGTAACAGCTAGTAGGAATGGTGCTTCAGGGTATACTTTAACCAGAAACTATTATACAGGTAAAGTTGTCTGCTCTGAGGGAACTACAGCTGGTGCTTCAGTAAGCGGTATTTGCGCTTCCTTGGGCTTGCCCACGACGGCAGCTAGCGGCGGTGGCAACTAATCAAAAAGCTTTGGTACTATACATATAGTACCCTCCTAAGGGGAGCCTTTACGGGTTCCCCTTTTTTTGTGTTAAATTTTAGGGCTGAGAGAAAATTATGGGGTAAAAACTATCCCAAATGAGCAAAATAAAATCCCTACACAAACAACTTTAATCGCTTAAATAAAATCCCCGGATTGAATATTTCAATCCGGGGAAAATTTTATCTGTTATCGTTTTTAAGTTTTGGCTATAAAAGACTTAAGCCTCAAGCAAAAAACTCAAACAAGCCTATTTATGGCGTTTTAAAGCGGCTTTTACAAGCCCGTCAAAGAGCGGGTGCGGTTTTAAAGGCCTGCTGGCAAATTCCGGGTGGAATTGCGCCGCTATAAAAAACGGATGTTTGGGGTATTCCACTATTTCCGGCAGAATATCCTTATGCCACGCGCTTACTTTAAGGCCGCATTCTTCAAGTTTCGCCACAAACTCCGGGTTATACTCATAGCGGTGGCGGTGGCGTTCTTCTATAAGTTCTTTTTTATAGAGTTTATATGCCAAAGTGCCTTTTTTGATTTTCGCGCTGTAATTGCCAAGGCGCATGGTTCCGCCGAGTTTCTTTATTTGTTTTTGCGCTTCCATCATAGCCACTACGGGGTATTTGGTATCGGGATTGATTTCGGTTGAGTCTGCCCCTTTAAGCCCCGCAAGGTTGCGCGCCGCTTCAATAACGGTGCATTGCATACCGAGGCATATCCCAAGGAACGGCAAATCGTTTTCTCTGGCGTATTTTATGGTTTCTATTTTGCCGGGAATGCCGCGTTTGCCAAATCCGCCCGGCACTATAACGCCGTCCAAGCCTTTTAAAGCGGCGGGAATGGCGTCTTTCTGCGTATTTATGTATTTAACTTTTACGGAAACTTTATTTGACATTCCCGCCAAATACAAAGATTCCGCCACGGATTTATAAGCGTCTTTAAGTTCGGCGTATTTACCGGCTATGCCGATAGTGATTTGTTTTTTGGGGGATGTGGCTTTGCGTACAAAATCAAACCAAGCGCCGTCGTTTTTCTTTTTTGCTTTAAGCCCAAGCCTTTTTATTACCAAATCTGTAAGGCCTTGCTTTTCCAACTCTTCCGGGACGAGGTAAATCGAAGGCGCGTCCATAACTTCTATTACCGCGGCGGGTTCTACGCTGCAAAACAGGGAGAGTTTATTTTTCATAGACTCCGAAATGGGATATTCCGTGCGGCAGGCCAAGACGTCCGGCTCAATGCCGATTTCGCGCAGTTTGTTTACGGAGTGCTGCGTCGGTTTGGTTTTCAGTTCGCCCGCGGAAGCGATATAAGGCACCAAAGTGGCGTGCAAGGTCATTACATTGTCGCGCCCTCGTTCCACGCGGAATTGCCTTGCCGCTTCCAAAAAGGGCAGGCCCTCAATATCGCCGACGGTGCCGCCGATTTCTATAATGGTAACGTCAAAATCTTTTTCAAAAGCGGCGAAGCGTTTTTTGATTTCGTTGGTGATATGCGGTATTACCTGCACGGTTACGCCGTTGTAATCGCCGCGGCGTTCATTATCTATAACGGTTTGGTATATTCCGCCGGCGGTGTTGGTATTGGCTTTTGTCATCGGTACGTCTAAAAATCTTTCATAAGTGCCCAGATCCAAATCGGCTTCCGCTCCGTCGGCGGTAACAAACACTTCCCCGTGTTGGTAAGGGCTTAAGGTGCCGGGGTCTATGTTGATGTAAGGGTCGCACTTAATCATATTTACTTTAAAGCCCCTTAGTTGTAAAAGTTTGGCTAAGCTGGCCCCCGTTATGCCTTTTCCCAGGGAACTTACCACACCGCCGGTAACAAATATAAATTTTGACATTTCACAAACTCCTTATAAATTTTTTGCAAATTCTTTTGCCCTTTCCAAATCCGCCGGTGTGTCAATGGCCGGGCCGGCTTTATTTATCAAAGCCGATTTTATTGTCATACCGGCTTCCAAAGCGCGCAGCTGCTCAAGCTTTTCCAAATTTTCAAGCGGGCTTACCGGCAGTTTGACAAATTCTTCCAAAGCTTTTATTTTGTAGCCGTAAATACCGCAGTGCAGATAGTACGGAGCTTGTTCGGATTCGGGCGTTTTCTCCCTCTTGTAAGGAATCGGCGAGCGGGAAAAATATAAAGCCCTCATATCTTTGGCGAGTACGGCCTTTACGTGGTTGGGATTGTTGACTGCGTCAATATCCGTTATCGGCATACAGGCGGTGGAAATATCCGTCTGTGCGTCATTCTTTACAAGATCCACAACGGCCTTTATCGTTTCAGGTTGGACAAAAGGTTCATCACCCTGTACGTTGATTACATAATCGGCCCCCAGGTTTTTCGTAGCCTGATAAATCCTGTCCGTGCCGCTTTGGCAGTCGGCGGAAGTCATTACGGCCTTTGCGCCGAAGCTTGCCGCCGCAGATGTAATGCGTTCGTCTTCTGTTGCGATAATAACTTCGCCGCAGTCAGCTTTTTTGCAGGCTTCGTAAACCCATTGTATGATAGGCTTGCCCTGCAAAACAGCCAAGGGCTTGCCGGGGAATCTTGTTGAACCGTATCTTGCCGGTATAACTATTAAAACTTTGTTCATAACACCTCTTTTATTTCTTCGACGGACGCTGTGGCCGTGCCGAGCTTGGCTACGACTATGCCCGCCGCTTTGTTTGCGATATATGCGGAATCCGCTAAGGAAGCTCCGCAGGCTAAGGCTAAGGTCAATACGGATATTACCGTATCGCCCGCGCCGGTTACGTCAAAAACTTCTTTCGCGGTGGCTTTGATTGTCGTAATTTTTGTTTTGGGGCCCTTTTCAAAAAGGCTCATGCCTTCCGCGCTTCTGGTAATCAAAATGGACTCCGCGTCCAAAGTTTTCAAAATCTTTTTGCCCAAATCCAAAATAGCGTCATTATCTTTTTTAGGCGGCAGCCCCATACCTTCCCAAGCTTCTTTCGTGTTGGGCGTCATACAGGTTATGCGTTTGTATTTAAGGAAATTGTCTATTTTCGGATCGACGCATACGGGGATATTTTCTTTACGGCAGATATTTATAATTTCTTCTATATTATGGTCCGAAAGCATACCTTTGCCGTAGTCTGACATTACCACGCCTTTGGCCTTTTTTATGGCTTTCTTAAAATTTGCCATACACTCTTTGGCGACGGGCGGGCAAACCCTTTCTTTGCTTTCTCTGTCCACCCTGACGACTTGTTGGCGTTCCGCTATTATGCGGACTTTCTGCGTCGTCGGGCGGTTGCAGTCTGTAACCAAGGCTTTTACATCGACGCCTTTATCGGCCAGATAGTTTTTTAGGATTGAACCTTTAACGTCATTGCCTATGACGGATAATATCTTTGGCTTTGCGCCCAATACCGCCAAGTTTACGGCTACGTTCCCCGCTCCGCCGGCGATGAAATCTTCTTCCTCCACATTGACGACCGGCACCGGCGCTTCCGGCGAAATGCGGCTGACCGAACCTTTGACGAATTGGTCAAGCATAATATCGCCGATAACTATAATTTCTTTGTCTTTAAAACTGTTGATAATATCAATAAAATGCTGCTTGTTTTGTTGGGGCATAAAAATCTCCTTAAAATTTAACCGGGTTTTACTTCTCGGCAGAATTCTCCGCATTAAGGGAATATTCGGCAAGTTCCGCGGTAACGCTGCCGATGAAAACTTCCGCCGCCATTTTGACCGGCAGGCGGCGTTCGTCGTCGGTGAGCCATACTTTCAAACTTTTGCCTTTTGATATAAAAATACCCTCTCCGCTGAATTGCGGTTCTACAACTATACAATTAAATTCGCCCGCTTTTACTTTTACCTTTTTCTTACCGAGCACTTTAACTTTTAAAGGATACTGTTGTTTGCGGTTGATAATGTCAAAATAGATTTCGCCTTTTTCCGGCAAAGGCTGAAGTCGGACGTAATAAAGCGAGGATAGCATATCCAAAACGCTGTCGCCCGTAAAAGTGAACTGCTGAGTCTTCACGTTACCTTGTTTATCCTGTTTGTGATTGTTATAAGTGTGGGCGTCATAATCAAGTATAAGCCATTCGTCGCGTGCGTATTTTCCTTCCCTCACGCTTTGCCAATAGCCCAAAGATTTAAAGGAATTTACGTCTATCCAAGAAATGTTTATATCGCGTACTTTAAACACTGCGTCTATTATGCTGTGGGATTTTGCGTCCGCTCTCAGTTCATAAGCCAAAACGCCGTTGTTGTTTACTAAGCGGTTGGTTCTCAGCGTTGCCGTCCCGGCCACTATGAAAGACCACCCCACATTATATGTAAGCGTTTCGCCAAGCCAAATCGGCTTTTTAATATTTTTTGTTTCTTCGGGCTTTGCGTCTTCGGAGAAATAGAAAGGGGAAGTCAATCTGCCGTCGTCGGTTTTTAAAATTATGGCTTTAGGGTCGTCCGCGGCGTTATATTCCGGGAATTGCGGCTGTTCTTCTCCGGCGTTTTCCGCGGCGGGTTCGCTTTGCTTGCCGTTTGCTTCTTCATTTTCTTTAACTTGCACAGATTTAGCTTGCTTAATCTTTTCTTCTTCGGCTTTTTTCGCGGAAGGGGAGGGGGACGGTAAGAAAAATTTTACCAGCGACTTGGTAAAAGTTGCGGGTTCGTCGCTTTCGTTTTCCTGGGCAGGGGCAGAGGTTTCATACTCGGAAGGTTTTTCCTGCTTTTGCGTTTGTTCGGCGTTTTGTGTCGGAGTCGCGTCGCCTTTTTTGTTTTTTAAGCCGCAGCCCGGTGCGGTCAAAGCCGCGGTTATAAGTAATATTAATAAAAATCTCATTTTGAAATCTCCTTAATGTATTTGGCCGCCCCGTAAATATCAAGGCAGATTTTTGTGTTTTTAAGTTTATCCGCATATTTTGCGCGTTGTTTTTTGCCGTTTGCCGTAAGAACCAATACCCCGCGCATTCCTATGTTTTCCGCAAAATCAATGTCGGATTTTTTATCGCCTATCATAAAAGAAACTTTCGGGTCTATATTATGTTCTTTAATGATTTTAAGGCCCATTCCCGGCGCGGGTTTGCGGCAGTTGCAGTTCTCGCCCGGGGCGTGCGGACAATAATAAACGCCGTCGATTTCGGCGGCTTTTTTAAGGAGTTTAATCATTCGCCCGTTTACGGCTTTTACGGCGTCTTCGCCGAAGTATCCTCTGCCTATGCCCGATTGGTTTGAAACTATAAAAAGCTTATATCCCATTTCCTTAAAAAGTTTGAAAGCCTTTAAGGTGTTTTTGTAAAGTTTTACGCTTTCCGGGTCGCAAAGGTAAGTCCCCGGCTTTTCTTTGATGACGGTTCCGTCCCTATCCATTAAAATCGCTTTAAATTTCATTTACGCTTCCCCGCCGCTTTTTTCTTGGGCGGCCAATTCTTTTTGTTGGAGTTCCATAGCTTTTATGCAGTCTTTTTCGCGTTTCCAACGGTTATGCCCCCAAAGCCAAGTTTCCGGCGCAAGCCTGATAAACTCTTCCAACTTGGATTTTAAAAGTACTGTGTAATCAAAAACCGCTTTGTGGGAATATTCGGTTTGCGGGGGGAGTATTGTTTCTGTTTTTTCAATAACTATTTTCCCTCCGCGTCTGTAAATCCTTATGGCGTATACGGGAACCTGCGCTTTAAGGGATAATACCGCCGTCAGCGGGGCCACTTCCGCCGCGCGCCCCAAGAAAGGCATATAAAGCTTTGAGGCGTGTACGCTTTGATCGCTCAAAATCGAAATCAGCCCGCCCTTTTTTAAGGCTTTGAAACAAGAAAAGAAAGGATTATACGCGCTTATATACCGCGCGCCGAGTATAGAGCGCAGACGGTTGACTTCTTTATCAACATAAGGATTGGTTTGTGGTTTGGCTATAAAACATACATTCTTAAATAAAATGCTTACCACCAGGCCGGCTATTTCCCAGTTGGTAAAATGGCCCAAATGCAAAATACAGCCTTTGCCGGCCGCATTATGTTCTTTAACTTCTTCCATTCCGATAAGTTCCACTTTGGAAAGGATTTCTTCCTTATTCATATAAGCGGCCTTTACAAATTCCGCCGAGAGTCTGCCGATATTGCGCCAGGATTCCAAAGCTATGTCGTCTACTTCTTTTTGAGATTTTGAAGGGAAAGCTTTTTTGATGTCTTCTTTTGTTCTTTTAAAGCGTTTGGGCATTACCAAAGTGATAAGCCTGCCTAAAACTTCCCCGAATTTGAGGGCAATTCCCCACGGCATTAAACGGATAAGCAGAATCAATGCCTTTAGCCCCAAATACTGGCAGTAGAAGTTGAAATTTTGCATATAATAGATTATATCAAAAAGGGCTATTATTGGGGCTTTTATTTGGGGCGATTTTTAGAGAGTGATTTTTGCGACGGAGCCGATTTGGAAAAACGATAATTTTCCCTTGCAGCTTCGTAAAATAATATAATATAGCGACAGGAGAATTTTTTATGGATTTTATTAAATTAAGAGAAAACCTTTTAAACAATTCCGCAGGGCGTTTGCTGCTTTCTTTTGCCGCTTTTATTTACGGGCTTGGCGTCAAAGCGACGCTTTTGGCTTATAAAAAAGGCTGGCGCAAACAAAAGGCCGTAAACAGCCGCGTAGTGTGTATAGGCAATATTACGGCCGGAGGCACGGGCAAAACCACCGCGGTGCTTTTGTGCGCCTCCAAATTGAGCCGCGCCGGCATAAGGACGGCGGTTGTTTCCCGCGGGTATAAAAGAAGCCAAAAAAAGAACGAAGTTGTTGTTCTTTTTGATAAAGATTTGCTTAACTGGAAAGAAAGCGGCGATGAACCTTATATGATGAGCCAACTTTTGGCGGAAGATAAAGTCCCCGTAGTGGTCAGCTCCGACAGATACGCCGCCGCTTCCGAAGCCGTAAAACAATTCAGAAGCCAAGTCGTACTTCTTGACGACGGTATGCAGCACCACCGCCTTAAAAGGGACGCAAATATCGTGCTTGTGGATGCGGTAAATCCTTTCGGCGGGGAAGCTTTGCTGCCGCTCGGCACTTTGAGGGAGCCGGTAACGGCGTTAAAAAGGGCCTCTTTGGTAGTGATAACACACAGCGATTTGGTTTCTCAGCGTGAAAGAGAAGACATTAAAGACAGTGTTCGTCTGATTAATGACGAAATAGAAATAATAGAAGCCGTACATAAACCCGATTATTACTTTGATGTTACGAGCAAAACTAAAGTTCCGCTTAAAGATTTGAAAGGCCCGGCGGTGGCTTTTTCCGCCATCGGCGACCATTCCAGTTTCGAGCAGACTTTAAGGAATTTAGGCCTTGATTTAAAGCAAACTTGGCGCTTCCCCGATCACAGTACATATACTATTGAACAAATGGAAACTTTTGCATCTTCCCGCGGGCCTTTGCCTTTGATTACCACGTTTAAAGACTATGTAAAATTCCCGGAAGGGTGGCAGGATATAATTAAGGATAAACTTTATATTTTGGCCATTAATATGGAAATTTTAAACGGCGAGGAACGCAAGCTAGAGGAAGTTTTGTATCCCGGCCTGAAGAAGTGGAAATAAGCCGGGTGTTGTTTAACTGTTATCAATTTGGAATTTAATTTGTACTCGTGTGAGGTTGCGTTGTCGCGGCTAGCAATTTTTAATATTTGGCCGTCTTTACGTTTTTGCGTCAGTCGGGTACTGCGGCAACTTCGTTGCCATCACTCTTAATACACCTCCTTTCTTAAAAACGCAAATCCGGCTCAAATCTGAAAAACCACGCTTGTTATATTCTCTCACGGTTTTTACTCGTGTAAAATTATGTCTTCATAGCTAGTATTTCTCCCAAATCTTAAAAACATATCACAGCATAATATCCTTTTAAAAATAACATCTTCTTTATACTCAAATATATAAACTTATTTGGTCGCAAAATACTTCCATAACTTTTTACTGTTTAATGTAGGTTAGGTTTTACCTGACAGGAAAATTCTCTTTAACGTCAGGCGTAGCCTGCCCTACCTTTGATTAATTCTTCGTTTGTAAAGGTGTAGTTCCGGCGATTTGTAAGGTAGTTTTTTGAGTCGTAACCTTAACCGGCTTGATTTGCTTTAGATTTGAGCCTGATTTTAGTTT
>JAQXJI010000008.1 GCA_029008615.1 Elusimicrobiota bacterium | reverse complement strand
CTGTATATTTATACTGTTTAGTTCCGCTGATACCGCATGAGGTCCCGCCATTACAACTTATAGTGTCATATAGCGTTCCGTTATCTTCACAACAAGATTTGACACCGTTTATACAGCACTTAGTTTCACCAATTAAACATAACCACACGTCTGCTAACTCCAAAGCCGCAAAAGACTTCGTCGCACTTCCCAAAATCAAAATAGAAGCGAGCAATAAACAATATTGATAACGCTTAAATATCTTCTTTAAACTAACCATATTTTTTACCTCCGTTTTTGATTGCTTCAAGCCGAAAAGCCTTAACAAAAGCATTTAAACAACAAACAGATACGGCACAGATTTTCCAGCCTGAAATATAGAGGAAATTTATCAAAAAAAAAAAACAAGTCAACTGTTTTATGTTTTTTAACGAACCGCCACGAGATACGACACCGCAAAAGGAAACAAAAAAGAAATATTGCAAGAAGAATAAATGGAAAAATAAACATAGGTCAGGCTCAACCTGACATCAAAAGGAGTTTCCCTTTGTAGGGCAAAGCCCAACCTATATTGAATGAATATTAGAGAATGAAACAGGCACGGAGTTACAGCGTGAGAAGCTGTAAACGGCGTGGTTTGTTGATTTTGGAGCGGATTTTGATTTTATTCTAAGCGCAGAACACCTAGAACGATGGCGGCTTCGCCGCCGCGGTATTTAAGCGAAGAAAAAATTAAAAGCCGCCCAAAAGCCTAGGTTAAACAAAGCCTTATACTGCACCTTGCGCCGCTCTGATTTTTTAAAGTGGATTTATGTTTCTTTTCGTGAACGGCTGTTAAACACAGCCGGAGCGAAAAAAATATAAATACACTCAAAAAGCGGCGCGGCCCGCAGGGTTGGGCTTAAAAAACGCCACTGCTTCGTTAAAAAAACTTGCAAGGCATTTGCCTTACTGCGTTTTTTGTGCCTAGCATTGTCAGCTTTTTAAGCCCAACGCAAGGCGTATTATAAGGCTTTGATTAACCTTAAGTGCTAGCCGAGAGTACGCAACTTAGACCGAGTAGGAAAATTGCTAGCTGAGAGCACGTAACATAACCCGAGTAAAAAAATAGGGGCCGGGATACCCCAGCCCCAAATTCTACTCCGTTTCCCTAAGCAAAGTGAACAGCTCCTTCTGCCTGTCCGTCAGGACATTGGGATTATTTATAATAAGTTCAACATACATATCGCCCGTTTTGCCAAGGCCGCGCCCGCTTAGCTTAAGCTTGCGCCCGCTGTGCGAACCCGCGGGGACTTTTATTTTCACTGCGGATCCATCCGGCATTTTAGCCGTAATACTGCCGCCCAAAGCCGCCGTCCAAGGCATAATGTCCACGACTTGATGTATATCTTTTCCGTCTAAGCGGAAATGGCTGTTAGGCGTTATCTTTACGTTGACGTACAAATCGCCCGCACCGCGAGGGCCGGGATTGCCGAGGCCTTTAAGCTTTATTTTCGCGCCGTCGGCTATCTTCGCCGGGAATTTAACCTGAGCGTTTCTGCCGTTGGGTAAAGTAAGGTTTACAAGACCGCCGCGGTAAGCCTCGGAAAGAGAAAGCGACAAATTGGCTTCGCTGTCGCCTGAACTTTCCCCGCCCGTGCCGGCAAAGCCTGCGAAAGGATTTCCCGCGCTTGCCCCCCTGCCGCTTCTTGAGCCGAATCCGCCCATTCCGCCGAAAATCTGCTGGAAGAAATCGCTGAAGTCGGAAGCATCAAAACCGCCCGTTCCGTTAAAATGCACTCCGCCGCCGAAAGGATTTGCGCCTGAAGATTGATAATACCTAGTACCACCTGTTCCGCCGGCTCCGTAAGCGGATCTCCCGCGGCCCGTCGCGGAAGAAGCCCCGCCGCCGCGAGCGTAATCCTGATACGCTCCGCTGCCGACTTGGTCGTAAATGGCTCTTTTTTGTTTATCCGAAAGGACTTCGTAAGCTTCGTTTACATCTTTGAACTTTTCGGTCATTTCGGCTTTTTTGCTTTCCGGGTGCATATCCGGATGATATTTGCGGGCCTGCGTTTTGAAAGCTTTTTTGATGTCGGCTTCGCTCGCATTTTTGCCGACGCCCAAAATTTTGTAATAATCTTTATAATCTGACATTCTTTTCACCCTCCGCTATGAAATCATTTTATATAATTTAGTTACCTTATGACAGCGGACCGGGACATTAACAAATACAACAGCAAACCTGTTAAACTTATATTAACGACGGAGGCTTTATCCTCTCTCGTCAATCAGGTGTTTCAAATTTTGCTGCCTTGGTATATATTGGTCAGCACCGATTCCGTCATTTGGCTAGGCATAGCCGGCTTTGCTTCAATCGCGCCGAGCGTGTTTTCCTCCTTATGGGGCGGGGCGGTAATAGATAAAATAGGCCGCTCAAAAACTATGCTCATTTGCGAGGCTACCCAGCTTATTCTTATAACTTTGATTCCTCTGCTTATAATTACAGATTATGCCAAACCTTGGTTAATTTCAAGTATCATATTTCTTTCGGGCTTTTTTGACGAGCCCGGGCAAATGTCCCGCCAAGCTTTGATGCCGACTTATTCCCGCCTTGCCGGAATGCCCCTGCACCGCGTAACCGGCATAAGGGAAGCGCTCGACGGAATAATGGCCGTAGGCGGCCCTATTTTGGGCGGGGCGGTAATAGCCTTTTACGGAGTTTTTCAGGCTTGGACTTTGGCCGCCTTTTTATGTTTTGCGATAGTTTGCATAGCAATTAAAATATTCAATTCCAGAAAACCGCGCGTAAAACCCAATTCCACCACTTACGCTATGGCTTGGAAAAACCTTACGCACGATAGATTTCTGCTTAAAGTGATACTTATCACATTGCCGTTGTTTATTTTAGGCCAATCTTGGGAACTGCTTATTCTGCCGGCTTACGTACACGTTTTTAAGCACGGTTCGCTCTTCCTGGGCACATTGGAAGCCGCTTTCGGGCTTGGCGCTTTTATAGGCGCGGTTTACTATGCGGCGGCGGGCAAAAAATTTAAATTTTTTACGCTTTCAGTTATAAATTATTCCGCTTATGCGCTTTCGGTATTGGTACTGATGTACAATCTGCCCAAAATACTGGTAATAGGCGCGACGGGCATTTGCGGGCTGCCGTTCGGGGCCTTCAGCGCGATGGTTATAACCATAATACTTTCCCGCGCGCCGGAAGAAACCCGCGGTAAAACTTTGGGATTCTTCGCCGCAGGCGCGGCTCTGACCGAAAGCGTATTCATCCTGATAATATCCTTTTTGCTTAAGCAGGCGGGGCTTTTTAACACTCTTCAAAGCGTGCTGGTGTTTTTTATACTGCTTATCATCGCCGCGCTTTTTGCGCGACGCGGCGAAGACGGCCCGCCCATAAACAGATAAGCCCTGCTCTTAGACGGAAACTTTTGTTATAATAAAATTGAACTTTAACAGAGGTTCCTTATATGCAAATTAAATTTTCCTTAAACTATTTTACGGCTCCGTACGAGGAGCTGAAAGCCGTCATAAAAGCGCAAAAGCCTGTTATCATTACACTTAAATCCGACGGGTGCGGCAACTGTTCCGCTTCCTTACAAATATCATCTTTTACGGAAGAACCGGTTTATTATTACGCCGTCTATGAAAACGGCCTTGAAAAACGCAGGGAATATCCCTTTCCGCCGCGCAGAATAAACTGCGCCGCAGTCCCGGAGGATTATACTTTAAATCTAAAAGACGCTTGGCGCGATACTCCGCCGTTCTGCCCGCTTTATTCTTCGGCCTTTTCAAGGGAAAGCGGTGCGGCGGGAAAATTGCCGACATATAATAAAACGCTGATTCTGAAAGCTTATGCGCCGCAGCTTAAAGAAAACCAAACGCTTAAGCTTTGCGGTGCGGATAAAAACTTGGGAGAGTGGCACATATCGCGCGCTCTGCCTATGCAAAAAACCGCTCTTAACGAATGGACAATCGCTCTAAACGCAGAAGGACTGCCCCGCACTTTGGAATTTAAGTTTATAGCCGTTTCGGAAGATAAAATACTTTGGCAGCAAGGCCGAAACAATTTAATTAATTCGGACGTAAAAAATAAAGAAATATTGGTAAAAAGAGATTTTTACCCCTCTTTTGAACTGCCCTCGCCACGCGCGGCAGGCATAGTTTTGCCGGTGTTTTCCTTAAAAAGCGAAAGCAGTTTCGGCGCGGGCGACTTCGGCGACTTAAAAAAACTTGCCGACTGGGCCGCCGCCTGCGGGCAAAAAATTATACAAATCCTGCCCATTAACGATACCAGCATAACCGGCACCTGGACGGATTCTTACCCTTATAACAGTATTTCCATTTACGCGTTTCATCCTATGTATATGGATTTAAAAGCATTGGGCCCGCTTTCAAACAAGAGCATAGAAGATTGGTTTTCGCGGGAGCAAAAACGCTTAAACGCTTTAAGCCAAGTAAATTATGAAGAAGTCAATCTGTTAAAACGCTCATATATCAAAATGGCTTTTGAAGAACAGCACAGAAAAGTTTTTAAAACGGAAGAATATCAAAAATTTTTCGAAGAAAACAAAGACTGGCTTAGGCCTTACGCAGCTTTCCGCTACTTAAGAAATAAATTCAATACGCCAAATTTTCGCCAATGGCCTCAATATAAAGTTTACGACAGAGCGGAAATAGCGGAATTAACTTCCCCCAAAAGCAAAGTTTACAGGGAAATCGCGCTTTATTATTATACCCAGTACAATCTGCACAGACAGCTGCTTGACGCCGCTTCTTACGCAAGGAGCAAAGGCATAATAATAAAAGGAGATATACCGATAGGAATATCCCGCGACAGCGTGGAAGCTTGGACGGAACCGCACTATTTTAATTTGGACAGCCAAGCGGGCGCGCCGCCGGATGATTTTTCCGTCAACGGGCAAAACTGGGGATTCCCGACTTACAACTGGGAGGCTATGGCAAAAGACGGCTATTCTTGGTGGAAAAAACGCTTTAAAAAAATGGCGGAATACTTTGACGCTTACCGCATAGATCACGTTTTGGGATTTTTCAGAATATGGGAAATACCGCTTAATTCCGTACACGGACTTTTGGGGCAGTTTTCCCCCGCTTTGCCTATGGACGCAAACGAAACGGCCCGTTTCGGATTTAATTTTAGGCAAGAATACCTTAACCCCCGCATAGACGAAGCTTTGCTTAAGGAACTTTTCGGCGGCAAAGCTCAGGAAGTTAAAGAGAAGTTCCTTATGCCTTCTGGGAAAGGTTTTTACGCAATGCGTACGGAATTTGACACTCAGCGCAAAGTTGAAGAGCATTTTTCCGGGCGGACGGATAAAGAAAGCCTGATTTTAAAAGAAAGGCTTTACAGCCTAATCAGCAATGTGCTTTTTGTGCGGGATAAGAAAAACTCCGGGCTTTATCACCCCAGGATTTCCGCCCTCTCTTCCGCGGCATTTAAAGCTTTGGACGACGGTCAAAAGCGGGCCTATACCAATCTGTACAATCATTACTTCTATCATCGCCATAATGACTTCTGGAAAAGTCAGGCTATGGCGAAACTGCCCGCGCTTGTATCTTCCACAAGGATGTTGGCCTGCGCGGAAGATTTGGGTATGATTCCCGCTTGCGTGCCGGAAGTTATGGACGCTTTGCAAATCTTAAGCTTGGAAGTGCAGCGTATGCCAAAAAGCCCGCTTCAGCGTTTTGGGGATACTTCAAAATATCCACAGCTTTCAGTATGTACGGTGTCAACGCACGATATGTCAACTTTGCGAGGATGGTGGAAAGAAGACGCTAAGCAAACGCAGGCTTTTTATAATGAAGTTTTGGGTAAACAAGGCTCCGCCCCAAAAGAAGCTTCGGCCGAAATTTGCGAGGAAGTTATAAAACGGAACTTGGCTTCTCCCTCTATGCTTTGCATATTGTCATATCAAGACTGGCTGAGTACGGACGGCCGTTTACGTGCGGCGGATATCGACGGGGAAAGGATAAATATCCCCGCCAATCCGAGGCATTATTGGCGTTACCGAATGAATCACACTATTGAGGAACTTTCGGCCGCCCGCGCGCTTAACACAAAGATAAAGAGTTTAATCGCCGAAAGCGGCAGACTGTAAAAATCTAAATTGCGCCCAATATTTTATACGCTTTGCGTCGGCCTTAAAATTTAAGCGGCGCAAAGCGTACCGTTTTATTTAGTCCCGACGGAATCGGAAAACATTAGCCGCGAGTATGAAACTTAGACCGAGTAAAACTAAATATGGTCAGTAATACCGCCCTACACACTCCCCCCAAAGTGATATAATATTATTATCTTATATCAGGAGCCTTAAATGATAACATCTTTCTTCCACGCCCTTTGGGCAAAAATATTATGGCTGATAAGCCCGGATACTTTGCTTTCCGCCGTAGGCATAGCTTTCGCTTTGGGATTGGTAATTTTCATTCACGAATTGGGCCACTTTCTGGCTTGCAAACTCTTAAATATCAGGGTGGAAGAATTTTCAATCGGATTTGGGAAACTCCTTAAAAAATGGGGCAAAGGGGAAACGCAGTATTCCCTGCGCGCCATACCTTTGGGCGGATATGTAAAACCCGCCGGGGAATTTTACGCGCGCGAAGCGGAAATTACGGACGAAAGGGATTTTGCCGCCAAGCCTTGGTACTCAAGGGCGTTTATGGTTTTTGCCGGCGCGGGAATGAATTATGTTTTGGCTTTTGTCATATTTTTTATAGTCGTACTTTCAATGGGATTGCCTATAAACAATCCTAAACTTATCCCGCCGGTCGTAGGCGAAATTTTGGAAAGTTACCCCGCTTATAAATCCGGCCTTCAGCAGGGCGATTTAATTACAGCAGTCAACAATACTCCCATACAAAATTGGGAGCAAATGGTAAAAAATATCGCCGCGGCACAAAACGAAGTTACTTTAACTTATAAACGCGGAGAGGAAACAGCTTCCGTAACTTTGCCATTGGGCGAAAGTAAAAAAGTAGGCATAGCTTTAGAACCCGTCTATCAAAAAGCCGGCGTATTTAAAGCCGTAAAAGTAGCCGCACATCAATGCTATTACTGGACAGCCCTTTCAATCACCACAATAGCCGATAAACTTTGGCACAAACAAGCCCCGGACGTAGCCGGCCCGATAGGCATTTTTGAAATCGTCGGCAAAGGCGTACACAGCGGGCCGGAAGATTACTTCTTCCTTATAGGTTTAATTTCCGTAGCAATAGGTATGTTCAATTTGTTCCCGATACCGATACTTGACGGCGGGCATATACTTTTCTTTATAATAGAAGCCATAAGAGGCAAAAGAGTTAAAGAAAAAACCATATATAATGCCAGTTCGGCAGGGGCAATTTTACTTTTGGCTTTGGTAATTTACGCCACTTACAGCGACATAAAACGCATAAGAACACGCTCAACGGCAAAAGCGGCGGTAGAACAGACCGCGCCCGCTCAGCCTTCCGAGCAAGTAAATCTTGAAGCCGCCAAGGAGGCCGCAAAATGAAACTTACAAGAGAAGTCAAAGTAGGCCCTTTTATATTGGGCGGTAAAAATCCAGTGCGCGTACAATCTATGTGCAACACCGATACGCGCGACGCTGAAGCCACCGTCAAACAAATTAAGATTTTGGAAAACGCCGGCTGCGAAATCAACCGCGTAGCCGTGCCGGATATGGACGCGGCCAAAACATTGGGCAAAATCAAACAGGCTATTGAAACGCCTTTGGTGGCCGATATACATTTTGATTATAAACTTGCGCTTGAAGCCATAAAGCAAGGCGTTGATAAAGTAAGAATCAACCCCGGCAATATCGGCGACAAAGCAAAAGTTAAGGAAGTCGTACTGGCCTGCAAGGATAAAGGCGTCGCCATAAGAATAGGCGTAAACGCCGGTTCAATTAAGGAATTGCGCAAATTCAACGGTCAGCCAAATTGGACCGACGAGAAATGGGCGGAAGTAATGGTCGGCGAGGCTTTAGAACAAGCCGATTTGCTTGAACAGTTAAATTTTAAGGATTATTTGGTTTCGCTTAAATCGGATAATCTTTTCCGCACAGTCGCCGCTTGCGAACTTTTGGCCGCAAAAACCGATATTCCGCAACATATAGGCCTTACGGAAGCGGGCAGCTTCCTTGCGGGGACGGTAAAAAGCGCAATAGCTATGAGCCGCATTTTGAGCCAAGGCATAGGCGCAACCATAAGGGTTTCCCTTACGGAAGATCCCAAAATGCAGGTGCGCGCCGCTTATGAGATTTTAAAAGCTTTGGGCCTTAGGCAGTACGGCCCCAATATAATTTCCTGCCCGACTTGCGGCAGAACGCAAGTTGACATATCGGGCACGGTAAAAGCTTTGGAAGAACAAATTTATTCCGACAAAGAACTTATCCGCCTTTCCACCGGCAAGAAAATAGCCGTAATGGGCTGCGCCGTAAACGGGCCTGGCGAAGCGCGCGACGCTGATTTCGGAATAGCGGGCGGCCGCGGCGAAGGCCTTTGGTTTAAAAAGGGCGAAATTATAGAAAAAATCCCCCAACAAATTTGGATTAAAAGAATATTAGAGGAAATCAGAAAATAAAGTCTTTATAGTAACATTATGCTTTTAACACTAAACCCGGCTTTGGCGCAAAACTATAAATCCGCTTCACAAAAAATAAGAGTGATGAGTGAAACTTGGCTGTTACAAAATGCCTATTGCGTCAAATGCGGCAATGTGCTGATAAAAACAACTAATAATACCAAAGTTGAAGATTTTTATTGTTCCAAATGTAATGAACAATTTGAATTAAAAACCGGGAAAGATATAGGCAATCAAATAACCGATGGCGCATATTCGGCTATGATTGAAAAAATACAGAACAATACCGTTCCTAATTTCTTCTATCTTAACTACTCGCCTGAAAGCTATAATATTAATAATTTAATTGCCATTCCAAAACATTATTTCACGCAAAATCTGATTATAAAGAGGAAGCCTCTCTCAAACAATGCCAAAAGAGCAGGGTGGATTGGATGCAATATAAATATAAGTAATATTCCCGAAAGCGGGAAATTATATATTATTAAAAATGGAATAATTGCACAGAAAAATAAAATAATAACAAACTTTAACAAAATGCTCTTCTTAACAAAAGAAAAAGAATACTCCCGCAGTTGGCTTATAGATATTATAAAATGTATAGAAAGTTTAAATAAAAAATATTTTACTTTGGAAGAAGCATATTGTTTTGAAAATTATTTAAAAGAAAGGCACCCTCTAAACAATAATATCCGCCCAAAGATACGTCAGCAGTTGCAAATTTTGCGTGATAAAGGCTATATTGGATTTATAAAAAGAGGACAATATAAAATATTATAAACATACTCCAAAACAAACAGAGGAAATCAGAAAATGAAATTATCGCAATATTATATACCCACTTTAAAAGAAGCCCCGAAAGACGCCGATATAGTTTCGGCCAAGCTGATGTTAAGGGCCGGGCTTATCCGTAAAACCGCCAGCGGCCTTTACGAATGGCTGCCTTTGGGTATGAGAATTTTGAAAAAAGTTGAAAATATCATCAGAGAAGAACTTAACGCCGCAGGCTGCTGCGAAGTTTGGCTGCCCGTTGTTCAGCCGCAAGAAATTTGGGAAGAATCCGGCCGTTGGGCTTATTACGGCAAGGAACTTTTACGATTTAAAGACCGCAAAGGCGCAGGCTTTTGCTTAGCGCCCACGGCGGAAGAAGCGATGACGGATTTGGTTATGAAAGACGTAAACTCCTACAAGCAGCTGCCTTTGTGCCTTTATCAGTTCGGCACAAAATTCCGCGATGAAATCCGCCCGCGTTTCGGCATAATGCGCGCAAGAGAATTTTATATGAAAGACGCCTATTCCTTCTGCGCAGACGAGAAATCTGCCGAAAAGTGGTATCAAATCCTTTATGAAGCCTATATTCGCATATTTACAAGATGCGGTTTTAAATTTAAACCGGTAGAAGCCGATACCGGCAATATCGGGGGCAATTTCTCCCACGAATTTATGGTTTTGGCCCAAACCGGGGAAAATGAAATTTCAGTATGCCACAAATGCGGATATACCGCCAATACGGAAAAAACCGAAATAAAAGAACCCGCGCCGGCGGAACTTAAAGATTTGCTGCCCGCGGAGGAAGTTCTTACGCCGAACGCCAGGACAATAGACGAAGTGTCTTCATTTTTAAAACAGCCGGCGGAAAGCTTTATAAAAATGTTGGTTTACAAAGCCGACGGCAAAGGCGTCGTCGTTTTGATGCGCGGCAATGACGAACTTAACGAAATCAAACTTAAAAAACTTTTGAACGCCGAAGAGTTGGAAAAAGCTTCGCCGGAATTTTATGAGGAAGTTACTTCCTCCCCCCTCGGTTTTGCGGGCCCCTGCGGATTAAAAGCGCGCAAGCCGGAAGTTAAAATTTACGCCGACAATTACGTAAAAACCATAGTAAACGGCACAGCCGGCGCAAACAAAAAAGACACCCATATCAAAAACGTTAATCTGGGCAGAGATTTTGAAGTGGACGTTTTCGCCGATTTAAAACTCGCTTCCAAAGGCGACCGCTGCCCGCGCTGCGGAGAAGAATTTGAATTTATGCGCGGCATTGAAGTTGGACACACCTTTAAGCTTGGAACGAAGTATTCCCAAGCTATGGGTGCGAACTTCTTAGACGAAGCACAAAAATCCAAACCTATGATTATGGGATGCTACGGTATAGGCGTAAGCCGCGTAATAGCCGCCGCGATAGAGCAATCTCACGATGACAACGGCATAATTTGGCCCGAGCCGTTATCCCCGTTTGACGTAGAACTTATCGCCCTTGACACAGAAGGTGAAGTAAAACAAAAAGCGGACGAGATTTTTAATTCCCTGCGCGCGGAAGGCATAAGCGTACTTTACGACGACAGGGCCGAACGCCCCGGCGTAAAATTCAAAGACGCCGACCTTATCGGCATACCGCACAGGCTTGTTATCGGCAGAAAGCTTCTGCCGGAAGGCAAACTGGAATACAAATCCAGAACGGCGGAAAAACCGGAATTTTGGCAGCTGGAAGGTTTGGAAAACAAAATAAAACAAATTCTCGGCAAATAATATGTTGTTCAAAAAGCCATTATTCAATTACCTGCTTTGGGGATTGCTGACGGGGCTTTATTTATCTTTGATTTATTTTTTTACTTATCTTTATCCGATAAGCGAAGATGAAATATTATGCCCCGTACATAATTTAGACTGTTATTTTTGGACCTTTGCTACAATATGCGCCAGGATAGGCGGCCTTATAGGTATGATATTGATACAAGGTTACAAATGGCTGTTTTTAATAGTCAACCCATTGGCTCAGTTGGCTTTGGCTCTTGCTTTGTTTTATCTTATCCACTTAAGAATGCCGGACTTTAAGAAACTTGAAGACGTCCCTTCTTTTGTAATAATAGCTTTATCAAGTGTTTTTTTGGTTGTCCAACCCGACCAAACTATTTTTTGGTTTGCCGGTTCAGCCAATTATCTTATACTCGGAGTAATGTTTATAACATTCTGTACCGTACTAAGAAAAACTTGGTACTGCCCTGATTTCATTCCTTCAAATTCTTATACCCGCATCGCCGCTTTCTTTATAGGGGCGATATTGGGTATGAACAATGAAAATTCCGCCCCGATGATATTTTGCCTCTGCGGGCTTTATACCTTACTTGCGATTATCCTTAAAAAGAAAATCCCCGGCTGGTTTCCGCCTCTTTTTATCGGCGTTGCGTCGGGATTGGCTTTAATGTTCAGCTCTCCGGCTTATCATTTAAGAAGCAACTCGGGCTTTATAACCAAATCATTAAATAATCTGCCTCTTTCGGAGAAAGCCGTTCATCACTTGTATAATATGGACTATTTTATGAGGAGTTCTCTGTACATTTTGCCGGTAATATCCCTGACAGCTTTTTTATGCGCTTTGGACAAATGGAAACAAACAATAAAAAACGGAGACTTTTTCTTTTTGGCTTTAAGTTGTTTTGTAAGTTTTGTATTGGCGATGGTACTTTTTCCCCTGCCGATAAGGCCGCACCGAGCCTGTTACAGCGCGTCCTTATTTACGATTGCGGCTTTGCTGTTCTTTATAAAATACATAAAAGGTGTTTACAAGTTTAATTTAACCCCTTATATTATGACGGCACTGCTGATTTACGTCGCTTTTATAATAGTCCCTTTTGCAAAGCCGTATATTTCGCTATACAAACAAAGTTTGGCCAGAGAGGCAATAATTGAACAGGCTCTTAAAACGGAAGACAATACTTGCATATACACGCCTTTATATAAAGTTCCAAGAGGCCCAAGCGATAATCTTACGATAGAATTTATCGACCCTATGTCCCGTCGCCATTATTATGCCGACAAATACTATAATCGCTCATTTGCCACAGGCGAAGAGCCCAATAAAAACAGAACCAATCTTTAGGATTTAGAAATTTATTCTTTCTTTTTCAATTACCAAAGGGCGTTTTAGCAGCTGTGTTAAAACCGCGCCCAGGTATTCGCCTATTATTCCCATAAAAAACAACTGCACGGAGAAAAAGAAAAACACCGCAATAAGCAAAGGCGCCTGGCCTAAAGGAAAGCTGTCCCAAAAAATAAGTTTTAAGACGAAGTATGCAAAAGCCGTCAAAATTGAAATGACGGATAATATAAACCCGCTTATAGCCGCCAGTCTAAGCGGTATTCTGCTATGATTTGTAAAGCCCAGCATAGCATTGTCATACAATGTATACCAATTATTCTTAGTTATTCCGCTGCCTCTAAGCGGCTGTTCAAAAGGAATAAGTGCGGCCGGGTAGCCAAGTTCCCCCACTATCCCGCGCAAATAGGGATATGGGTCATCTATCGCCGAAAGTTTTTCTATTACTTCTCTGTCAAAAAGCCCAAAGCCGGTGCATTGTTCAAGAAGGTTGGCGCCGCTGTCGTTGAATTTCCTTAAAATTTTATAATACATTCCCCTCAGGAAATACATTATTTTATTTTCTTGGCTGGAAGTCTTTTGCCCCAAAACAACTTTATAGCCATCTTCCCATTTTTTAATAAAATCGGATATAAGTTCCGGCGGGTCCTGTAAATCCGAGGCTAAATATATAACCGCGGACGCGCGCGTCTGCAAAGAAAGCATAATGCCGTAATAAGGCGATCTGATATGCCCAAAATTCCTTATATTGGATACTACCGCCAAATCCTTTTCTTCGGCAGCCAGATTTTTTAATTCCGCAAGAGTATTATCGGTAGAGGCATTATCCAAAATAAGATATTTAAAATCATATTTGCCGCCGAGTCTTTCAAACTGCTCTTTTACTCTGTAAAAAAGCGGTTTAACGTTTTCCTGTTCGTTAAAAGCGCTGGAAACTACAAAAATAAGAGGTTTCATATCATTTCTCCGTTTTAAAAACGAAATGTTTATTCAAAAAGAAACTTATCAAAGCCATCGGCAGCAATATAAGCGCGCCGGAAATATATCTGTTTTGCAATCCGGCAAAAGCCAGCAGTTTAAGCAACGACACCGTTAAACAATAAGTCAGCAGGTAAACCGACAAAAACTTAAATATCAAATAATTTGAAGTATTTTCAAACACAAGTTTGCCGATGGTCTTAAAATTAAACAAAACGCCGCATATCGTCGAAAGCAACGGCGCGGCAAAATCGCCAAAGTTCAGCATCACAAAAAAAGCGTAAGCCAAATAGCCGAAAGCGGTATTTAAAATCCCCACCAAAACAAATTTAACAAATAAAAAATCAATGTTAAAACGTTCCGAGAAAACTTTAATAAAATTCCTGTGTTTCACATTTTAATTATATCAAATGGCAAAGCGCTTTACCTTTGCCGGCTTTTTATGTTATAATAAAAATATCTTAAAGGTGACTTAAGCGACTTGTTTCAGCAAGTCGCTTTTGTTTTAAAGGAAGAATTTATGAAAAATAAAAATTATATAGAAGAAGCCGTAGCCAAAGCTTTAAGCACGCAAGGCTACGAGCTGATTGACCTTATCATTCAAGCCCACGGAAGCAAAAAACTTTTGCAGTTCTTCGTGGATAAAGAAGGCGGAATCAATCTTAACGACTGCGAAGTTCTTTCCAACAAAATAGACGCCGTTTTAACTATGGAAAACCTTATCGACGGCGCATATATTTTGGAAGTTTCCTCCCCCGGCATAAAAAGAGTGCTGAAAAAGCCAGAACATTTTAAAAGATTTGTCGGCGAAAGAGCAAAAATTTACACCAAAGAACCGATAGAAAAAAGGGCCTGCTTTACCGGCCTTATAGATTCCGCCGACGACGAGGGCTTTGTCCTTGACGACGGCACGACTAAGTTTACCTTTAAATACGACGCTTTAAAGAAAGCCAATCTTGACCCGGTAACGGAATTTTAATTTATTAACAGGAGAAATCACAAAATGCAAAGCAAAGACTTACTTTTAGCTTTAGAAAGCTTAGAGAGAGAAAAAAACATCAAAAGGGAAGACACTTTAAAAACCATTGAAGACGCCCTTATCTCCGCATTAAGAAAGCACCTCGGCAAAACCGCCGTACTTTCAGCCAAAATCGACACTGACGAAGGCACTATCACCGCTTATCAAACTTTGAACGTAGTGGAAGAAGTAACCAACCCGGAAATGGAAATTTCCCTTGAAGACGCAAAAGTTATAGACCCGGCCGCCAAAATCGGCGAAGAGGTGGTAAATACCCTTAACGTTGAGGATTTCTCCCGCATAGCCGCGCAAATTGCAAAGCAAGTTCTTATCCAAAAGGTAAGAGGCATAGAGCGCGACAATCTTTATAAAGAATTTAAACCCAGGGAAGGCGAAGTCGTAACCGGTTTGGTAAGGAGATTTTCCGACAGGGATATCATAGTTGACCTCGGCAAAGCCGAAGCCATTTTGCCTTACTGCGAACAAATCAAAAAAGAACGCTTCGTTCACGGCGGCAGAGTTAAAGCAATAATCGCGAAAGTGCTCAACCAAAACGACTTCTTGGACGTTAAAGACAATCCCGTACTAGGCAAATACAAATCCGCCGCGTACAAAATGGACAAAGGGCAAAGAGGGCCATACATTATTCTTTCCAGAACTTCGCCCGAGTTTTTAAAAGAACTTATGAAAGTTGAAATACCCGAACTTTCCGACGGAATTATTGAAACCAAAAACATTGTCAGAGATCCGGGTTTCAGGGCGAAAGTGGTCGTAAAAAGCAATGACAACAAAATAGACCCTATCGGAACCTGCGTCGGTATGAGAGGCATAAGGATAAGAGCCGTAACCAATGAACTTTCCGGCGAGAAAATCGACCTTATCAATTACAGCGACGATTCCGTCAGCAATATAGTAAATTCCCTTTCTCCGGCGAAAGTCCTTTCCGTAAGGATAATCAGTATGGAAAACAAACAGGCCTTGGTAATCGTCCCGGATGACCAACTCGCAATAGCAATCGGCAAAGACTGGCAGAATATAAAACTGGCTTCCAAAGTTTGCGGTTGGGAACTTGAAGTAAAGAGCGAATCTCAAAAGAATCAAGAAGGCCTTGAGGCCGCCCAGCTTATCCAGGAAACGCTTTCCGGCGTGGAAGGAATAGGCCCCAAAATAGCGGAAGTTATGGTAAAAGCCGGTTTTAACTCGGTAGAAAAAATAGCCTCTTTGACCCCGGAACACCTTGCCACACTGCAAGGCATAGGCGAAAAGACGGCCGAAAAGATTATAGAAGGCGCCAAGAAGTATTTGGCCCAGCAGCAGGAGGCGGCAGATGACAGCAACGAAGAAAACAACTAATAACGAAAACCCGGAAGAAACGGAAAAAAAGAAACCGGTAAAAAAAGCCGCTACGAAAAAAACGACGACCAAAAAAACTACGGGAGAAAAAAAGCCGACCGCCAAAAAGACTGCGGCCAAGAAACCCGCAGCCAAAAAAACGTCCGCTAAAAAGACTGCGACTAAAAAAACAACAAAAAAGGCCGAAGAAACAAAGGAAACTTTAGAATCGGCTCAGCCCGCGCAAGGGCAAAAATCCCAAGCGCAGGAAAGCAAACCGGCCCAGGAAGCAGCCGTAACAGTCAAGGAAGAGCCCGCCCCGATAAAAAAGACGGAGCCCGCACCAACGCCTGTAAAAGAAGAACCAAAGGCCGTTCAGCCGGAAGTAAAGCCCCAGTCCGCACCCGCAGTTAAAGCGGAACCGAAGCCGGAGCCTAAGCCGGAGTTTAAACAGCCCGAGCAGAGAACTGAAGATAAACAGGAATTTAAACCTCAGCAAAAACCGGCTCAGCCCCAGCATCAAAACAACAGGCACGAGCACAGAAGGGAAGAGCAAAAGCCCTCCGCCCCTGCGCAGAGTAATGAAAAAGTGATAAAAATCCTGGGCCAGCCTACCATTAAAGAGCTTGCCGAAAAGATGGATATCAAAATAAACGACTTTATCAAAAAGCTTATGGGGATGGGCATATTCGCCACAATCAACCAAAGGCTCGAGCAGGATATGATTGAGCTTGTCGTTGCGGAATGCGGTTTTAAAGCGGAGATTGTTCACGAATTCGCGGAAGATAAAATAGCCGCCGAAGACCAAGAACAGGAAGCCCCCGCACATTTAAAACCCAGAGCCCCGGTCGTAACTATTATGGGCCACGTAGACCACGGCAAGACCAGCCTTTTGGACGCAATTCGCCATTCAAACGTAGTGGCGGGCGAGTTCGGCGCGATAACTCAGCACATCGGCGCATACAGAGTTAAAACGCCAAAAGGTTATATTTCCTTCTTGGACACCCCGGGCCACGAAGCTTTTACGGCTATGAGGGCAAGAGGGGCGCAGGCCACCGACATCGTAGTTTTGGTAGTTTCCGCCACCGACGGCATAATGCCGCAAACCATAGAGGCTATCAACCACGCACAATCCGCAGGCGCGCCGATAATAGTTGCGGTAAACAAAATAGACTTGCCGGGCGCAAATCCCGATAAAGTAAAGCAAGAACTTGCCAACCGCGGCTTAATCCCGGAAGAATGGCAGGGAAATACAATTTACGTCGAAATATCGGCCAAAAAGAGAATTAACATTGACAAACTTTTGGAAATGATAAGCCTTCAGGCCGAAATGATGGAGCTTAAAGCCAATCCCGACAGAAGGGGTGTAGGCGTAATATTGGAAAGCAAACGCGACAATAAACGCGGCGTAGTTGCCACTGTTTTGGTACAGAAAGGCACAATGCGCGTCGGCGATCCTTTTATCGTAGGCACAAATTACGGTAAAATAAGGGCTTTAATCGACGAACACGGCAAAAGGCTGCCCAGCGCGGGCCCTGCCGTACCGGCCGAAGTCTTGGGCATTAACGGCGAACCTCCCGCCGTCGGCGATACGCTTTTTGTAACGGAAAGCGAAAAGGAAGCCAAACATATCGCGGAAAAACGCAAACTTGCACATAAAGAAGAAAAACTCGCTCACCAAAAGCACGTTTCCTTAAGCAGCTTAAAGAGCGACATTGAAGGCAAAAACGTTAAAGAACTTGCCATAATCTTAAAAGCGGACGTACACGGTTCAATAGAAGCCATTAAAGACGCCATTTTAAGAACACCTACGGAAGAAGTGCAGGTTAAAATCATACACTCCGGCGCGGGCAATGTCAACGAATCCGATATTCTTTTGGCAAAAGCCAGCAATGCCGTAGTAATAGCCTTTAACGTAGACAGCGACACAAAAGCCGCAGAAGAAGCCGAAAAAGAAGGTATTGAAATACGCAAATACAATATCATCTTTGAGCTTCTTGAGGACTTGCGCGCCGCTATGGAAGGCTTGCTTGAGCCTGAAATCGTAGAAGAAAGAGTCGGCCTTGCCACAGTCCGCCAAACCTTTGATTTAAGCTCCGGCTTTGTCGCCGGTTCGTATATCGAGGAAGGCAAAGTGGTGCGCGGTTATGAAGTGCGCGTACTGCGCGGAGGCGAACAAATATACAAAGGCAAAATATCCGGCTTAAAACGCTTCAAAGACGACGTTAAAGAGGTGGAAAAGGGTTATGAATGCGGCATATCCATAGACGGATTCCGCCAAATAAAACCCGGCGACGTCATTGAGTGTATACAAAAGAAAACGATTACAAGAAGAATCAGCAAGATATAAGCGATATCGTTTAAAATTAAACCCCGGTTTTAATGCCGGGGTTTTTATTGCTCATAAAACTATAAATATATTTTTAAAACGCTACAAAATAAGAAGCTAAGGCTTCTATAAAGTAAATACACATAATTAGGATTTAAACAAAATCCGCGTACGAAAGCAAATGTTGAAGCATATTTTTCTTCCGTTTCCTGCTTATTTATCAGTGCAAGGCAGGCACTTTACAGCGGCAAAATACAAACTGTCATATAGTAAATATCCATTTAAAAAGCCCCCAAGCCGAAACCCGGGGGATTAATACACATAAAGAAAGCCCCAAGCTTATTAGCCCGGGGCTTATTTAGATTAAAACCTAACTTAGATTACTTGGCTTCGCATTTGCAAGCGGCGGTATCAAATTCACAATTCCAACCATTGGGATTTTTCCAACTCCACTTTCTGGTAAGAACCGTAGTACCGTCATCACAGGTTTGCTTCTGTTCCTGACCGTCGGCGCAAGTTTTGTTCAAGGCTAAGCAAGTGTTTGTATCGGAACAGTAATGCGTATCATTTTCCCCGGTGCATTCATAACCGCTGCCGTCGGATTTACAAGTTCCGGGGCAACTCTGGAAAGAGCCCGCCGCACCCGGAGTGCAGCTGTAAACATTGTCACATACGCAAGTTCCCCAAGTTGTGCCGGAGCAAGTTTGTTGGCAGCCGGTACCCTCAGCGCTGGTGCAGTCTCTGGTTTCACCGTCGCACCAACCGGGAATGGGGTCACAAGAACCTTTCCACTGGCAAGTGGTCGTATCGCAAGTATAGCTGCTTGTAGTACCAGGGTCGCAAGTAGGCGGATTTCCGGGGCAGCCGCTCGGACAAGGATCCGGTTCCGGCTCAGGTTCGACAGGAATTTCCACATTGCAAACTTCGTCCGCCGTACCTATAATGTCGCCAAAGCTTGTGCAAACATTGCCGGTACAACCAAGGCCCGCGGTTTCATAACCGGTTGTAAACGTAAATATAGCGTTATCGCTGCCCGGCTTTCTATACTCAACTTTAGCGCAAGCATTTGTTCCGTCCAAAGCCACATAGTATTTATCGTTTACGACAATATATCCGGTGTTTGCGGATTCTTTATTATTCGTCAGTTTACCGAGTTCGTTTACATCCGTTACATACGTCTGCCTGGAAGCGAAATTCTTTATCTGTTTGCTCCTGACGATTTCAAGCAAATTTACGGCCTCGGTCGCTCTGGCCTTGGCAATAGATTTGCTGAATACCGGGTAGGCTATCGCGGCAAGAACACCGACGATAATTACCGTTACCAGTACCTCCATCAAAGTGAAACCCTTTCTGCCTTTTAAGGACTTTTCTTTTTTCCTAAGCATACGCTTTTCCTCCACGCGGGTCTTTCTATAAGTATAACTGAAATATGGCACTTATACAATATTTCTTAAACCAGTATAAAAAAATTAATTTATCAATGCAAGCGGATTTTTTATTTTTAAATTTTACGCCCTCAAAAAACGCCGCGCGGAGATTTTCCGGCTTGTTAAAATGAAACTAATTTAATAAAATAAATAATGTATATGGAATGCTTCCCTATAATAATTTCAGCGCCGTCAGGCGGAGGTAAAACCTCAATAGTGAACCGTCTTTTGGAGGACGGCAAACTCTCGCGCGTGATAACTGCTACCACCAGGGCGCCTCGGAAAGGCGAAAAGAACGGGAAGGATTATCATTTTTGGTCTGACAAGCAATTTGAAAACGCCGTAGAAAAAGGCGAAATGGCAGAATGGGCGAAAGTCCACGTCAATTATTACGGCATACCGAAAAGTTCTTTGGACAAACTGATAAAACGCGGCAAACACCCGGTTTTGGTTATAGACGTACAGGGCGCGAAAACCGTAAAGAAAATTTACAAAAACGCGGTTTCGATTTTTATAACGCCGCCGAGTTTTGCCGAACTTAAAAAAAGAATAGCCGCCCGCAACGACGGTACGACGGATATAAAAGCCCGCTTGGAAAGCGCGAAAAAAGAACTTAAATGTATAAAAAATTACGATTATTTGGTAATCAACGACGAGTTTGAACAAGCCGTTGCGGATTGCCGCGCGATAATACAGGCCGAAAGACTGAAAGTGAAAAGACAAAATAAATTTCAATAAGAAAAAGCAGGAGAAGAAAATGGCGAAACAAGAAAATGACGTTGAAAATAAATTGGTGGATTTTAACGGCGACAAATACAGTATGGTGGTTTTAGCTTCTATGTGGGCTAAAGTCCTTAAGAAAAGAGGCGAATACAAAAATCAGCCCGACGCCACGGTAATCAAAGTGGCTTTGGACGATATCCTTACCGGCAAAGTTACCAAAGATATGGTTCTGCAAGGTTCCACCGATGTTTTGGCCCAGCAGAAACGCGAAGAAGAAGAAGCCCGCAAAGAGGCCGAAAGAAAAGCCAAAGAACCTCTTAAATTATAATGACTCAAGAGCTTAAAGAGATAGCCCAAGGGCTTAAAGCTTTCCTCTTAAATGCGGAGGAAGACGAAATAATTTTAAAAGCAGCCTTAAACAAAGAAAAGGCTGCTTTTAATTCCAATGAATCACGCGGGGAAGAAACATCGCACAAAAGCGAGGAAGCCTCCTTAAGTGGAGAAACCGCTTATGCCGTAAGAAACGCCCCGCAGGAAAAAACACGGAATGCCCCCGTCGAAATTATGACAAAAAGCACAGATAAAAAAGAAACTTTGACTTCCGACGCCCCGATTGACAAGGCCGAAGAACTTGCCCATATAGCAGAATTGATAACCAACTGCCAAAGGTGCGACCTCGGCAAAACGCGCATAAAACCCGTCCCGGGCGAGGGCAACATAAACGCAAAAATAATGTTTGTTGGCGAAGGCCCAGGCTATGAAGAAGACCGCCAAGGCAGGCCTTTTGTCGGCAGGGCCGGCCAACTGCTTGATAAAATCATAGCGGCTATGGGTTTTAGCAGGGAAGAGGTTTTTATAGCCAATATAGTAAAGTGCCACCCGATGATAGACCCTACAAACCCCGACAAACGCTCCAACGACCGTGCGCCGAAATCGGACGAAATCGCCGTATGCAGGAGATACCTTGAACAGCAAATCAAAACCGTTTCCCCGGATTACGTAGTGGCTTTGGGCGGGGTAGCGGCAAAAACTTTAATAAGCGAAGTTCAGCCTTTCGGCTCTATAAGAGGCAAAATTCTTGATTTAAAACTGTCCTGCGTAACCTTGGATAAGCCGGTAAAAATAATGGCCACGTTCCACCCCGCCGCTTTACTTAGAAACCCCGGCTGGAAGAAAGACGCCTGGCAAAATCTAAAAGTGCTTCTTGCCGATATGGGCAGGCAGCCGGCTTCAAAATAAACTTTATGAATATATCCGTCTGCCTGCCGGTGGCTTTAAACAAATCTTTCGATTACGCTCTGCCGCCCGAGCTTGAGGCTTCCGCCGCTTTGGGCCTTAGGGTAAAAGTACCCTTCGGCAAAGCAGTGCAGACGGGATATATAACGGCGCTAAACACAACGCCGAATCTGCCGAAAAACATAAAATTAAAACAAGTTTTAAGCATAGAAGACAAAAGGCCTTTCTACGGGCCGGAACTTTTCCCCCTCGCCAAATTCATAGAACAAAATTACGCCAACACTTTGGGCGAAACTTTGGGCGTTTTGATACCAACAATATTCAATCAAAAAATGCTGGATTCTTACAAGGAACCCGCCCCTTCCGATTTGCCGTTTTTCTACCCCGCGGGGGAATATACCTCAGAGCAAAAATCAGCTTTAAAAAACGCCCGGGAAAACCAAATAAATCTTTTTTACGGGGCAAATCTTTCAGGCAAGACGGAAGCCGCGCTCGCTTTGGCTTATGACGTTCTAAACGAAGGCGGGCAGGTTCTTATTTTGGTGCCTGACATAATAAGTTCCGCAAATTTGATTGAGGTTATAAATAAAAAATTCGGTGCGGAGCATATTCACCTTTGGCACAGTAAAGTGCTTTTAAGCCGCAGGAAAACCGCCGCGGCGGAAATGCTTTTGGGCAAGCCGTGCCTTACCGTAGGGACGCGCTCAGCCTGCCTTTTGCCGTTTAAAAACCTTAAACTTACGATTATCTTCCGCGAGGAAAGCAAAGATTTTAAGCAGGAAGACGCCAAACCGTATTACCACACCAGGGAAGTTGCCATAGAAAGGGCAAAACTTACCGGCGGGAAGGTGATTATGGTAAGCGCGACCCCTTCCTTGGAAACCCTTAAGCTTAAAGAAGAAGGCGCGCTGAAAGCTTCCCTTTTTACAAAGCCTTTGCCAGCTTTTGCAAACAATACGGAAATTATCGTAGCACCGAAAACAGGCAAAAAATCAAAAATAATCTCGGATATTTTGGCTGAGGCTTTGCATCAAAATATGCTTAAAGGCGGGCAAAGCCTTGTGATTTTAAACCGCCTAGGTTACAGCGGGGTTTACTCCTGCCTGAATTGCGGGGCTTACGCCAAATGCAAAAAATGCGGAGCTTTTTTAAGCAGAATAAAAAACCTTAAAGAAGACTACCTTATCTGCCGCAAATGCGGACACAAAGAAACTTTGCACCAAGTATGCCCGATATGCAAAAATGAGATTTTCCGTTCGCGCGGCGGAGGCACGCAAGCGGCGGCGGAAGAAATTTATAAACTTTTCCCCCAAGCCCGCGTTTACAGGTTGGATTCCCAAACTCTGAACACAAAAAAATCCGAAGGGCATTTTGTGGAAGAAGCCCTTAAAGAGGGTCAGGCGGATATAATAGTCGGCACAAATATCGCACTTAACGCCGGGCTAGGCGGCGGAAAAATCAATCTGGCGGCTTTGCTTGACGCCGATACCGAATTAAACGCGGCGGACTTCCGCGCGGCGGAGCGTTTCGCGCAGACATTGTTCGCGCTTAAAGGCCGCCTTAACCGATACAAAAACGCAAAATTGTTTATACAAACCTCAAAAAGCGATTTATTTGATTTTAATATTTTAAGAGAGAACAAATACCTTGAATTTGCACAGGCCGAAGCGCAGTTTAGAAAGGATTTCGGCTTTCCGCCTTATACAAAACTGGTTAAACTTCTGTTAAGCGCAAAAAACGAAAAAGACCTAAACTCCTTCGGCGCTATGACGGCAAAAGCCGTTAGAGAAGCTTACGGCGCGTTTATGGAAATAGAAGGCCCCGTTAAATGCGGAGCCCATTCAAAAGAATTATGCCAACAATATTATCTTATAAAGAGTGCGGACGACGCAATGCTTAAAGGCTTTTTAAACACTCTTTTAAACAACAAACCGCCAAAAAAAGCGCAGCTTAAAGTATTGGCCGAACCTTATAATTTCATTTAGTAAAATGATAGAATATATTATATTTAAGTTAAATGCGGGAGTTTTTATATGGAAGTCAAAGAGGCGTTAAAACTTTTAAAAAGAGGAACGATAGATTTAGTCAGCGAGGCCGAACTTGAAAAGAAGCTTACAAGCGGCAAAAAACTTACAGTAAAATTGGGCTGCGACCCTACAAGCTCCGATTTGCACTTCGGGCACAGCGTGGTTTTAAATAAACTGAGAACCTTTCAGGATTTGGGGCATACCGCCGTTTTGGTTATAGGCGATTTTACCGCCGGGGTAGGCGATCCTTCCGGACGCGACAGCACCCGCCCTATGCTCAGCAGGGAGCAAATCCTCAAAAACGCCAAGACTTATACCGACCAAGCCTTTAAAGTGCTTGATCCTGCAAAGACGATAGTCCGCTTTAACAGCGAATGGCTTGATCCTTTCATAACCACCAAAGAAATTTTGGGGACACTCTCCAAAGTAACTATGGCCCAAGTATTGGAAAGGGACGATTTTAAAAAGAGAATGAAAGCCGGCAACCCCATAAGCGTACTTGAAGTTATGTACAGCCTTTTCCAGGGGCAGGACAGCGTGGCTTTAAAAGCCGACGTGGAACTTGGCGGAACAGACCAAATCTTCAATTTACTCGTCGGCAGACAACTGCAAAAAAACAACGGACAGGAGCCGCAGGTAGTTATGACGATGCCGCTTTTGGTGGGAACCGACGGCGTTAAGAAAATGTCCAAATCCTACGGAAACTACATCGGGCTTAATGACACGCCGGAAGATATGTTCGGCAAAATAATGTCCATTTCCGACGAACTTATGATGCAATACTATGAACTGCTAACCATAGAAAACTTGGACGAAGTAAAACAAAAGCACCCGATGCAGGCAAAAAAAGATTTGGCGAGAATCCTGGTAACCCGCTTCCACGGGGAAGAGGGCGCAAGAGCCGGGTTGGAACATTTTGAAAAAGTCTTTTCCAAAAAGGAAAACCCGGATGATATGCCGGAATTAAAAAACGCCGACGGCAAATTGATTTCCGCCATACTTATTGAAGCCGGCATCGCCAAAAGCAAAAACGAAGCCCGACGCCTTATTGACCAAGGCGCGGTTAAAATAGACGGGGAAAAAGCCGTACGCGACGAGGCTGTTTCCTTGGATAAAAACCGCGTTTTGCAAGCCGGCAAAAGGCATTTTATAAAACTTGTTAAATAGAAATAATGAAAAAGTTTTTTCTGATTTTATTCGCCTTACTAATTATAGCGGCAGTGCCGCTTTCTTTCGGCGCGTATAAATATCTTAATACGGAAGGGGAGGAAACGGAAGTAACTATCCCCCCCGGCGTCAGCGCGGGCAAAATAGCGCAGCTGCTTAAAGACGAAGGCGTAATAAAAAGCACCCTTTGGTTTAAGATATGTCTTAAATTCAGCGGAGCCGCGCCTATGTTGAGAAGCGGCGTTTTCGCCCTCAAAAAGAATATGCCGGCAAGCAAAGTTATTTGGCGGCTTATAAACGATTCCGGCTCAAAGGATTTTAAAGTTAAAATCCTTGAAGGTTGGCGCATAGAGGAAATCGCCGAAGAGTTGGAAAAGAACGAAATCATAAAAGACAAATACTCCTTTATCAATGCCGCAAAAGAGGCCGGCTATGAAGGATTTTTGTTCCCCTCCACTTATATGCTGCCAAAGGATATGACACCGGACGACGTTATAGCCGTAATGCTTGCCGAATATGAAAAGAATATCCGTCCTCTTATCGCCGATTACCAAGGAAAACTTACCGAGAAGGAAATCCTTACGATAGCTTCCATAGTTGAAAGAGAAGCCGTAATCGACGCTGAAAGGCCGAAAATTGCCGCCGTTTACTTAAATCGCGTAAAAATAGGCAAGAGGCTTGAAGCAGACCCCACAGTCCAATATGCTTTAGGTTATAATGTTCAGGAAGGCCGCCATTGGAAAAAGGGCCTTACCCTTAAAGATTTGAGGGTTGATTCCCCATACAATACTTACCGCTACAACGGCATACCGCCCGGGCCGATAGCCAGCCCGAGCGTAAATTCCGTAAAAGCCGTATTAAATCCCGAGCCGGATTTTGACGCTTTATATTTTGTTGCGGATAATGTAACGGGCGGGCATATTTTCAGCAAGAACTATCATCAGCATTTGCAAAGCATAAGAGCGGTAAGAAATAAAAAATAATTTTTTCAAATTCTTAAGAAATATCCCCCGGGCTTTAACCCGGGGGATATTTCATTTTTCCGATAAAATCGCTATTTGCTGGGCCAAATCATTCCGCCTGCGCCCTCTCGCGGGTGATGCCTGAGATGCCTGCTGCCGTGGCCGGCAGGCTTTGCTTCAGGCAAATCCTGTATGGCTTTTAAAGCTTTGTTAAACTCGGGATTATCGCGCCACATAAGTTCTCCGGAATATTTGCCTCCTTCTCCCCCCAAAACGGTGGCTATATCCAAAAGCGCTCTATCGTATTTTTCTTTATCCCTACTGTATTTAAGTTCGTTTTTTATCACAACAAGGGAATGCATACGGATTACAGCTTGTCTTCTTTCATCTTCGGAGTTCCATTCTGTGCCAAGCGTTACTTTTTTATTCGTATCCAAAGCCATACCGTTTGCCAAGCCTTTTCCTTTTTTTGCCGTTTCAACAAGGGATTGGGCAAATTCATTATTTGACAAATACGCGTATCTTACAAGGCGAGAAGTAAGATCATCATACAAATTAAGAAACAAGTCAAGCACTAAATCGGAGGCAATTTCAAGCAAGGCTACGGCCGTTATCATTTTTGTTATGCTTACAGTAGTTGTCGCTGCCAAAGCCCCGCCGGTCGACACCCCAAACCAAGAAGCAACCGCAGGCGTCAAACAGCCGGAGGCTCCGCAAGTATATACGGAAGCTACCAGTAATAAGCCAATCACAACACCGGCAGCAGCACTTTTTACATTTTCTCTGGTTTTAGCCTTGCTCACTTCTCTTTTATATCGCGGATTTTCTTTCAGTAAAGAAGCTATTTCACGGCTTTCGGCCCGCATAGCTTCTTGAAAGGCGTAAGGAGTTCTGTATTTTCTGTAATATTCGCTGCGCCTGTACCCTTCCTGACCGTATCTATCTTTTTTATACGATCTTGCATCCGTATACTTCTTCCACGCCGGGGTAATATAAACATCCTTATAAAATTGAGGGTTCGCAAACGCTAGTTTTTTAGGATTATGCTTTTGCCACAAATACATTGCGTCAGCTTCGCTAAGGCCGTCGTAATAATCCATAGGGAGATTTTCCCTTCCCCATCTATCACGGCTGTAAAACAATATTCCTTTCGTTCTGTCCAATTCTTTATGGCGAGCCTCAATACGAGCCTTTTCCAAATCCCAATTTTTTACCCAAGAATTGCCTGCATTAAAACCGTAATTACCTCCGTTCCAAGCATTCCAATTAGGTTTGCTTCCCCAAGCTGATTGTGCGCTAAGAGGAAGCGAAGAAAAAAGCAATATAAAACAAAGAGTTAAAGATACGGCTTTTTTTAATAGCATACATTCTCCTTTTAAGCATTTGGATTTCTACTTATATTTTAAATAAGCGCAAACAATTATTAAAAGTGTCCTTTTTCCTATAAAGTTTTAGGACTTTAGACCTATTTCCGGCAAACAAAAAGTTACATTATTTAAAGAAAAATCAGATAAAACGACCTTGATTTCAGTTCGATTTTGTTTTTGAAAGGATTGATTTTATAAGGAAGTCCGCGTCCTTGCGCGATAATGCCGCCGGGCGGAAGCAAAAAGCCGTAAGGCCTAAAGAAATATTTTCTTTTTGCAAATCGGTAAGATTGAATTTACTCTCATCTGTTTTCAGGCAAACATACAGCTGATTTGAAGCCCCGATATTGACGCGTTTTTGGCCGACGGCTTCTATGGCTTTAAATGAAAGCGGAGGGCAGCCGTCTATAAGGATTTCCTTTTCCTTAAGTTCCACAAGCGTTTTTTTGTTGAAAAACAGTTCGTATACGTTGAGGCCGCTTTTATAGAGGAAAAACAATAAAGCCGCCAAAGCAAGCCATTTAAATTCAGCCATAGTTATTATTACGTAAACGGCAAAAACAGAGCAGGCCAAACAAAGCGCAAGACCGAAAACATATCTGCTTTTATTGCAATAAAATAATATTGAGCCGCCGAGTTTTTCCATATATTAATTTTACAAGATTATTACGACAAAAATCCCGCCGGGTTAAAGCCCGGCGGGAAGATTACATAAGATTACTTCTTTACGCATTCATAGTGTTTATAAGTGAACTTCCATCCATAATATCTTTTCGAACCAACGTAATAGCTATATGTACTACAGCTAGAGAAATTGTAATACATTGATTTATAAGCCGTAGCGGAAGCACAGTCAGCAGCTGAAAGGGTACCGTACGAGTTGCTTGATTGATAACCAGTAATCATTTTATTTCTAGGTGATGTAGTGTTATTACAATGGCTTAGTGCAGCTGTTGATGTTGTCCACTTTTCGGCTGTCCCAGGATATGTCTCCGTCTCTTCAGTTGTTTGTAAAGTATAAGTAGCTGCGTTCTGCTTACAAGTTTGTGAAGAAGAATCCCAACTATATCCGCCAACGCATGCGCAATAATTTAACCCTGACCCCATATTACTCAGCCAGCCGGTGCCATTATAGCACTTCCAGTTGAATACACATACTGACGCATTGGATTTATATTGAGCAGCTGTCGGTGTTGTTGTATTATTCAACATATAAGGTGCAGTAGAAGGTTTTGACACACAAGATGAACCGTTCCAGCATTGATCGGAACTACATTCTGTGCAAGTTGCCCCGGATGTCCAAGCCCCGTGGCAGCATATCTCCGTAGTATAACTGCAGCCGGATGCGGAATAACGCAACTGCCCAGAAGTACTGCAGCTTTCCGCGTATGCGCTTAATGCGCATAATATCGCAAAGGCAAAAAAGCATAGAGCTTTTTTGCCCCAATTATCTAATATTCTCATAAATAACCTCTCAACTAACCAATTTTCCGCGCCAATTAAAATTATGCGGCGGGAATATCTGCGGCTTTAAAACCGCACTTATCCCAACGGCAGGGACAGCCGCTAAAACAAAAGGCATACGCCTGCCATACAAAGATAAGTTCTGTTCGGAATTGTTAGGAAAGAAGTTCTCTTCCAGGTTTTTGCGGCATACAAGAACCGCCCGCTTAAAGAGCTGAACCCGAAAAGATTTTAGAAGCAACACCCAAATAAACAGAAGGCTAAACACCCCCCGTTTATTTAATATAGGCGTTTTGTTTATTCTCTCAACTAACCGTTCCGACAATATATAAAGGGTAACCAGTCCTTTATATATACACTTCTATATTAAAGTTATAAAAAAACTTTCATACCGTCAAGACTTTTATTAAAAACCCCGCCTTTGCTTACGCTCGGGCGGGGCGGTTAGTTTCGAGGTTTATTGGCAGATTAATGCCAACAAATTTAACAAGATTTAGTCTGTTTGGTACAAATAAGTTTTTTGCCTGAGCAATAAGCTCTCGTACCGCAATAACTGGACCATTGGCTTGGATTGCTAAAAGTTTTGCTGGTGTTATTGGCACAATAACAGCTGCTTACCGCGACACATTCGGCTTCATGGATAATGCCGTTTTCAGACATTATGTCATACGGAATACCTCTGACGCTTGCACCTTGTCTGGAACAAGAGACAGAAGCAGATTCGGAAGTGTCAACTCTGCTAGAGCAGGTGCTTATGCTATTATATGAATCAACAGGTAACGACCCTGAATCACTCCAAGTCCCCCCTTGGGTACTTACGGGAGTCTTGCCGGTACACGACCAACCGATTCCTTTGTTGCAAACCCAAGAATTACAAGTATAATAGCAGGTACCGTTATAAAACACATCTGATTTTCCCCAATACTTAGTACCGGTAGGCGTTGAAACACAACTTGACCCGTTCCAACAGGTACCGCTGGCGCAATCCGAAGGGTCCGGGCATTCTTGGTTACAGCCGCTCCAACTACCGTCCGAACAGCATTTATATTCACACGTTCCGCAGCTGCCTGAAGGTGCGTATTTTACACCGCTGCAGCTTGCGCAGTAAGATGAATCTACGCTGCCTAATTGGGTTATTGAACCGGTAGCGCAATGATATGCCCAGCAAGTCCCGCTTATTGTTCCGTATCTGGTTCCGCTATCCGTAACTCCCGAACAGGAAGCCACCGCGGCGAACAAGCCGCCGGCGCAAACAAAAACTAATAAGGTTATTACAAATAATATTTTGCTTAAAAATACTTTCCTAACCGTTTTCTTTTTTGACATCTTTTTAACCTCCTTTTATATTAATCGGCCCACACAAGCTAACCTAAATAAAAACAAAGATATTTCGCATCTCGCAGGCTGAAATTATGAGGCTACTGTATCAAAAAAAAAACAAGTCAACTGTTTTCACTTTTTAACGAACCGCCACGACGTACGACACCGCAAAAGGAACTACAATCTATTATCCTGAAAAGTCATATCCCCCTTGCGTTGTTTCCGTCATCCTGAACTTCTTTCAGGATCTTGTTGAAAGTCAGGTAAAAAACTGCATTAACGTATTAACAAATTGTGGAATTATTTTACGACTGGGTATATAGAGAAGTCGTAATTAAAAAAGAAAGGAAATCATATTTAGCGGTGTGTGATAAAAATATTTGAAGACTTAAGCGGCGTGATTTACGACAAGCCCCTGAAACAAGTTCAGGGTGACGGCAAAAAAACGGCATTGCGAGTATAAAAGCTGCGTGATTTTTAGCGTGCGAGAATATTGGCGGCAAAAGGCAATAAAGCGGCGCAGGAGCTGTGGGCGAAGCGAGAGGAAATAGTAAATAAGCATTGGGATGAATTTAAGAGCGACGCTGATATGAGCGAAGCGCAGATATCTGCGGAGATAATAGCCGAAGCATACGAGAAATGGTTATATTCCGGGCAGAAGGCGGAAGACGCGGCGACGCAGAAGCTATTTACGGCGATAAGGGATTTTTTCCGAGATATATACAGGAGCATAAAGGCGATAGGCGGGGTGGAAGTAACGGACGAAGTGGACGCGTTTTTTAGGGAGATAAGCGGGCTTGATACGGATAATGAAGTGCAAACGCTTGCGCAGGCGGCGGGAAATAAGCAAGCAGTAGATTTGACTTCGGAATTTGGGAATATAAAAGGCCTTACAAAAGAAAATGCACGAGAATTAATTAATACTAAACTTAACGAATTGATAAATAAACCGTTAAAAACAGGTACTCCGCCATTACGGATACAGGTTACTGCGGGGAATAAGGCTCATATAAGAAACTCCAATGCACCTTTGAAAGGCGGGAAACGGAGAAGACATCAAGCGGTTTTATCCGTTTTAGAGAAGATTGTAAGCAACGCGGAAAAAACAGATAGGCCGGGTGAAGTAGATTTAACGCATAATACAAGACGTAAAACATTAAAACATAAAGCAAAGGTAAAGGAATATGTTTATTTTGAGGCGCCGATACAAATAAATGTTACGGATAAAAACGGCAACATTGAAACGGCAGTTTTTACAGTAGAATTTGCGACGGAGAGGGTAAAAGGGCAGGATAAGAATTTATTAGACCTTTATAATGTGCGCACAAAAAAGCGTTCCCCGCACACGCCGTTAGGCGTAACCGCAGGGAACAATAATAATATAACAGAAAAAGAGGGAGTTGTCAACAGTAAAAATACGCTTCACCAAAAGGGTGTAAATGTTAATTTTGACGAAATAAAGGAAAGCCAAGAATATAAGAAACTTAAAGAGCAGATAGACAGCGATAGGAAGATAATAACCGAAAATGCTGACAAAATAGCCAAAAATATTGATACCTACTTAAAGGACCCGACAGATGATGAAGCTAGACGTAAGATTTATTATCAGCGGGGAATATCTGATAAAACAAAACAAAAGGCAAGAGAAGTCAAAGCCGCTTTACAAAAAATAGCTGAAGGAGCAGAAGAGGCGACTCTTGCCAACCTTCGTAATGATTTAGAGCAATACGGAGGAACAAATGATGTTACATTTAAATTCGGAGACGAAAAAAAGGGGATACGCCATATTGCCGAAAAGCACGGATTTAAAACGCTTTTACAAGTCTTTGATAGTGTAGTAGACGGAGAAGTGATTAAATTTGTAAAAGGCAAAAAAACAGTACATATTCTAAAGAATGGAATTGAGGCGGTTTTATCTTTGGACGAACACGGAAATAAAAAAACATGGTTACTTACCGGCTGGGATAATAAAATAAGCCCCGAGGAAGAGAGGCAGTTTCGTACAAACCTCAATTCCGCTCAAAACACGCCTACGTTTAGTCGTCGTGATTTGGTTGCGGGGCTTAATAACAGTATAACAGATACAGAAGAAAATTTAAAGTGGGAAACGTTTTATCAGCGGGGATATCACGGAACGCCGTATGAATTTGACGAGTTAGCAACGGAACAAGTAAAAGGACAGGATAAGAATTTATTAGATCTTTACAATGTTCATATAAAGAGAAACCCCGCAGGCATGCACTTAAGCACTTTCCCGCAGGGTTTCAGTAAAGATAGTATAACAGATAAAAACGGAAAAATCAAGGCTTATTTTATAAATTTTGAGGGTGAATTGAAGCATACCACAAACAGCGAAGGCAAGGCGATAGGGAAGAGTTTTGCAGAAATTTATAACTTTTACCGTTGGTTTGGGGACAGTAAAGTTGTGGATGAACAAGGCATGCCGCTGGTAGTTTATCACGGGACGAGCAAGGACTTTGAAATATTTAAGAATACCAATAAAAGATTTAGAAACAAATATGACAACTATGAAGTTAAAGACGTCCGGGGTTTTTATTTTACGCCGGATATAAAGAGTGCGGAAGTTTACAGCCAAGCCGACGAAGGAACCCCAAATATTAAAGAAGTTTATTTGTCTTTAAAAAAACCGAAAGTTTATAACAATTATGAGGACATAGCTTTTATAACGAGTGAAAAAGTAAGTGAGTTAAAAAAAGCGGGGTATGACGGTGCAGTATATAAGGACAGGGGCGAATTTGGAGAAACGGACTCCTCTATGACGGAATATGTCGTATTTGAAGCCAATCAAATAAAATCGACAGATAACAGAGGGACTTTTGCCCCTAATGAGGATAATATTTATTATCAGCGAAAGAAGAAAGTTCAGGCGGATAAAGAGCAAAAGGTGCGCGACAGAAAAGCCGCTGAAAGCGGCGCAGTATGCGAAACGGCAAAAAAATGAAAATTTACCCCAATATGGAAAATTGCTAGCCGCGAGAACCTAGCGGCTCGCGTGTCAAAAGCCGCGAAGTGCTAGCAACGAGTAAGAAATTTAGACCGAGTAAAAAAACAAATAAAAAAGGGGATACCCCTAAGGATATCCCCTCTCAAAACTTTACCGTTTATTTGCTTTCGTTTTCGGAATCTTCGGAGGTTTCAAAAGAATCCTGCAAAAGCTGACCTAAAGTCGGACGCGGTGCCTGTTTTAAATACTGGGCAACCACTTTCCTGTTCTGTACTTGGTCAAAGCGTCTTACGGAAAGATTTACCGTAAAATTGGGGGCGTCTACGCCGATTACAACAGCCTGTATGGCGTCGCCTTCTTTACCGGAGAAATCGGTTCCGAGTTCGTTTTCGGCGATAAAACCTTTGGTTTTATTTTTGCCGAGTTCAACTTCCACGCCTTCCGCGGAAACTTTGGTTATTACGCCTTTTACGGTCGTCATATAAGCAAAGCGTTTCTTAAGTAAATCGGCAGGATTGAGGAAAAGCTGTTTTACGCCGAAGTTCATTACGCCTTTTTCTTCATCTATGGAGAGAAGTTTGGCTTTAATTCTCTGGCCTCTTCTGTAATTGGCCAAAATGGTTTCGGCGTCTTTCCAAGCTACGTTATCCAAAGTTACAATACCCTCAATGCCGTGGAAGCGCAAGAATAAGCAATCCTTGCCGACTTTGGAAACCACTACTCTCAAAATGTCGCCGGCTTTGACTTCGCTCAAAACCTGGGTTCTGCGCTGGGCTTCGTCTTCCTGCAAGACTTGCTTTCTGGAAACGATAAGTTTCTGTTTTTCTTTGGAAAATTCCGCTATCACGGCTTTGATTTTTGCGCCTTTGGGCAAATAGTGCTTATAAGCCGGGTGTATCTCGGAAAGTGAAAGCGGCATAAATCCCTGTACGCCGTTTACGTCAACTTTATAACCGCCTTTTACGCAATCGGTAATAACGCCTTTGATTCTTTCTTTGTTTTCAAAAGCGGTTTTGCAAATGTCCCAGCCCAAAGATTCCAAAGCTTTTTTATGGGATAAAATCGAATGTCTTTCGTCCGTGCCTTTGCGCACGAGGATTGCGGTAATTTCGCTGCCTACGGTCGGGACGGCTCTGCCTTCAAAATCGGACAAAGGAATAAGCCCCTCTTTTTTGTCGCCCGTATCAACAAGCACGTTATCCTGTGAAATTTGAACTACATTTACATTGACGATTTCCCTTTTGTTTAATTTTTCCTGCATTGCGTCCTGTTCGGCGAACAGCTGGTCCATCGTCATATCTTCGCCGGAATCGGCCGCTTGAATATTAGTTATTTCTTCTGGGTTGGTCATATAGCTCTTGACACTTTACGTTCTTGACGTAAAATGTGTTACCTCCGTTTTAATCAAGTTTATTAATTTCATCCATTACTTTATCTGCAAATTCCTGAAACTGCTCTTTTACTTCCCTTTGCGGATCTTTCTCAACCTTAAAAGGCTTGCCGAAAGTTACGCTTAAATGCCTTGTGAAAGGCAATTTATTTGTATTGGTTATCTTAATCGGCAAAACCGGCGCGCCGCTGTGATAAACCATAAAACCTATGCCCGGCTTGCCTCTGCCCGGTTTGCCCGTTTTGGAACGAGTACCTTCCGGGAAGATAAACAAGCTTTCCCCTTTTTTTACGACTTTAAGGGCCGCTTTAATCGCGCCCATATCGCCGCCGGGTTTCTTTCTGTCCACCGGGATAAACCCGAAGTATTTAAAAAGCCACCCGCAGACCGGCACGGACATAAGTTCCTTTTTTATGAAGTAAATCGAATCTCTTTTTTTACCGGCGAAACCGCCCGCAAACGGCGGATCGAAGTTGGACATATGATTGCAAGCCATTATAAGCGCGCCTTTCTGCGGAATATTCTCCAAACCGGTAACTTTAACTTTATAAAAGAGCAGAAAGTAACTTCTAAATATAAATTTTATCAAATTAAGAAGAGCTTGTCTTACCATACTTTTGCCACGGCCTCCAAAACCTTGTTTATAACCTGCTCCAAATTAAGGGCGGAAGTATCTATAATAACGGCATCTTCAGCAGGTTTTAAAGGCGACACAGCCCTGTTGCTGTCGCGCTCGTCGCGGGAGATTATCGAAGCCAAAATGTTTTGGTAATCGGGCTTTTCCCCCTGTTCTTCCAACTGTTTTACGCGGCGGACTGCGCGGGCTTCAGGAGCGGCGGTCAAATAGATTTTCACAGGCGCTTCCGGGCAAATTACCGTGCCTATATCGCGCCCTTCCATAACTATCCCGCCTTTTTTGCCCAAATCAATCTGCTTTTGCATTATTACGGCCCTGGCTTCAGGAATTGCGGAGGTTTTGCTGGCCGCGCGACCGACTTCCTCAAGCTGCAATTTGTCGCCCAAATATTGCCCGTCTATGAGCACTTTAAGGCTGCTGTCCGCCTGCCTTTCAAAACCCCACACTATACTTTTGGCCGCTTCAGTTACGGCTTCGGGGTTGTCCACATCAATGCCAGAATTGAGCACTTTCCACCCCAAACAACGATACATTTGGCCGGTGCTCAAAAAACTTAATCCGTATTTTAAAGCAACGGCCTTGCCGACGGAGGATTTCCCCACGCCGGCAGTGCCGTCTATTGCAATAGTCATTGAAGATTTTTTGACGTCCGTCATATATTGCTAAGCCCCTTTAAAGCGAGCATAACTCCGTCGGGGTTGGTGGAGAAGTCCAAAACGTCTTCCAGTTTACATTTGCCTTCTTTGTACAGACGCACCAAAGCTTCGTCAAAGGTTTGCATACCGTAATATTCCCCCGCGGCAATGGCTTTTTGGATATCGGCGATTTTATTATCCACGATATTCTTTTTAATTTGCGCCGTAGGAAGCATTATTTCCACCGCGGGAACCAAGCCGCCGCCGATTTTAGGCAAAAGCCTTTGCGATACAACGCCTCTAAGCAAATCCGCCATTTGGAAACGCACCTGCCCCTGATGTTCCGGCGGGAAAGATTCTATTATCCTTGATATCGTCTGCACGGCGTTAACGGTGTGCAAGGTTGAAAGAACCAACTGGCCCATTTCCGCCGCTGCTATCGCGCTGCGGATAACTTCCGCGTCCCTCATTTCGCCGAGCATAATCACGTTGGGGTCTTGCCTCATTGCATATCTTAAAGCTGAAGAATAAGAAAGCGTATCCGTACCCAAAGAAAGCTGACTGATTATACTGCGCTGATCGCTGTGGACGAACTCAATAGGATCTTCAACCGTAAGGATATGGCAGGAACGGGTTTTGTTGATATGGTCAAGCATAGCCGCCAATGTGGAAGATTTGCCGGAACCCGTCATACCCGTTACCAAAATTATACCGCGGTGATTATCGGCTATTTTTTTAAGCGTTTCGCCCGGCAGATTAAGCTGCTCGAAAGAAGGGATTTTCAAAGGTATATGACGTATGGCCATACACATTTTGCCGGACTGTCTGAAAACGTTGAACCTGAAGCGTCCGTACTCTTTCGCGTCAAGAGCGAAGTCCACGCTCAAGTTCTGTTCAAACATTTTCTTTTCGCGTTCGCCCATAATGGCCGCCGCGATTTTTTTTACGTCGTCATTGGTAAGAAAGCAGTCTTCAATTTCCCTTATCTTCGTGTTTATACGAACATAAGCGTTTGAGTTTCCCCTAATATGAAGACCGCTGGCTTTATTGTCAACTACCGTTTTAAGCAGTGTGGTAAGACCTATGGCCATATTACTTTCCCTCCCTCCTGCGCCTTATAAACGCAGGGATAAGCATAAAATCTGATCTGGAATCAAAAGCGTCGGAACTGCGCGGAGTGCGGTTGACCGGACGCGGAGAAATATGCTGCAAAGGCGTGTGACGGCTTGTTTCGTGCGGAGCATCGGAGGACCCGGTAAGAGAAGATCTTACCGTGCTGAGCCTTGGCGCACCTTCCCTGGCAAAGCCCGTCGCTATAATCGTAACGCTGAAAGTTCCTTCCGGCAGATTTTTATCGTACATATGCCCGAACATAACTTTGGATTCATTGCTGGCGTACTGGCGGATTATATTCATAACGTCGCCTTGCTCCGTCATAGTGATATCATCGGGCGCGCTGAAAAAGACTATAAAGCCTTTTGCGCCGGTGATATCCGCGTTTTCAAGTAAAGGCGAAGTCAAAGCCTGACGCGCGGCCTCCAAATGGCGTTTGGGGCCTTTTGCCTGCCCCATACCTATAAGAGAGCGCCCCGATTTAAGCATAACGGTTTTAAGGTCGTTATAGTCTATGTTCATTTCGCCGGGCCTTAAAATAACTTCGGATATGCCTTTAACGGCTTGAAGCAATACCTCATCCACCATTTTAAAGGCTTCTTTGGTAGTGGTCTTGGAATCTATATTTTCAAAAAGTCTTTCATTGGGGACAATTATCATAGAATCAACGTATTGCTGAAGTTCTTTAATGCCTTTATCGGCCTGATCGGCGCGGATATAGCCCTCAAAATTAAAAGGCCTTGTTACAACCCCTACGACTAAAATATTGTCCCCGTAGGTTTCTTTGGCTACACGGGCAAGCTCAGGCGCAACGCCAGTACCCGTTCCGCCGCCCATTCCCGCCGTAATAAAAAGCAAATCCGTATCGCTGACGACGTTGCGCAGCTGTTCTATTGATTCCTCCGCCGCTTTCTTGCCGCGTTTCGGGTCCCCCCCGACGCCGAGGCCTTTTGTAACTTTCTCGCCGACTTGTACCAAATACGGCGCTTTGTTACGCCTTAAATCCTGCGCGTCGGTGTTAATGGCCACAAAATCAACATTATCTATGCCTGCGTCCATCATATGGTTTATGGCGTTCCCGCCGCCGCCGCCCACGCCTACGCATTTTATCTTGGCGAGTTTTCCTTCAAACTGCTCGGCCGAAGAAAATAAAGAATCTAAAGAAGTATCGCTCATAAGTTAACCGCCGAAAATATTTGAATTTTTGAGCATATTGAAAAATTTTAATATCGGGGATCTGCTGGCAATATCGCCGTCATGCTCTTCGGCGATCATTTCCCTCCTGGCGGCATAAGCCGCCAATGATAAAGCCGTCGTATACATAGGATCAAAATATTTTTCTTCCGCGTCAATTATATCGCGCTGTACCGTAGCTTTGTGGGCTTCTTTAAGGCCCAAAGTTTGGCTGCACTGAGCATCTATACCGGGCATTAAAGAGCCTCCGCCCGTAAGGACGGCATAGCCTTCTTTAAGGAAGTCGCCGAAACCGGCTTTTTCTATGCTTTCGCGTATGGTTTCAAAAAGTTCCTCCGCGCGCGGCTGAATGATGTCAAGCAAATAGCTTTTTTTGATTTCGGAAAAGTTTTTGCCGTCCATAGAAGGAACTTCTATAGTGGTTTCTTCTTCCAAAAAAGTCGGATAAGCCACGCCGTAACGTTCTTTTATTTCCGTCGCGCTGGCTTTCGGTGTATGCAAAGCATTGATAATGTCCCTGGTAAAAATATCGCAGCCGAAAGGGAAATCCTTTGCATAAATCAAAGCGCCTTCCGCCCAAATACCGACGGAAATCGTTTCCCCGCCCAAATCAATTATAAGGCAGTAGCTTTCCTTTTCCTCAGGGGAAAGGACGCATTCCGCCAAACATACCAAACCGTAAAATTTGCCGTCCACCCTAAAGCCGGGGCGCGTAATGGCTTTCATAAGATTGTTCACGCAAGAACTTAAACCGGTGGTAATATGAACGTCAACCTCCAACAAAGAGCCGTCCATACCTTCCGGGTTGGTTATCCCGCCCTTACGGTCTATTGAAAACCCTTGGGGAACAACGCTTATAATTTCATTGTCAATTTTTATGGGGACGGAACGCGCGTTTGAAATGGCCTGTTCTATATCTTCGGAGGTAATTTCTTTATTCGCACGCGAGATGTTATAAGTACCGTGATTGGTAAAAGATTCCAAATGATCGCCGCGCAGAGCCACATATAAAGCGTTTACGTCCTGTTCCGCCTTTTCTTCAATATAATTTATCGCTTCCGTTATGGAGGAGGAAGCCTCCCTTATATCGCTGACCATACCCTTTTTAAGGCCGCGGCACGGCACGCTTTTGCCGGCCACAACCCTGAGGGAATTGGTTTCCGCGTCATAAGCGGCGGCTACTGCCGTAACTTTGCCGCTGCCTATATCAAGTGCTGCTATTAAATTCGTCTTCGCCATATTAACTGTACACCTTCACGTAGTGGGTTTAAGATAGATTTTCCCGTCGTTAAAATAATTGAAATTTATCTCATAAGGTTCTTTGAACCCGCGTTTTTCGGCTTCCGCCAAAACGCTTTTAAGCCGCCCCAGTTTTGCCGGGCCGTTTTTAACACCGCCCATATCAGCCGAACCGCTTTTAAGCTTAAGAGTAAAGGAATTGTCTTCCCAATCAACGGAAACTTCCTTAATATCCAAATCGGCGGAAAACTTAAGGGCTTTTATTAATTCTACAAATTCTTTAGGCAAAAGTTCAGCTTTTATTTGCCCCTGAATTGAAACTTCAAAAAGCGGCGGATTTACGGGCGTTTTATCATCATTAAATATAAGTCCGCCTTCCTCAATTAAATATGTTTTGGACGGCGTTTTTAGGCGTGCAAAGGGCGTATGCTTTTTAATCTTTATATTAAGGTTCCCGTTAAAAAAATTACGCCACACTCTTACCGATTTAAGTTCTTTCAGATTACGCTCAAGTATCCTTTCAAGGCCGGCTGCGTCCGCGTGGGTTACGGCATCGCCTTCATTAAAAGAAATATACTTTTCAATTTCGCCGATGATATCGCCCTCTTCGCCTGAAATATTGATTTTTTTAATATGCCATTCCAGCCACGAAGGCCGCGCGGCGGCATTAAAAAGCAGAGCAGCCGCTTTTTTCAGCGCAAAAAACGCCCCTATAAGCAGAGCGATTGAAACTATAATTATGATGAATCTTCTGAGCCTTAAAGCCTTCTGACGTTTGCTTCTGATAGGCGTGAACCGTTTTCTTGCATTTTTATTTACTGTGTACATCTTCACACCCGCTGCGGCCGCCGAGAAATCCGCGAAAAGATAAATGGGCGGAAAGGGATTTGAACCCTTAAGTCCTTTCGGACATACGGTCCTGAGCCGTACGCGTCTGCCAATTCCGCCACCCGCCCATCTTTATGTATTTTATTATATTTGGTGCTTTTTTACAATTAAATTAATATATCCCCACAGACGCACAAATTTGCTAAAATCATTTCTATGGCAAGGAAAAAAGGCATTGAAACGATAGCAACCAACCGCAAAGCTTTCCACGAGTATTTTATACTTGAAAGTTTTGAAGCCGGTTTGGAACTTTTAGGCTCGGAAATTAAGTCTTTAAGGCTTAAGGATTGCAGCCTTGAGGCTTCTTTCGTCAAATTAGAAAACAATCAAGCCTATATTTTTAATATGCACATAAAGCCTTATTCCTTTAATACTCACACCGCGGTAGACCCCACCAGAACAAGAAGACTTCTTTTGCACAGGAAGGAAATCAACAAACTTACCGCCGCCAAGGAAATAAAAGGCCAAACGGTTATTCCGTTGGAAGTTTACCTTAAAAACGGCTGGGCAAAACTTAAAATAGCTTCGGCCAAAGGCAAAAAACTTTACGACAAACGCGAAACATTAAAAAAGAAAGATTTATCCAGAGAAATGGAACGCGGATTTAAAAATAAATTCAGAGTTTGATTTTTGCTGTCTTTTAATTTTTTCCAAAAAAATTTCAATACTCCAATAAGTATTTTGCTGATGGATCTGCACATAAAAACCCCGCGCTTATTTTTAAGCGCGGGGCGGTTAGTTGAGAGCCGGGTTTTATCCCGGGTAAATTTTAGGCTAATGCTTAATTTAACGGAAATGCCGCAACTATTGCCATCCGCTGGAATAAAGCGTAGCGGTGCAGCTGGTATAAGCACAAGTATTGCATTCTCTGCCGTATTGACAGTCTTTGCTGTCAACGCATCCATCCGGCATTCCCAAATCAAACTCTGTACTTTGCTGCCATGTATTACCGGACGGGAAATTTAAAGTAATACGGTCATAACTTGTATAGGGATTTCCATTTGAATCGTAAAAATTCCCTGTTACTTCAATAACCGCATACATAGCTTGGGGCGGAGCGGTATTAGGCTTCGCACCTACCCAAGTATGGCTGTCATTGCCGCCAGAGCCGGGAACTGCTTGACATTGAAATACAGTTATTGAAGGAGGATTCTCTCTTACGCAAGAAGACCCGTTCCAAGTATATCCGGTTTTACAAGTACAAGTACCCGTCCAAGAACCATAAGTCCACCCGCTGCCGCTTGTACAGGTAGCCGTCCTTGTTTGCGTTCCCGATTGTGCGTTTGTTACATTTCCCGAACAGCTGCGGCTTACGCTTTCTTTATTTGCACAGCTTGAACCGTTCCAACATTGGCTTAACGAACAGCTTGGGCAGCTCCCGCCCCAGTCCGACCACGCTCCCGTAGTGGCGCAGCAAGTCCTGCTTTGAGTAGTGTAACTGCACCCGCTCGCCGTATATTTATATTGCACTTGCCCGCTTGAAGAACAACTTTCCGCCCGGGCTATTATTGCACAAGCAAAAAAACAAAATACCGCAAAAAATACTTTCCTAACCATTTTCTTTTTTGACATATTTTTAACCTCCTTTTATATTAATCGGCCCGCTTAAACTAACCTGAATAAAAACAAAGGCATTACACATTTTGCAGGCTGAAATTATGAGGCTACTGTATCAAAAAAAAAAAACAAGTCAACTGTTTTAT
>JAQXJI010000007.1 GCA_029008615.1 Elusimicrobiota bacterium | reverse complement strand
CACCCCATATTAAATGCTTAGAACTTTTTGGGATTTTTCCCTTAATTTCTAAGCATTTTTATTTCCTTCCGAAAAAATATTGAACGACTCGCGGTATTTTGGGTAAATTTTATGTCCGTCCAATACATAATCGCTGGCAAGTCCCCGCTTGCGTTAATATTGACGGTTACCGTTAGGGCTTGCGCTTGTCCGCCTAAAGAGCCACTTTCGCTTTCCTCAGCAATAGCCCCCCAATCCCGCGCATAGCCCGGTTATTATCCAAAGGTAATACGGCTTCGTCCGAGCCGCCCTCCCCGATAAGTGCGGGTACTCCGCCAGTTACTGCCTTTACCAAACCCCCATCGGCCAACTGTACACTGGCAATTTGGGAGACATTTTGAAGACCTGCGGCTATCGCCGCCGCTGCGACCGCAGCACCAAGTGCAGGGTCTACAACAGGTATGCCCGCCATAGCGGAATAAGCAGCGTTTGTGGCTTTATAAGTATCAATGGTTGCATTTGCCACCGCCGCAGTTTTGCCAATTGCCGAAAGAGTTTTATTTGAACTATTAGAAAGAGAAATAAGATCACTCATCGCCTTTGCTCTATCAGCTTTCTATTGGCGGCGGATTAAATATTTAATAAGTTTTATCTCTTTCGTATTTTTCTTAAAGGGCAACAGTTTATCCTCAAAATAAATTTTATTACTATCTACAATATGCAACCCCAAATAAGAGTTAGGACCATCTTCCCCTTCATTCCTTTACGGCTTGGTTTGCATTTCTAACGCACTAAGTTTTCGGAGTATCTTTTTGGTATCTATATTTTCTGTTTTTGATTCTTCCAATATGGGCAAATTAGCATAAACAATATTTTTTCGCAAAAATGGTTCTATTTCTTCTATGGGTTTTAAGAAGGTCAATCTCAATAAAAATTAAGGGGGTCTTCTTTATTTTCTATATCAGTTAAAATTTTAGGATTATTTGGTATTACGTCATCAATAGTTATACATTCTTTGTATGCCAAAACTAATATATCTTCATATACCCGTACTTGGTCATTAGTTTAGATAACTTGACCTGCCTCACTTATAGCCCCTTTGAACAATATCTTTTTAGAATTGATTTTAGTGTATTGCTTTAATAAATCCAATGTTTGGCGCATACTCTGTTCGTGGCTACAAAATAGTTCACGTCTGCTATGTAGGTCATCCGTTTGATAGGCAATTAAATAGGATTCTAGCCATTGCGTAAATATCTTTCTATCTTTAAAATAGACCCCTAAATTATTATGTTCTAGGGAAGTGCTTTTGAAATTTTTGGAACGGAAATTTTTTCAAATTCTTCTTTTGTGATTGTAGGGTTTGTTTGAAAAAATGATTATTCCCATAATGTGGCTAATTGACGGCGCACTTTAAAGCAATACACAGCAGGAGAAAACATAACTTGCTGAAAGCGTAAATATTCTACAAACAATACATACAATTCCCATTTTGTTAAGTAATGTCGCATATAATATCCTCTAAAGTTGCGTCGTTATGTGTACTTATACTTTCATTACACCCATTTTCATACTCAATGTAGGCCTAATATGAAACTATAGGTAGTATAAACTAGATTTGATATAGGATATATTTTGTAGTACCCTAAGCCCTAAAACGGCTTATCTACAACTTGTATTAGGACTGTTTTTGGAGAGCATTTTGCTCGGTCTTTTGTGAATCACAAAAGGAATTACGAACCGAAGATAGTCGCCATTTGCTAGTGAAACGGCCTTATAACCCGTTGCACTAGTAGAAAACCCTGTATTTGATTAGACATCAATATGGGTAGGCGACTTTTGTTTGGGATCTCGTAACTCCTCAAGCAGAAACCGCCTTTTATTATGTCCTTGCTGATTTGTAAAACAAATAGAATATTATGAAGACACATATTATATATTTTGATATACTACGGGTACTCGCTATTTTAGCCGTTATTATATTACACGTTGCAGCCGCACATTTTGGTGATACAAATGTATTTTCCTTTTCTTGGGAAATGGAAAATATGTGGGATGGTTTAGTATGGTGGGGAGTCCCTGTATTTGTAATGATTTCAGGTGCATTATTTTTAGACCCGGCACGAGAAATTAGTTTTCATAAGTTGTATTTTAAAAACATCTTTCACATTACTACTATCCTTATATTTTGGTCCGTTGGTTATGCCTTGCTTGGTTTTGTAACGGGTTCTTCTCAAGGAAATATAGAAAAATTGATAGCCCATACAGTACTAGGGCATTTCCATCTTTGGTTTCTCTATATGCTATTAGGATTATATATTATAGTTCCTTTGTTGCGTCCCATTTGTAAAGATATGCAATTGGTACGCTATTTTCTAATAGTTAGTTTGTTTTTCTCTTTTTTGATTCCAACTGTTACAAAAGTTCTCACAGGATTAGATTTAATAATGCCTGATTCTATCTTTTCAATTGGCTTAAAAGCAATGAACTCCCTTTTTAATGAACATATTCACTTTCATTTCACATTAGAATATGTAGCATACTTTGTATTAGGTTATTACGTACATCAACTTACATTATTACCAAAACAACGCAAAATTATCTATTTGTTAGGTGTATTGGGATGGGTATTCTCTATTTTTTTCGGCCAATTTATTGCCCATACTAGCCGTACTAATTTTGATTTTTACTCAGACGGAAATGTAACATTGCATGTATTATTTCAATCATTATCTGTGTTTATATTCGTTAAATATCACATAAATATGTTGCCTGAGAAACTTATAACATTTTCTAATTATCTATCAAAACGTGTATTTGGAATTTATCTCTTACACGCAGGAGTACAAAGTTGTTTAAGTAAGTTTTTTGGCCTATCCAGTTCCAGTTTTAATCCTTTAATTTCTATTCCTGCCATTGCTTTTTTGATATTTTGCTTGTCGTGGATGGGCTCTGAAATAATAAGAAGGATTCCGTGGTTAGGTGCAAAGATTATATAGTTTCCAAACACTCTTTAATTGAGCAAAATTGGCCTGTATAAAGTTTTAAATTGAAGACGATAGATTGGTGGGGTAAAATCTTTCTAGGGCGAAATAACAACACCTAATTTATAGGGGCAACTTTATAAGTGAAAAAACTGCCTATTTGCTATACTATGACATATTATAAAAGAAACTTCTAAAAATTTCCTCATAATTTTGAAGGGGGCGGTTCTCGTAAAAATTCTGTAAAATTTTTTTGACCTGCCTTTTTATTCTATAGTTCAAAATTTATTTTTACTATCTGATAATGGTACGTCGCTATTTTTTTGCTTATTTTTCTTATTTTTTACGCGCGAAATATAACCGCTTGTAGCCGCCATAAACCATAAATACTGCGGTGGCACTCATCCGTAATAATAAAATCAAAAAACTCCGGCGGTATTTGCGGATTATAAGAAACTTGTACATTGGCTAAAGCCGGGCTTTCATAAGCGGAAACATCTTCGTTTCCTTCGTCAAATTCCGTTTCCCCGCACAACATAGAATACAAACGCTGAATAGTGGTAATGACAACCTCGCTATCCGGGTTAATGACATTACTCTTTAAATGTTGAACTAAATGCAAATTAGCAAATAAACGGCTGTCGTCATCCGGCTGGAAAGACTGAAAATCCTTATTTGTTTGGCGGCCCAAATTATTTCTGTCCACTAAAAACAATACCCGCTTGGCTTAGCTTTTCGTCTATCAACTGACGTGAGGCTTCTTCCGGATTCATCAATTTGTATTATATCAATTTACTGTTTAAAGGGTTTGATTCTTATAGACGTTACGATACAAGAATAATAAAAGAATTTCTCTTCTGCAGCCATTACGGCAAATTATATTCATTATTAGCAAAAAGCTAAAACAAATTATTTAAAGTAAGGCTTAACCCTAATCGGTGGATATTATTGCTGAGTTTGTTGTTTGAAAAAGAGTAAGCTTCCAAAAAGCCGTTATCAAGCGCAAGGTATGCGTAAGAAAGTTTGAAGGAAATATTATCAAAGTCATACCGGGTTGAAAGATTAAGTTCCGAACCTATATATTTGTTAAAAGAATCTTTAAAAGCGGAAGTATAATAAAACGCGTCGGCTTTGATACTAAATCTAGGCAAAGATACGGGCGAGATATTAAGCGACAATGAAGTGCTTTGCACAGGCGACTCAAATATGCTTCCCGCCGCTATGCCGTATATATTATATTTGGATACAGGCGTAAAAGGCAGGGTATTTTTATCGTTCCCGGAAGGCGCTGAATAAGAAAAACCAAGTAATGCGTTAAAGATGTCGGAAGAGATATCCGCGTTGGCGTCAACCTTAAAGAAAGAAGCGTTATAATCTTTGGAAAAACCCCGGTTAAACAATTTATATTCCTGCTTGCCTTGGTTCATTGCGGCAAATGCGGAAACATCAAGTTTTTGGGATAGTTTAAGTTTAACTCCGCCGCCAAGGATATAAAGATTGATATCTTGCCAATCTTTATAATAAGAGAACAAAGATAAAGAGAAAAAAGGCAGAGGCGACACCTGTGCAAACAAGCCTGCCACAGTAAAATCCTCATAAGCCAAGAATAAATTATAAGAAAGGAAATCGCTTACAAAAGACAAAGATGCGCCGTCAACGTAAGACGGAAAAGACATTTCCGTATTATCATCGGGGCCGAAGTAAAGCGCAAAGGAAGTATCTTGATTATAAATAAACTGCCGGCCGAGTTTAACGGAGTAATCTTGATAATTAATAAGGACAAAAGCATTGGCAAAGGAAAGTTTATTAATATTATCAATATTATCCGCATAAAAAGCTTTGAAAAACGGCAAAGCGTAAAAGGAAACAGGATATTTGTTAATGGACAACTGCATCGGCGCCTGTATATAAACTGAAGCCATATTATAATCAAGGCCGTTATTAACGGCGGAACCGTTATTATAAGATACAAGTTCTGAAGAAGCTGAAGGATTAACGGCAAAATTATTAAAGGACAAAGGGAATATCGGCAAAGCCAAGAAAATCAAAAGAAAAGAGAGAAAAAGGGCCTTAAGCATTATGAGGATATTGTAGATAAAAAGGAGAAAGAAATATGTAGCTAAAAAACATTATAAAAACAAAAAGATACCGAAAAATGGGAAAATACAACCAAAAGAATCTTTAAAAAATATATTTAAACCGCCAAAATTCATTAAATTGCAACTAACTTTTAAAAGCAAAACGGGCCGACCTTAAAGCCGGCCCGTTAATAAATATCAATTAAAATTAATTAATCTATATTTACAAGTTCATACTCATTGTTACCCATACCGAGTTCTTTCATATAGCTCAGCTGCCTAAGGCCGGAGCGCGATTCTATGCGTTCTTTTAAATCGTGGGATTCTTCTTCCGGGAGGGCATAAACCATATCTACGGAAGCTTGATCCACCGCCAAAATATCCGTCGACGCCAAAATGCCGATATTGCGTGTTTTCGGCTCCGCGGCGCTCACGCCGGCACAGTCGCAGTCCACAGACATATTGCGTAAAACATTGATGTAAACGATATTATCGCCGAAGTGATCCGTTACGGCCTTGCCGCCTTCTGCCATATTCTCCTGGAAAGCTTCGCCGTGTACGCCCCAAGTTTCGTTTGCGGAATCCAAGCCTTTTTCGTGCATCATCTTTTTGCCGATTCTTCCGTCTGCGCAGCCGATGGAAATATTTTTAAGAGATCCCCCGAATCCGCCCATAGCGTGCCCCTTAAAATGCGTAAGCACTACCATAGAATCATAATCAAGCAGGTGCTTGCCTACGGACATTTCCTTAAAATGCTTCCCGCCTTTTATCGGCAGCATAACCGCACCGTCAGCGTCCATAATGTCAACCGTGCAAAAATCCCAGCCGTTTGTTTTTATGGTTTTCAAATGGTCTTCCGTAGTGTAACGCCCGCCTTTATAATAAGTATTCGTTTCCACAAGATTGCTCTGCGGGATAGTTTTCTGCAAAGCTTTTACCATATCGCGCGGAATTATATTGGGGCCGTGAGGCTCGCCGGTATGCACTTTAATGGCGGTCTTACCTTTGATGTTTTTATTTATTTTACCGTATATTTTCACAAGACCTTCGGGGCTGATGTCCTCGGTAAAATAAACGACGGCTTTATCCGCTTTGGCCGAAGGTTCTACGTTTTCGGCCGCGGTTTTGCCTTTCCCCGCGCAACAGGCGGACAATAAAGAAGCCGCCAAAACCGCAGAAAATATTTTATTTAAGCTTTTCATTAATGTTTATCCTTTTTACAATATGCACTTTTTTATATTTTACTCTATGGAGTTGCTCCAAGGTCAAGCTTTTTACATTCGCGCACTTTTAAAATCTCACGATGACAAAAATGTAATTTTGACGCAATAATTTTGAACCGCGCCCAATTTTAGAATATTTACATACCAATCGGAGGATATATGTACAAATATTATCGGCAAAGGCTTAAGCCTTTCTTTGCGGCCCATATGATTACCGGCATTCTTACAACAGCGATTTTGGCTTCTTTAAATATTATGGATTTGGATTTATCGGTATGGGCGGTTTTGAAAACGGCTTTTTCTTCAACTTTATTCTTATGCGCGGAGTTCTGCTTTTTCGCGCTTCCGTTTTTATTTTATCTTCTTATTTTGCCGGCAAAAAAGCACGGCGGCAAAACAGATAAAGCCGTTACATTCATTTTATTTACAGTAAGTTTGTATTTGCTTATTTTTAAGAGCGTGGCGGAATATTTCTTTTGGGAGGAGTTCGTTTCCAGATTTAATTTTATAGCCGTGGACTATCTGGTTTATACGCAGGAAGTCATTGAAAATATTTATGAATCTTATCCCATAATAAAAATCCTTTCCGCGGCTTTTGTAATAACCTGCGCTTTCAGCCTTTTGTTCAGGAAAAAACTCCTGCCTAAAAAAATTGAAACTCCGCTCCTGAAGAAGCGTTTTTATATCCTTGCGGCAGACGCGGCGATTTGCGCCGCGCTAAGTTTAGTTTTTACTCCGGAGCTCGGCGATATAACTCAAAACCGCATAAACAACGAACTCGCCAAAAGCAGCGCGCAGGGTTTTGTTTACGCATTCTTTCATAATGAACTTGAATACAAAACTTATTACCCAACTTTAGATAAAGAAGAATCCGAAGCTATAATCAAGGAAAAAATAAATTTGGTCAAACATATAAAACCCGCCGGACAAGAAATAAGGCCCAACGTGATAATAGTGCTTATGGAAAGTATGAGCGCAAAATATCTGAGGGAAGACGACGCGAACGGCGCACCGCTGACACCGAATTTGCGAAGGCTTGCGGAGCAGGCGGTCTTCTTTCCCAACGTGTACGCCACCGGCACCAGAACGGTGCGCGGCATAGAAGCCCTTACGATAGCGGTTCCGCCTCTGCCCGGTATGAGCATAGTGCGCAGGAAAGGCAATGAGAATATATATAATATCGGTTCGATATTCCGCGGGAAAGGATATAAAACGCAATTTATTTACGGCGGAGTCGGCTTCTTTGACAATATGAATTATTATTTTAAAAACAACGGTTTTGAAATTACCGATAAAACCGACTTCGCGAAAGATGAAATACGCTTTGCAAACGCCTGGGGCGTAAGCGATGAAGATTTATTTGAGAAAACAATTAAAGAAGCCGATAAAAAATATCAATCGGGGGAGAGATTCTTCCAATTTGTTTTGACGACATCCAACCACAGGCCATACACTTACCCCGATAACACCATCGACATTCCCTCCGGCTCGGGCAGAAACGGCGCGGTAAAATACGCCGATTACGCCATAGGGAAATTTATTGAGGAAGCTTCAAAAAAACCTTGGTTTGAAAATACCGTATTTCTCTTTGCGGCGGATCACGAATCGGGTTCGGCGGGTAAAGAGGAATTAAATCCGCAGCAGCACAGAATCCCGGCGGTAATATACGCCCCGAAACTTTTTAAGCCGGAATACCGTGAAACGGAAATAAGCCAAATAGATTTATTGCCTACTCTGCTCGGCCTGTTAAATTTCGATTATGAAAGCAGGTTCTTCGGCCAAGACGCCAGAAGCGCGGAGTACAAAACCAGATATTTCCTTATAAATTATCAAAAAACGGCTTACGCGGAAGACGGCATTTTAACCATATTGAAACCGGTCAAAAAAGTTGATTTTTACCGAGTCAAAGGTATGGAGAAAATCGGCAATGCTTCAAAATACCAAAAATATTTGAAAAACGCGGTGAGTATGTTCCAAAAAGCCGATTGCTGGAAAGATTTTTTAAAGGAAAACAAACTATGACTCTGAAAAAGCAAATAACGGCGGCGGTACTGCTCTTGGCCGCGGCATTGGCGTTGGAGCAGTTCACGCAAACGGATGTAAAATTGCAAAATATGTTCTTTGATTTTGCAAATTGTTCCTGGCTGATAAACAAAAACTTAAATCCTGTGCTTCATTTGCTTTTCTACACGGGAATAAAAGCGATGATAATCGCCTTAAGCTTGTTGGTTCTCGGGATATTTATGACCTCCTTCAAAACAGACCGGCTTAAGCCTTGGCGGAAAGCCTGTGTATTGTTCCTGCTGGCGGCGGCGCTGGTTCCGCTGTCGCTGGCGGGAGCAAAGAAATATACGAATGTATATTGCCCCGCTCAGCTTAATTTATACTGCGGGGATAAACCTTACGTAAAAGTTTTTGACAAATACCCGCCGGATTTTGACAAAACCGCCCGCAACAGGGGAAGATGCTTCCCGGCGGGGCACGCAAGCGGCGGATTTGCGCTGATGGTTTTATTTTTTTGTTTTAAGAAGAAAAAGGCCAAATTGCTTGGATTGGCCATCGGATTAGGCGCGGGCTGGAGTATGGGGCTATACCAGATGTTCAGGGGGGAGCACTTCCTCTCCCATACGCTGGTAACAATGTTCGGAGCGTGGCTTATAATACTTCTGCTGGAGGCGTTCACGCAAAAACTGGCCCGCGCCTATCCCGGCTTTTTTGCCATAAACGAAGTAAATTAGTTTAATTAATATATGAAGATACTCCTTGTTGAAGATCATACGCCGACGGCCTCTTATATAGTGAAAGGCTTGGGGGAAGCAGGTATAAACGCAAAAACCGCCGCTGACGGCAAAACCGCGCTTGACTATATGATAAGCGAGGATTTTGACTGCATTATTCTTGATATAATGCTGCCGATTATAGACGGGCTTACTCTGCTTAAAACTTTCCGCGCTTCAAATACGGCTACGCCGGTTATAATGCTGACGGCAAAAGACAGTTTGGAAGATAAACTTTCCGGCTTGGAAAGCGGCGCGGACGATTATTTGGTAAAACCGTTTGCGTTCTCGGAATTGTTGGCGAGGATAAAAGCCGTAATGAGGAGAAAACAACCGCAGCAAACGCAAAATATTATAATCATAGAAGATTTACATATAGACGCAATTAAACATAAAGTTACGCGCGGCGGAAAAAACATAGATCTTACCAAAAAGGAATTTAATCTTTTGTGCCTCTTTGCGGCACACAAAGACGAAGTTTTGGGGCGCACTTACATTTCCGAACAGGTATGGGATATTAACTTCGACACAGAAACAAATGTTGTAGACGTCGCCGTAAAAAGGCTCAGAAATAAAATAGATGACGGTTTCGAACGGAAGTTCATTCACACAATCAGAGGGGTGGGATATGTTCTCAGATAAAATAAAAAATATTTTCGGGGGGAAATCCCTCTCCAAGCGTTTGGCGGTGTCGGTATTTTTAATTTCTTGTTTTACGCTCGGCGCGACCTCCTTGATTTTATTCCAGTCTTACAAGCATTTTGTCAAAAAACTTTACACTTCACAGCTTAACGGTTATATATCCGAACTGGAAACAGTGCTTGAAGAAATGCAAAACAATCAGGATCTTTTAAACACTTCTTTAATGACGAAATGGGTTGAAAGCGAACTTACGATAAGCCACTATTCGGCTTCGGCAATGCTTGTTTCCAAAGATAAAGAAATTATTGCTCTCAGCACGGCTTTCCCGCTAAACCTTAAAGAGGCTTTTGCCCTGATACCCGAACAAAACCGCCGCGTTTTCTGGCGCGACGCAAAAGGCCATCGCTACATAATAGGTGCGGAAAAGATATATCAAAACGAAGACCCCAACGGTTATGTTTTTGCTGCCCGCAATTTGGAAAAAGATTATAAAAAAATGAACAATATCTTTATAATATCCTTGTGGGTCAGCCTGTTTACAAGTTTTATAACCGCGGCGCTTTCTTTTGTGTTTTCCAGCATAACGCTGTGGCCTATTATAAGGATATCATCTTATATAAAAAGCATAAAATCCAATGATTTGCACAAACGCCTGAACCCTGAAGAATGGCCGGCGGAAATACGCCCCGTCGCAAACTCTTTTAACGAAATGCTTAACAGCCTGGAAGATAATTTTACCCGTTTAAACCAATTCTCTTCGGACTTGGCCCACGAGCTCCGTACGCCCATACATCAAATGAAAATAGCCATAGAAGTAACCCTTTCAAAAGAAAGGACTTCCTCGGAATATATGGAAAGCCTATCTTCCGCACTCGAAAGCGCGCAAAGGCTTAACAAATTGGTCGAAGATATTTTATTCATCGCGCGCGCCGAAAGTAAAAATACGGCCTTGCAGAAACGCACCGTAGACGTACAAATTTTATGCGAAAAAATAAAAGATTTCTTTGCGTTGATATTGGAAGAAAACGGCGTAACTTTGGATATTTCCCAAGCGAAAGGCTTTATTAACGCCGACGGAAATATGATTTCAAGAGTGCTGATTAATATTATAAACAACGCCGCGGCACATATAAAAGAAGGCGGGAGCATTGAGGTATCTTCAAAGGAAGAAAACGGCCGTTTTATTATTGCCATTTCCAACGACGGCCCTTCCATCCCGGAAGAAAGCCTTAACAATCTTTTCGACAGATTCTTCAAATTGGATTATTCCCGCAAAGACGATAAAAGCTACGGCGGAAGCGGATTGGGCCTTTCGATAGCGCAGTCCATAATGCACCTGCACGACGGTTTTATTACGGTAAAAAATATACCCGGCGGCAAAGGTGTTTGCTTCGAGCTCGTCTTCCGGGCCGAGTTATAAGAGGCGGAACTTCCTCAAAAAATATAAAATTTATATAAATATTTTTGTGGATTTACGGAGCAAAGAATGAAATCTAAAGTACAAGAAGCGAAAAATAAACATAAAAACGGTTACAACTGCTGCCAAGCGGTAGTTTGCACTTATGCGCCGCTGCTCGGGCTTGACGAACTTTCAGCATTTAAAGCGGCGGAAGCTTTCGGCCTCGGAATATCAAAACGATATGAAACCTGCGGATCAGTCTGCGGAATGATGATTTTGGCAGGCCTTAAAAACAGCGACGGAAATATGGCAAAGCCGGCGAGCAAATTTGCCACCTTTGATTTGGGCCACGCAATGTGCGAGCAGTTTGAAAAATGGAACGGCACCTGCATTTGCGCCAAGCTCCGCGGGACGGATGGCAAAACGGACAGGCTTCGCTCCTGCCGCGGCTGCGTGGCGGACTGCGCGAGAATAACTGAAGACTTCCTCTTTAAAGGCCAATTTGAACCTTACGAGGAAAGACGCTCGGACGAAGAATAAACCTCTTCTTTAAAAATCAAACAAAATAAAAAGCCCCGGTTTTAGGCCGGGGCTTTTGTTTGTAATTTAAAAATTACAGTCTTACGAGTACGCCGACTTGACCTTTAGTGTTGTCGGTGGCGATTGCGCTTTGAAGGTTTTCTTTATATTTCGCATAGCCGGCGCCGGCGAAGAGTTCGATATTGTCGTTATACGCATATTTTACGACAAGATCGGCCTCCAAGGTGGCGGCGTGTTTGGCGGTTCTGTCTTGGAAAGCAAAGCCGTCCAAAGCGAAGGTCCATTTTTCATATTTATAATCTATACCGAGATTATACATCCTTAAGCCGCCTTCAAACGGGGCACTTATGTAGTTGTTTAATAAATCGCCAACTAATAAGCCCGGTCTGTAATTGCCAATACCCGTAAAGTTTTTGGAGTAGAAGAAAGTGGCTCTGGGGGTAAAAGCGTCGAGGAAAACTTTTGCGTCAGCTTTTACCATATAAGGATTGTCATGGATTTCTTCAAGAACTTTTTCGCCTGCAAAGTTGCGGGCGTATTCCGCGCTTACGAGGAAAGCTTCCGGCGCAAAGGTTACTTTGCCGCCGTAGAAACCAAAGTTATCATATCCACCTAAGGATTTAATGTCGTATCCGTATACTTGGGCGGAAAGTTCATCATTGATTCTGAACTTGGCGTCAACACCGTACATACCGTGTTTGTCGCCTTCGTCTATAATCTCTGTGCCGTCATAAGTTTCCGCTTCGCCGGCGATTACGTTTACGTTAACGAAATCATTGGCATAGGAAAGCTTTACCGCGTCCAAAGCGGTGGCGTAGTTAAATGCGGAGTAGGGGTTCATTTCGGCATTGTAATATCTGGGGCCGACATATAAGACGGTGCTGTCTTCGTCGCCGTAGAATTGGCGGCCGACTTTTACGTCCAGCCAGCCGAAAATTTCTTTCATTTCGACATTGGCTTCCACCACTCTTATATCATCCAAATAGTCATTTGCGCTCTTACCAACAGTGCCTACGGAATAGGAAGCAACCGTAGGATCGCTGCCCCAAACGTTTAAATATTGGAACATTAAATTGGCGCGAACATTTTCAGCAACGTCAAAGGAACCGCCGGCCAATACGCGAAGGTTGGTACCCGTAGTATACTTTACGGCGGTTGAATTATGTCTTACGTCAGAGGCAATAACCTGCACATCGCCCGTTAACTCAAAATTTTTGAGTATTTCTGCGCTTGCCGGCATCGCAACGGCCAATACCATAAGCAAGCCAAGTAGTTTCTTCATGACACTCCTCCTTTTTTCGTTTTATACTGCCTATAACTCCATATAACAAAATTAACCTTGATTTGGCAACAAAGATTTAACAGTTAATTTTCCGTATGAAATTACTTAACACAAACCCGTAAAAATTATTTATAATACATTCCTTTTTTAACTTCTTCAACCGCTTGCGGGCCTTTTAAATTCTTTAAAACTTCAAGCCCGAAGTCTATCGCCGCGGCCGGCCCTTTGCCGGTAATTATATTGCCGTCCGTAACGGCGTAATCTTCTTTATAGTTTCCGCCGAAGTCCCCGTTCATAGAGGTGTAACAAGTGTAATTTTTACCCTTTAGTATTCCCATACGCCCAAATATCGTAGGGCTGGCGCAAATGGCGGCGATTTTTTTGCCCGAAGCCAAAAAATCATTTATAAGTTTTTTAAGATTTTCGTCCGCTTCCAAAGCTTTGTAATGCGGCCCGCCCGGTAAAATAATAACGGAATAATCCTCGTCTTTAAAAGAAGCGAAAGGTTTTAATCCGCAGACGTTAAGCCCGTGTTTGCTTACCGCTTTATCCCCTTTAAGCCCGTATAAATCCACCTCTATACCGCCCCTGTTCAAAACGGAATAAGAACCCATAGCCTCCATTTCTTCGAAACCGTCGGCAACTATCATACATACTTTCATATATTTCTCCGTAAAATTAATTTAAGACATAAACCCCGGCGTTAAGCCAAAAGGCATATAAGAGCCAAATAACATAAGGCAAAAACAAATACCCCAAAATAGGCTTTACGTTAAATGCTTTTATGACGAAATCAACGCAAAGGGCCGTCATCAAGATTATTATACATAAAGAAAGGAGCACAGCGCGCGCGCCGAAAAATGCCGGCACCCATAAAAAATTTAAAGCGGCCTGTGCGGCAAAAAACAGAAGCAAAATCTTTTTGTCTTTGGAGTTTATTTCGGCGGTATATAAAATGTAAAGGACAATGCCCGTCAACAAATAAAGCACACCCCAAGCCGGGCCGAAAAACCAATCCGGCGGAGTAAAAGACGGTTTATTAAGCGAAGCGTACCAATTTTGCAATACGTCGGCATTAACGAACAATCCGCCGAGCGCTGGCAAAAAAGAACAAAACAAACATATTGAAAATACAAATATTTTCTTTATCATATAGAATCGGCTCAAAGACGAGCACTCTATTATCCTACGGGCCAAAACGTATTTTGTCAATATTTTGAAGACCCCTCTTAAAAGATATAAAATTAATATATAAGGCTAAGAGCCTTAAAAGGAGATGCAAAAAATGATAAGTGAAAAAATGCAGAAAGCATTTAACGATCAAATTAACGCGGAGCTCTATTCCGCTTATTTATATCTTGCGATGAAAACCTATTTCGACTCTTTAAGTTTAAAAGGTTTCGCAAACTGGTTTGACGTACAGGTTAAAGAAGAAAACGCCCACGCTATGGGTATGTACAATTACGTTTTTGAAAGAGGCGGCAAAGTGGAACTCGGCGCGATTGAAAAACCCGTTTTCGACGCAAAATGCCCCTTATGCGTTTATGAGCAGGTTTTAAAACACGAAAAATTGGTAACCTCAAAAATAAACGCCTTGGCCGACGTTGCCGAAGAAGAAAAGGACAGAGCGGCTTGCTCTTTTATAGACTGGTACGTAAAAGAACAGGTTGAAGAAGAATCCGGCGTAGAGCATTTAATCGCCACCTTAAAATTAATAGGCGACGATAAAAAAGCCCTCTTAATGTTGGACAGAGAACTCGCCGCGAGAACTTTCGTCGCTCCCGTAATCGGCTAACTTGCTTTATGCAGAAAACCCCGCTTTCAAAAGCGGGGTTTTTATTTTGCCGAAATCAAAAGTTTCCGCTAAAAACGCGGCCCGTTTTTACCGTCAAAAATTTTACGCAAAGCTTTTTCAATATAAATCGGCGCGTTTTTTAAGGAGTCCTCACGTCCGCCCGCCAAAGCCGAAAGCTCCGCCATTTTTACTACGGAATATTTTTTAAGCAAATTCTTATCTTTAACTTCATTAATACCGCAAACAAATATTACGGGCTTGCCGTATTTCGCCGCCAAACCGCAAATATAAAAAGGCCCTTTGCCGTAAAAGGTTTGGGAGTCCAATTTGCCTTCCCCGGTAATTATAACGTCAGCTTGCTTTACGGCTTTGGCAAGCCCCAGTTTGGCGGCTATAAAAGGTGCGCCACTTACAAGTTTTGCCTTTAAAAATCCTTTAAGCCCCGCGCCGAGAGCACCGGCCGCGCCGCAATGTTTGGTATTGATATTCACGCCCAAATATTTTTTTACCGCGCGGTGCAAATCCGTCATAGCTTCTTCCACAAGTTTGACTTGCGACGGAGTCGCCCCTTTTTGCGGGCCGTAAACAGAGGCCGAGCCTTTGGGGCCTAAAAGGATATTGTCGACATCGCTTAAGCCGTACACTTTAATATCCGGCAAAATATTCGGCGGAGTTATAAGGCAAAGCCCTCTCAAAACCGCCGCGCCCTTTTTAAGTTTTTTGCCGTCCGACGCGAAAAATTTATACCCCAAGGCCATAGCCATACCCGCGCCGCCGTCGTTAAAAGCCACTCCGCCAAGGCCGATATAAAAAACTCTTGCTCCTTTTTTATATGCGGCTTTTATCGTTTGGCCTATTCCGAAAGAAGAGGCGTTTAAAATATCGAGTTCGCTTTTTTTAAGTTCGCCGAGGCCGCAAATTTTTGCGCTTTCAATAATACAAGTCTTGCCGTCTTCCAAAATAAGATAGGGGGCTTTGTGTTCCTTGCCTATGGCGTTAAAAACGCGCGCATAATAAATTTTTGCTGAGGGAAAAGCTGAAGAAAAGACTTCCAATATACTGTCGCCGCCGTCGGAAAAAGGCAAACATTTTACTTGATGATGCTCGGCCAAAAAAGATGCACGGGAACAAAATTCCCGCGCGCTCAAACATCCTTTAAAAGCATTGGGGGCAAGCAGAATCTTCATCAGAAGAACCAGCTTACCTTTAAAGTGGTGTAAACACTCATTTTGGAGCTGCTTTCAAGCTCGTCTTTAAAACTGAAGTACTTACCTTTAACTTCAAGGCCGAGGTTGACGTCGTCTATCGCATATTCCGCACCCAATCCGAACACCGCGTTAAAATTGCCGTTGCTTATGGTGTTGGACTCCTGCGTCGTCCAACCGTATTCCCCGGTATCTACGTTTTGCAATTCGTATTTTGAAGGGGTTTCATCCAAGCTTGCGCTAGTATATCCCACGCCGCCTGTAAGATAAAACCTTAAGGCGCTTTGTGTGTTAAGATAGAAGTTCATCAAAACGTTTACGTCATAGACTTGGCCGGAAGTTTCAACATACATTTTCTCCGCGCCGGTCAGAGGATATTCAAATTCGTTCTTGGAAAGCATACCGTATCCCACGCCGCCACCAAGCCATAAACGGCTTGAAAGTTTACGCATATACGCAACTGAAAAAGCTACGTTCGTACCGCCGACGTCTTCTTCCCCTCCGCCGTATTCTTGCAGGTTAAGTTTTAAATCAGTAGTCAAAGCGCCGACGTGAACCGCAAAATAGTTCTTGCCGGTATCTTTCTTTTTGATTTGTTCCGTTACAAGGGCCTCTTCCTGCTCCTGCTGCTTCTTTTCGGCTTCGGTTAAAACCGGGGTTTCTTCCTCTTCTTCGGCTTCTTCCTTGGCAGCTTGCTCGGAATTGTGAACGTGATATTTATAAGTTATTTTAGGTTCCACCACTTCAGGCTTGGAAGGGAAAACTTTTTCCAAATCCTCGTCAAAAGAAAGCCCGGAGGAAGATACCGCCGCGCTTGCCGCGGCGGAAGAGACGGACTCGGACGTTTTTTGCGCCGCGCCGTTTTGAGTTTCGGCTTTGGCGGAGGTCTCCTGTTTCGCAGCTTCTTCAAGCTCTTGTTTCTTGGCTATATATTTTTTTTGCTTTTCCGCGCTTTCATAGTCGTAAACTTCCATAGAGGAAATATCCGCTACGTCTATATTTACAAGGCCGCTGTCGGTATTTAAAGAGAGGTTAAATTCATCCAAATCCACCACTGTTCCCACAAATTCTCCGCCGCCTTTTAAAAGTACGCGGTGCAAATCGGGCATAATGGCTTCAACCTCGCGTTGGTTTATGGATATGGGGCCGTAGCTTGTCTGTACTCTTAAAATATATTCGCCCCTGTCCAAAATAGAACCGTTGATTATAGTGCCGTTTTTAAGTTTAATGGCTTCCGCCCGGCACAAAAAAGGCAAAAGAAGCAAAGCAAAAGTTAAAAATAAAAATCTTTTCATAATATTGACAAATCGTTCGCGGCGTTAAGCCGCATTTCATTAAACGACGGCGCAGCCGCATAAAGCCGCGCCGTCCCAAACATAAAACTCTTATTTGTGTTCTACGGCGTGTTTGATTTTCTTAAGAACCTTAAGCACTCTTGAAACGGTAATCATAGCCAATGCAAAGAAGCCGTAAGTTACGACTACCTGCAAGGTAATTGACAAAGATTCCGCAAGCGGAGCCCCTTCTTTATAAGCGTAATACCAAAGCATAGCAAGCACATACACCATATAAAGCAAAGCAAAAACGCTCAAACATTTATAAATTATGCTCAAACCTTTTAAACCAAACAATTTATGAGTAATACAGCATTTGTGTTTTCCGCAGCAAGGCTGTTCTTTTACGGTTTCCACCGCGGTTTCCTGCACGTTTTCTTCTTTTTCTGCCATAAATAACTCTCCTTTTATTTTAAATCTTCCCGCGCGGCTTCGGCCAGTAAATCGGCGGCGTGCTGCCTGCCGGCTTTTGCGCCGTCGCTGCTGCCTATCATCCTTGCGATTTCAAGGACGACGCCTTCCCCCTTAAGCTCGCGCACTTCCACTTCGGTTTCCCCGCCTTTAACAGTCTTGGTTATAGAGAAATGATTTTGACCGCAAGCCGCAACCTGCGCCAAATGCGTTACGCATATAACCTGCCTGGTCTTGGCGAGTTTCCGCATTTTTCGCCCCACAAGTTTACCTGTAAGGCCGCTTATGCCGGAGTCGATTTCGTCAAATATCATCGTTTGGCACGAACCGGCCAAAACGGTTTTAAGGCCCAGCATAAGCCTTGATATTTCCCCGCCGCTGGCGATGTTCCTTAAAGGACGCAAGGCCTGCCCGGGGTTGGAAGAAAATAAAAATTCGGCCGCACAGTCGCCCTTAGGGCCCATTTCGGGGCGGGTTTCAAGGCTGACTTCAAAACGAACCTGCCCAAAACCCAACGGGGCTATTTCCGCGCGCACCAAAGCCGCAAGCCTGCCTGCGGCTTCAAGCCTCTTCTTATTTAGTTCCTCATTTAAGGATAGAAGTTTTTTATCCTGTTTTTCAAGGGCTTGTTTAAGTTTTGAGACGTTTTCCCCGCTCGCATCCAAATTGTTTATCTTTTCTTTCAAAGACTGAGCGAAATCCAGTACGTCTTTTAACGAAGGGCCGTACTTGGCTTTTGCGCGGCGGAGATCCTCGTGGCGGGAAAGCATTTTATCCAAAGCGTCCGGGTCCGCGTCCAAGCCCTCCTGATAGCCCGAAACCGTGGAAGCGACGTCTTCCACCACGTTAAGCGCGCCGGAAAGTTCTTCCGCGGCGCTTTCAAGAGTTTTATCCGTTTCGGACATTTTCCTTAAAGAATCCAAAGCCTTGGAAATACGCTCCGCCGCCGAGCCTTCCATATCGCTGAGGCACTCGTAGACGGTGCGGCTTTCTTCCAGAAGCCTGCCGGAATTTTTAAGTTTGGGCAAAGCCTCCTCGATTTCCTCGTCTTCGCCCTCGCGCGGATTTAATCTTTCTATTTCTTCCAGTTGGTATTTATACAAATCCAAAGCTCTTTGCTTTTCTTCCGAGGACATTTCCAAAGCGGCAAGTTTGCCCTTTAAATCCTGTAAAAGCTGATATTCTTTTCTAAAGACGTCCAAATCGTTGCCGAGCCCGGCGAAATTATCAAGCAAATCCAAATGCGCGGAAGCCTTAAACAGGGACTGATGTTCGTGCTGTCCGTGGAAATCCACCAAGAAGGCGCCTATTTCCGCCAAATCACCCACCAAAACCGGTTTATCGTTTATCCAAGCTTTGTTGCGGCCTTTTAAATCAAGTTCGCGTTTTAAGGAAAAGACTTCGCCGTTTAAGCCGAATTTTGAAACAATCTCTTTATCCAAGCCTTCGGCGGAAAATTCCGCGCGGACGGTCATTTTGCGCGCGCCCTGCCTAATAATACCGCTGTCACCGCGCGCGCCAAGCAAAAAGCCCAAAGCTTCTATCACTATGGATTTGCCCGCGCCGGTTTCCCCCGTAAAAACATTCAGCTCCGGCCCGAAAGCCAACTTTAGGGAAGAGATTATCGCAAAATCTTTAATTTCTATATTTTTTAACATTATCTTCCGCCCCATTTAAGCTTTATGCTGAGTATATTAAAAAAATCATAATCCTTAGGGAAAAGTATATTAACCCCGTTCCCGTATTTGCTTAAAATAATTTCGTCGCCGCAATCAAGCGGGAAATTAACCTGTCCGTCCAAACTCAAAACGGAAGCGGACTGGCTCTTTCCGGAAATTACTTTTATGCGCGTTTCGCCCGAACCCGGCAAAACAAGCGGCCTTTGGTTTAAGGTATGGGGGCAAATCGGCGTAAGAATAAAGACGTCCAAACCAGGCTCCACTATCGGGCCGCCCGCGGCAAGGTTATAAGCCGTAGAGCCCGTAGGCGTTGAAAGTAAAATACCGTCGGCCGTATATTCTTTTATCGCGCGGGAGGAATACTCCGCCCGCAAAGTGATGCTCCTGGGCGAAACGGCCTTTATTACGGCTTCGTTTAAAGCAGGGGAGAAAAAGACTTCCTCTCCTTTACGCAAGACCTTGGCACCGATCATCATTCTGCGCTGAGATATAAAATTGTCGTTTTTAATTTCTTCAAGTAAAGTTTCAAAATTTAAACCGGCCTCGGCCGAAGCCAAAAAGCCCAAATGACCCGCGTTTATCCCAAGGATTTTTATGCCTTTTTCGGCGGCGGCTCTGGCGGTTTTGAGAATAGTTCCGTCCCCGCCTACGGAAAAGATTATGTCCGTATCAGGCAGGACGTCGCTTAAAGAAAGATTGTACTTAGGGAAATAATGCTTAATTCCGGCCTTTTCCGCCGCTTTGGCAAACAAAGCTCCTGCGGCCGCGCAGCTTTCGCGCTCCGGGTTAAAAAAGATGGCCACCTGTCTTATTTCCATATACATAAATTCTAGCAAATTAACCTTTCTATTTAACAAGCAAATAAGTTAGAATGACTTTATGGAAAATCCCTTCAAAAAATCGCTTTTGTCCTTATTTTTTATCTTCCTGTGCCTAAATACTTTCGCGCAAAACGCCGACGTGGTAAAACAAGAGGGAAGAAAAGTCTATTTTGACGTTTCCTCCGCAAGCAGATTCCCCCAAGAGGGAGATTTATTCGAGGTTGTTTTACCGGGCGCGGAGATAATAAACCCCAAAACCGGTAAACTGTTGGGAAGGGAAGAAGGAGAAAGAGTTTCAGGCAAAGTCATTAAAACAAAAGATTTTTACGCAATAGGCCTGTTGGATAAAAATACGGACGTTGCGGGCGGTTCGGCGGAGTTTATGTCCCCAAACGAAGCTCGCGGAAAAGCGCCGTTATTTCTTGAAGGGGAGTTCCCGATTAAAGATTCTTTAAAACCGCTTTGGCAAAGTTCGCCTATGGAGGCTTCTCCGCGCTTTGCGGCCGCCTGCGATTTTGACGGCGACGGACAAAACGAAGTCGCCTTGACTTTTAAGGAAGATAATGCCGTAAAGGTATTCTCTTTAGACGACAATCGCAACCTTAAAGAACTGGCGCATTATAATATAGCGGCATCCAAAAATATTTTAGCTTTAGATTGCGCCGATTTACAAAATTCCGGTAAAGCGGCATTGTTTATTACGGTTTTTAATCCCGCCGACGAAAGTTTTAGCGCGATTCCTTTAACTTTGGAAGAAGACCGCCTTAAAGCCGGCAAAACTTTTGAAGGATTGGTTCAGGGCATAGCCCCTTATAACAGGACAAGGGTTTTATATACGCAAAAAATTACAAAAATCGGTTCAAAATATCATCTTACCAGACCGGCGAAGCTGGAATTTAAAGATAAAAAATACAAAGCCGGGCAAGAACTCATCCTCGGCGGGTTAAACATCATTTTCGGCTTCAATATGGCCGATTTGACAAATGACGGCACTTTAACGCCGATATACATAACCGCAAACGGAAAAATAAGAGCCGGATTTGAATATCCCAAGGATTTTTCCTTAAAAGAAAGCGGCAAAGATTTCGCTTTTTCGCACAATACATTCAATTTTAACAGAGTAAAACAAAGAATATATACCCCTCTGGCCGTATTTAAAAGCGGTGAAAGCCAAAGCCTTTTTATTGCGGCTTTGCAAAACGACAAATCCGGCAAAAACGCGAATTTGTATTTCCTTAAATGGCTGGGGGCGAACTTCGCCAAATATAAAGTTTTTACGCTGCCCGCGCCGGTTTACGATATGAAACAAGGGGACCTGGGCCCTTTTAAGGATGTTCTGATATTGCCTTTGGCTTTTGAGGGAAAAGGCGCGCTTGCGGTTTACGCGGCGGACAATATTTAATATATTAGATTAAAGAAGATTTTTTCTTCATTCGTTTTATACATTTAACTTTCAGGAGATTTTTATGAACACAACTTGCCCTCAGCCCGTACAAGAGGAGACCATAAGCCTTTTGGATCACGGCTTTGTTAAGCTTATAGATTTTATGGGCAGCGATTTAAGAACCGTAAACGCCGCGAGGGTTTCCTTCGGCGGGGTAAGCAAAGGCGAAGAAAAAGATAAAGCCCTCATAAAATATCTTATGGAGCATAAACACCTTTCCCCTTTTGAACATTGCACGTTCCAATTCCATATAAAATGCCCCATTTTCGTGGCAAGGCAATGGATGAGGCACAGAATAGCCTCCTACAACGAAGTCAGCGCAAGATATACTGAAGTCAAAGACGAATTTTATATTCCTTCCGAGTTCAGAGTACAGGATACTCACAACAAACAAGGCTCTTTGGTCAGCAAAGATCTTGACAATAAAACCCTTTTAAAAATCTATATGGACAGCATTGAAGCTTCTTACCGGGCCTATCAGCAGCTGCTTAAAGCCGGCGTAGCCAAGGAAATGGCGCGCGGCCTTTTGCCCGTAAGCCAGTATACGCAGTTTTACTGGACGGTAAACGCAAGGAGTTTGCTTAATTTTATTTCCTTAAGGGCCGACGGACACGCCCAATACGAAATCCGCGTTTACGCCGAAGCCATAGAAAAGATTTTTAAACAGAAGCTGCCTTGGACTTGGGCCGCTTTTGAAGCTTTGCAGAAATAAAATTAAAACCTCCGGTAAAACCGGCGGCTTAAACAAAATTAAGGAGAACTTTATTTATGAGAGTACTGGGCATGATTATGGCCGGCGGAAAAGGGGAAAGGCTTTTCCCGCTGACTAAAGAAAGATCCAAACCTTCGGTTCCTTTCGGCGGGAAGTACAGGATTATAGATTTTGTTCTTTCAAACTTTGCAAATTCCAACATATTTTCTTCCTACATATTGGTGCAGTATCTGTCGCAATCTTTAATTGAATACTTAAGAACCAGCTGGCCGACCCAAGGCATTATCAAGGATCACTTTTTGACGGTAGTCCCGCCGCAAATGCGTTTGGGGGAACATTGGTACAGAGGGACGGCCGATTCCATACGCCAAAACATCAGCCTTATAACCGATTTTAATCCCGATTTGGTGGTAATTTTCGGCGCGGACCACATTTACAGAATGGATATATCCAAAATGATAGACTTCCATATAAAAAACCGCGCGGACGTTACCGTTGCGGCAAATGTCGTGCCTTTAAAAGAAGCTTCCGCATTCGGCGTAATGGCCGTAGACGACAATAACAGAATTATCAATTTTGAAGAAAAACCAAAAAATCCGCACCCGATACCCGGCAAGAGCAAAAGTGCGTATATTTCTATGGGCAATTATATTTTTGACAAAAACGTCCTGCTGAAGATATTGCAGCAAAAATACTGCGATATACCTTCTTTGGACTTCGGCAAAAACATTATTCCCGTAATACTTAAATCGCACAGAACTTTCGCATACGATTTCCCTTCGGACAAACTGGCCGGCTTAAAACCTTATGAAGAACAAGGCTATTGGCGCGACGTCGGAACGATTGAAGCGTATTGGCAGGCCAATATGGATTTATTGGGGGAAAAGCCCAAATTTGATTTAAACAATCCCTACTGGCCGATAAACACTTCCGTACACAATCTTCCGCCTACTTCTTACCTGGGCGGCACGGTTGAAAACAGTATGCTCAGCAACGGCTGCGTCATACACCCGAAAACCTTAATCAAAAACAGCGTTTTGGCAAGCAACGTAGTAGTTATGGAAGGAGCCGTAATTGAAGACAGCATAATTATGGACTCCTGCGTAATAGGCAAAAACTGCCGCATTAAAAAAACTATTATGGACCGCTTCAACAATATACAGGCAGGCAGCAAAATCGGCCTTAACCACGAGGAAGACATACAAAATTATTATATTGACCCTTCCGGCATAGTGGTAATACCGCGCGGCAGGACTAAATTTCTGTGATAAAAAAGATAAAACTTTTAAACAAAGACGAAATTTACGCCATACTCGGCGTACAAGACAGGAATTTGAAAGCTCTTGAAAAAGAGTTTAAAATAACCGTTACCATAAGTTACGACGACGAAAACGGCGATGCGGAACTTTCTTTAAACGGTTTGCATTCCCGTGTGGATAAGGCTTACGCCAAAATCCAAAAGAATTTGGAACTTTTGAGAGTTCCGCCCGCGCCGAATGTTTCCGCGGAAGAGAAAGTGCCTTTCGCGGGCGGCGTAGTATTCCGCCCGGCGCACGCTTCGCCGGTAAAGCCGCGCACGCAAAACCAAAACGAATATATAAAACTTATTTGGGAGCGTGATCTTATAATCTGTACAGGCCCCGCCGGTACGGGTAAAACCTTTTTGGCAGCCGCCTGCGCTTTAAGGGCTTTGCAGCTTGGAATGACGGGCAAAATAGTCGTAACCCGCCCGATAGTTGAAGCGGGAGAGAAATTAGGATTTTTACCAGGCGACATCAATGAAAAAGTTGATCCTTATTTAAGGCCCGTCTACGACGCTTTCCAGGCTATGCTCGGCGCGGAAAGGTTCAACGCTTTGAGGGACGCCGCCGTTATAGAAATAGTTCCCCTCGCATATATGCGCGGCCGCACCCTTGAAAACGCTTTTATTATTTTGGACGAAGCGCAAAACGCCAGCCCGGAACAAATAAAAATGTTTCTGACGCGTATGGGGCTTAACTCAAAAATAATCGTAACGGGCGACATAACCCAAATAGACTTGCCGTCTTCCAAACAAAGCGGACTTATAAGCGTAAAAAAGATTTTGGGGAAAGTTCCGCAAATAGGTTTCTTTGAGTTTGAAAACGCCGATATAGTGCGTCATCCTTTGGTCAAAGAAATAATCCAAGCCTATGACAAGTGGGAGAAAAAATGCAAATAAACATTTTCTACCGCCCGGAAATACCAAAATATTACCGCAAAACTTCCGTCTATAAAAATATAGTCTTGAAAGCTTTGGGCAAAGCCGCCGCGCTTAATGGGGAAGTTAATATAGTCTTTGTAGGAGAAAAGGAAATCCACCAAATAAACCGTTCCTATATAGGGCACGATTATGTAACCGACGTGATTTCTTTCAATTATCCTTTCGACAAAAAAACAGGCGGGCCTTTTGGGGATGTTTTCGTCTGTACGGCCCAGGCCAAAAGGCAGGCCGCGGAACAAAAACATTCCGCTTTGTTTGAAAATGCAGTCTTGGCTGCGCACGGCTCTTTGCATTTGGTCGGTTGGGATGACGCCACCTTGGAACTGCGCAACAAAATGAACTCCCGCGCAGAAAGCATAGTAAGCTTATTTTTGTAAGAATTTCAGGAAAGCATTAATCGTCTTCCCGCTGTATGCTGACGCGCGCGGGACCGTAGCGGTTGGCGCGTTTATCTGCGGGGACAAGCAAAACTATAATAAAAAACAAGTGTAAATAAGTGGCAAAAGTGAAAAGGCCGTAAATATTAAGCAGTACAAGTACGCAAACAGCCGCCACAAGCCACCAAGAAGTCATATTCAAATCGTGCAAACGGCGGGAATCTATCGCCGCTATGCCAAGCCCGATTGAGAAAAGCATTATCAAACTTATACAGATTTGAGCCCAATCCAAAAAAGAAGCCGAAGCCGCCGTCCCGCTTAAAACGGAAACCGTAAAATTGCCGAAAAACGCCAAACCGAGCAAAACCGCCAACAGGCAGACGTTTACCAAAGCTATCATTATATGCGCCAAAATAAATTCCCTTATTCCGGCGCGGCCTTTAAAATCAAAATAATGCTTTACGGCTTTTTCGGCAAGCTGCATAACTCCTCCGTTATTCCCCGGCTTTGGCCGCGCGGCGAGCCTTGCGCTTGGCAAGACGTTCGGCCTTTGTTTCACGGCGTTTGTATCCGCCGATTCTATCGGGCAAAGCGGAAACTTCCTCATCAACTTCGCTTCCGTTCCATTCAAATTCTTTGCCGCAGGCCACTATTACGCTGCCGTCGGTTACGCCTTCTTTTAAAAGAGCCTTTTCCAAACCCACTTTTTTAAATATGCCGCGCAAACGCTGCACCGCTTCCGGCTGGGAAAAATTGGTCATTGAAATAAATTCTTCTATCTTTTTGCCGCTTATTTGAACTCTGTCTTCATCCAAGCGCGTAAGCGTAAACATCGGCGCTACGGCGTGCACCACCGGCCCAAGCGGTTTTGCCTCTTTGGGGGCGGCAATCGGGTTCTTTGCCAATATTTTTATTACTTCGTCCAACACTTTGCCCAAACCCTGCGCCGCCGCGGCGGAAATCAAAAATACGGGCATTTTGGAGTATTTCTTTTTTACTTTTTCAAATACTTTTTCCGCACCTTCTATATCGGCCTTGTTTATTACCAGAATCCTCGGTTTTTTATAAAGGTCTTTGCTGAAGTTTTTAAGTTCGTCTTCAATCACTTTTATGGATTTTAAAGCGTCCAAACCGTCAAAACCCTGAGGGTCCGTCATATGCAGCAAAACGCGGGTACGCTCTATATGCTTCAAAAATTGATGTCCCAAGCCTTTGCCGTCACTTGCTCCCTCAATAATACCGGGGATATCGGCCACGACAAAGCTTTTGCCTTTATGGGTACATATTCCCAAATTGGGGTTTAAAGTGGTAAAAGGATAATCGGCTATTTTAGGGCGCGCCGCCGATACGGCCGAAAGGAAAGTGCTCTTCCCGGCGTTGGGGAAACCAACCAATCCGACGTCGGCCAAAACTTTAAGTTCCAAAATAAGAGTAACTTCTTCCCCGGGCTGACCGTTTTCGGCTATTCTAGGGGCGGTATTGGTTTGAGTTTTAAAACTTTGATTGCCTCTTCCGCCTCTTCCGCCGCGGGCCACCAAAGCGCGCTGGCCGGGCAAAGTTAAATCAGCTATTGTAACGCCGTCTTGTTTTACGACAGTGCCCAAAGGCACCAATATAACTTTATCTTCGGCGTCTTCGCCGGTTTTATTGTAAGTGCCGCCCTTTGCGCCGTTGCCGGCTTCTATATGAGGGTTATATGCAAGCTCCTGCAAAGTGGTAAGGTTCGGCTCGGCCTGCAAGTAAACGTCGCCGCCGCGCCCGCCGTTGCCGCCGTTGGGCCCGCCGAATTCAATAAATTTTTCCCTTCTGAATGAAAGGCATCCGTCGCCGCCCTTCCCGGCTTTAACGTAAATTTTTACTCTGTCCAAAAAATTGTTTGCCTGCATATTTATCCCTTTGGCCCTCAGCCTTGTAATTTATTATATTTTACCTTTTATAAATTTTATAGTACATACGGCATATTATCAAGGCCGCAGAAATGCCTCAAAAGGCGCAGCCGCGCAAAAAGCCTTTATTAAAACAAAAAAGCGGAGAGTTTTTACGCTCTCCGCTTTTAAACAAACTAAAAAATTTTATTTTTTAGCTTCCTCTTTGGGATAAACAGAAACTTGCTGTTTGCCCTTTTTAGCCCATTCAAAGGTAACTATACCCGAAACTCTGGCAAAGAGGCTGTCGTCGCTGGCTTTAGAGACGTTGTTGCCCGGCAATATTTTGGTGCCGCGCTGTTTAAGAATAATCTCTCCGGCGTTCACAAACTGTGAACCGTATCTCTTAACACCAAGCCTTTGACCGTGACTGTCCCTTCCGTTTGAGGAGGAACCTTGCGCTTTTGTATGTGCCATTGTTATTCACCTATTCTTGGCTTAAAGCCGGTTATAAGATTATTTCTTTAATCTTGATTTCTGTAAGATTTTGTCTGTGACCCATAGTTCTTTCATAACCTTTTTTGGGTCTTTTCTTGAAAACAATAATCTTGCGACCGCGTAAATGTCTTACGACTTCAGCGGTGACCTTGGCGGTTTTGGCCGCTTTGGCATCTGACGAGGTACCTTCGGCTTCGGCGGCCCACAAAGCTTTAAGCTCTACGGTAGCGCCGACTTCGGCTTCCAGTTTTTCAACCTGCAGATTTTGACCGGGGGTTACCCAGTACTGTTTTCCACCTGTTTCTATTATTGAATACATAGTAATATAATTTTACCAAAAAAAGCGGGAAATAGCCATTTGCGCATTTATCATAACGCGCAAGGCCGGCTCTTTCTGATTTTGAAGCATCGCTGCTTCTTAATTTATTATAATATTTCCGTATTAAAAATACAAATTATTGCCGGAGGATATATACGACAAACATTAATCGATTTTAAATAATTTCAGATTGTTTTTAGGGCTATACTGAAGGGTATAGAGTCTTTTGCGCAAGTAAAAGCCTAACGGAACTAAGAATAATCATTGCTTTCCCTGTATTTATACAGGGGGCGATGGTTTTATTGGTACTCCGTTAGGCTAATATACCATCGCTTTTTTATGCTCTCAATATTCAGCCTAAACAATACAACAATTACTTTAGGACTATATGTCACGCATATAGAGTATCGCCGTAGAAGGCGATCCTAACGGAACTAAATATAATTGTACATTTACACACCTCCTTACAGGAGGGGGTTGTTTATTGGCAAAAATTTATTCCGTTACTAAACAATGGAGTAAATAATGCAAAAACCGTTAAAAATACTTGTCATAATGACAAAAAAGATAGGCGACACCCTAATATGCACGCCACTTTTAAGCGCAATAAAAAAAGAACATTCAAATGCCGAGATAGACTTCCTGGCTAAATATCCCGCCTCAGAAATACTGGAAAGGAATCCCGATATAAACAAAATCTACATAATAAATAAAACTCCGTGGTTAAAATTGATATCGGAAATAAGGAAGAAAAAGTATGATTTTATAATAGATTTATATCCTACTGAAAAAACCGCCCTTATTTGCGCTTTAAGCAAATGTAAAAACAGAATAAGAGGTTACTTCTTAAAACCAAAACTATATCACAGCATTTATAATATACAACCAGACTATTACGCAACCAACCAAACATACGCGCCTAACAGACATATAAAATTCTTAGAAGGGATTCTATTTAAAGAAGTAAAAACTTTCCCTAAAATGACGTTGATTCTCCCCCCGATATACACGATATAAAAAAAGTCTTTTTAAAAAAATATAACATCTTTTCGGATAATCTTCTTATAGGTTTTGTGCCACAGGGTTCACATCCATTAAAAATGTGGCCGGCAGAGAACTGGAAACGGCTTGCAGAGCTGATCATTCAAAAATATTCTACAAAAGCTAAGATTTTCATATTTATTGACAAGAACGGGCAGGATTTTGCAAAAAGAATATGTCCGTTTGGCGCAAAAAATATTTTTATACCGCAATGTGAGAATTTAACTCAACTTTCCTCTTATATCAGTTTTCTCAATTTAGCCGTAACTGTATGCACCGGCACAAAACATATAGCAATAGCGCTTAACGTGCCTACAATTACAATACAAACTATCACCAATCCTAACACTTGGCATCCCGCTGGCAACCCCAAGCATCGACTTGTAAGCGCACAAGGCCTTGATTGTTTATATTGTGACAAAACAACTTGTAACCCAGTTACCGCACCATGTTTATTAAACTTGAAACCCGAACTTGTTTTTAATGAACTAACAAACCTACTTTAATGATAGAATATATTTATGCAAAAAGTTTTGGTAGGTTTAAGCGGCGGAGTGGATTCCGCTATGGCGGCCCTCCTCTTAAAGGAGCAGGGCTATGACGTTATCGGGGCGATTATGTCCATTTGGGATGAATCAATGCCCGCCCCGAAAGTTTCCGGCCACGCCTGTTTGGGCCCGGAAGAAGAAGATATCGCCGAAGCTCAAAAAGTGGCGGACTTCCTTAAAATACCTTTTAAAGTCATAGACTGCCGCGAAGAATACAAACAAATAGTCTTAGGCAATTTTAAAGATGAATACAAAGCGGGGCGTACGCCAAACCCCTGTATATGGTGCAACAGTTACGTAAAATTCGGCGCGCTGCCAAAAAGCGCGCGCAGAAACGGTATTGATTTTGACAAGTTTGCCACGGGCCATTACGCCGTAACGGATTTTGACGAAAACGCCAAACTTTGGCGACTCAAAAAAGGCAAAGACGACAAGAAAGACCAAAGCTATTTCCTTTACCGCTTAGGGCAAGAACAGCTTTCGCAAATTTTATTTCCGCTCGGTTCTTACACCAAACCGGAAATAAGAGAGCTTGCTCTTAAACACGGTTTGCCCGTCGCCGAGAAAGCCGACAGCCAGGATTTTTACTGCGGTGATTACAACGACATTCTTAAATTTGAACCGAAACCCGGCAAAATAGTAGACAAAACCGGCAAAGTTCTGGGCGAACACCAAGGCGTATGGAACTATACCATAGGTAAAAGAAAGGGCCTTACCGGCGGCGGAAGCGAAAGGCCTCTTTACGTCGTAAAAATAGACGTAAAAAACAATCAGATAATAGCCGGTTACAAAGAGGATTTGTTTTCCCGCGAATTAACAGCAAACAAAGTTAACTGGTGTTCCGTAAACGAGCCGAAGGCCGAAATAAAATGCCTCGTAAAAATAAGACGCCAGCATATTCCCGCAGCGGCAACGGTAAGCCCGCTTGAAGGCGGCAAAGTAAAAATTACTTTTGACGAACCGCAAATGTCCGTAACGGCGGGGCAAAGCGCGGTTTTTTATGACGGGGACGTCGTCTTGGGCGGCGGAATAATAGCGTAAAGGGGGCTTTATGAAACGCCTTTTAAGCGTCTTTTTGTTCTTGAACTTAGTTTTGTTGACGGCTTGTTCTTCCGAAACAAAAAATCAGGCTTGGTACAACAATCAGGCTTTTGTAAAAGCTTTGCTGCTTTCGGATTTCAACTCCGTCAGCGGATATCTTTACACCTCAAACATAGACGTAAAAGGCAAAAACAAAGACGGCGAAACCCCCTTAACTTTAGCGATAAAAAACACCAGCGACGCACAAATAATAAAAGTCCTGCTTGAAGCCGGCGCAAACCCCGAAGAAGCAAACAAAGAAGGGTATACTCCGCTTCTTTTGGCCGCAAAAAACAATATCAACCCCAATATAGCAAAACTGATAATTATGACCGGCGCGGATATAGAAAAAGCCGATCCATCCGGCAAAACTCCGCTGATTTTATCCGCCGAGAACAAAAATAAAAACGTACCGCTTTTACTGCTTGCGGCGGGCGCAAAAGGCAGAGAAAGTGAGGCTTTCCGACGGGCAGTAACCTCAAACGGAAGTTTTTCCGATAAAGATGTTCAGGCTTTACTCAAAGACAAAATAGGATTTACGGTCAAAATACCTTGGTATAGCAGCAAATCTTTTAAAGAGGCTTTGGCCTCGGGCGATTTAAAACAAATAGCCGCGGCCGCCGCTCGTACGGACCTTAGCGCAAAGGATCCGTCCTCAACCAAAGACGCGGCTTCTTTGCTGGAAAATGACAAAGCTCCTCAGAAACTCTTTATTTTCGCGCGCGCCGGGGTTGACTTAAACGCGCGTGACGAGAACGGCAAAACTATGCTTTATAAAGCGTCCGAACAGGGCGAAGATATTTGGCTTAAAGCTTTGCTGAAAGCCAAAGCCGATCCCAATATCCGCGCGAAAGACGCAAGCACCCCGCTTATGGCTGCAGTGGAAAATCAGCCCGAAAAGCAGGAAAATATTACCGCTTTGATTAAAGCCGGCGCCGAAATAAACGCCGGTTACAACAAGGACGGTTCCACCTTGCTTTTTAAACTTATAGAAGAAAACAAAGACTTAAAATTAATAGAGTTTATCATAAAATCCGGAGCGGAAGTAAACATCAAAAATATTCCCGGCGATACCCCTCTGATAACCGCGGCAAAATACGCCAAAGACCCCAAAATTATAGAACTTTTGTTGGAAAACAAAGCCAATATAGACGCAAAAAACAGGCAGGGTTTTACGCCGCTTTTGACGGCGGCGGCAAACAATGAGGAGCCTAAAATCGCCCTGGCTTTGTTTAAAAAGAGCAAGAATAAACTTGACGAGGGCCACGCTTTAGATTTTGCCGCACAAAACCCGAACAAAGAAGTTTACAACGCTTTAATAGGGGAAATAAACGCCGAAGTTTCCGCGCGCAAAAACGCCAACGACAAAAACGATAACAGTATTTGGTTTAACAATAAAGCTTTGGTCGCGGCAATAAGAAAAAACGATATCCCGACATTAAAAAGAGAGCTTAAAAAAGAAAAAGAACTTAATCTGGAAGCTTTAATGCAAGGCCAATTCAACGCGCTTATGCTGGCCGGCGCATTCAGCAAAACCGCGGAACCGATTAATCTGTTGGTGGAAGCCGGCGCGGACATCAACGGGACAAACAACAACGGTGATACACCTTTAATGACGGCCGTCCTTACAAATAAAAATCTGCCCGCCATACAAGCCTTGATAGAAGCCGGCGCGGACGTAAACGCCGTAGATTCAAAAGGCACAAGCGTAATTATGGCGGCGGCAAACAAAAACCCCAATGAAAAAGTGCCTATACTCCTGTTGCAAAGCGGTGCAAACGTGCCGGATACAAGAGCGCTTTTACAATATGCCCAAAGCAACGGCAATAAAAAAGTTTACGAACTTTTGAAGAAAGTTTTTACGAAGCAAAAGGCTTAATCCCAAAAATCGTAATAGGAATTAAAACGCATACCTAATTTTACTGCTCCGGAAAAACCGCCCGCGTGGGTAATGTCATAATCGTTTGAGCCGATAAACCTCGCCCAGTTGTATCTTCCCTCAAAGGCGATGAAAGTATTATTGCGGAAATTAAATTCCACACCCAAACCGGCGGTTAAAGCGAAACCGGCCAAAGTGTCGTAGAGTTTATCGTCATTATTATTACTCTCTCTTTTACTAATACGCGCAAATTCAAGGCCAACGCCGAGCGGAGCGTAAAGAGATATTTTTGATTTTGCCGGCGGCAGAAAATAAACTTTAGTTAAGAAAAGCGGTCTGTAACGCTCCAAACGGAAATCCGTATCCGTCCCGCCCAAGTCAACGCTTTTGCCGTAGCCATCATTAGAGTAGCTGAAATCAAGCCCGGCGGCAAAATAATCGTTTATAAAACCGAGCCCGGTAAAACCGGCGGAAAATCCGCCGCCGCCGAAATCGGCTTTAACTCCGTTAACTTCCTTTTCCGTATCTGAAGAAGAAACCCCTCCGTATATGGAAAATTCCATCGGGTAAGCGGAATTCCCGTTAAAGTTCTGTCCCGAGGACAATCCCGCGCATAAAAAACACACGGCAAAAACAAAAGCGGATTTTATTATATTCATTTATTTCTCTTTTTTTGCCGATTTCAAAGCCTTCTCTTTGGCTTTGGCGGCTTTCCATAAAGCCAAAGCTTCTTCCGGGGTGGAAGCCTTTTCCCCTCCGAAAACGTGCGGATGACGGCGTATGAGTTTTTGGTTTATGCCGTTTATTACATCCCTGATGGAAAATCTGTTTTGCTCTTCCGCTATCGCAGCGTGGAAAATCACTTGCAAGAGAACATCGCCGAGTTCTTCGCAAAGGTTTTCGTCATCTTCATTTTCTATGGCATCAATCGCTTCCTGGCTTTCTTCGCGCAGGTTTTTGATAAGGCTTTTATGCGTTTGGGCTCTGTCCCACTGGCATCCGCCGGGCGCGCGCAAAGCAAAAAGGGTATCGTTAAGTTCGCCGAACAATCGGCAGGCTTCTTTATCGTTTTTCATTATTCCACTCCAACCGCTTCGGGGTTTCCCTCGGCGTTAAATTCCAAATATTCAAATTTTCCGGCAAAAACCTTTTCCATACCTACGTCTACGGCTAAAATCTTTCCGTCTTCGCTGCGAACTATTTTGCCCGTCCGCGTATGCCCAACCACTTGCTTATAAGGCAAATATGAGTGTTCTTTTATTAAAGAAGACAAATCCTCCCAAAAAATGCCGCCGTATCTGTCCTTTCCGCCGCGCAACCGGCTGACGTTAAAAATAGCGTGATGATAAGATTCGTTTTTTACGGCGTCGTAAAAAACGTCGTTTATATGATCGGCTATTTTGGAAAGGCTCGGCTTTTTAAGGCCGATTTCTTCCTTTAAGACCGGATAAAGGCCGTCGCAGACCCCGGCGTGCGTAAACAGATAATTCCTGGCCGAGAATGCCGCCTGCCAGGCACCGGAAAGAATGCCCCTTATCAGTTTTTTGCGGAACGCTTCAATCTGGAAGTACGGCAGGGAAGTTATAAAATAATTCTTCCTTAAAATTTCAAGTTCGTGATTGCCGACAAGCCTTACAACACGCCCGCCGGATTTTTTAGCCTGCAAAGCGAGCACGTCCAAAAGGCGGTCTATTTCAAGGGGGCTGTCGCCTCTATCTAATATATCGCCTATTTGCACAAGGGTGGACTTTCCTCCGCGCCAGTTAAGCTCCGGATCCATAATTCCGGCGGAAATCAAAACCGCGCTGAAAGAATAATAATCGCCGTGAGCGTCGCCTATAACATAAACCTTGCGGAGTTTGCTTTTTGCCATATTTTAATTATACCAATGTAAATACTATAATAGTAATATTAATGATTAAACTTAACAGATTTGACAAAGCCAAAAAAGCCGTACAAAGGCTTTTGGGCGCGCACAATACTCTTACAAACAAGACGGCTTTGCTGCTTAACAGTTTTGACGGAAGCCCGGTAAAAAGCCTGCCAGACGCCGTTTTGGAAATCAAGGATATTTCCAAACTGCCGGAACTCATAAAAATTTTAAATTCTTTTGATATTCCCTTTGTACCGCGCGCGGCCGCAACCAATCACGATGGCGGCGCAATAGCCATTAAAGGCGGTGCCGTACTTAATCTTAATCATTTGGATAAAATAGAACAAATCAACACGGAAGAAAAATACGCCGTTGTTCAATGCGGCGCGGTAAACGGGAATTTGCAAAAAGCTTTGGAGAAATACGGCTTCTTTTATGCGCCAGATCCCGCCAGTAAGGAATTTTCCACCGTAGGCGGGAATGCCGCTTTAGGTGCGGGCGGGCCCAAAACTTTAAAATACGGGGCGACTTCCGCCAATCTGTTAAAGGCCGAGTTTATCTTACCGAACGGCGAAGTTCTGCTCTTGGATAAAAATGCCCCCGGGCCCGATCTTCTACGCCTGTTGGTAAGGAGCGAAGGCACTTTGGGTTTAACCTCAAGATTATGGGTTAAAATAAAACCCAAAAATCCTTACAAAAAAACTATACTGGCATTCTTCCCGGATTTGCAAAGCACTATGCTGTGCGTAAAAGATATTATTTCCGCGGGGATAATACCCTCCGCGCTTGAAGCTATGGACGGTGCGAACTTAAAGGCCGCCCAGACGGGCATTGAAGCGGAAGCCCTGCTGATAATAGAACTTGACGGCAAAAAAGGTGAACTCGCCGAGCAATCAGAAAAAGCACTTAAATTTTGCGCCGACAGAAAGGCTTTCAGCATCAAATCCGCCAATAACGATGAAGAAGCAAAAGCCTTATGGCAAAGCAGGCTCTCCGCAGCCGCAGCTTTGGCAAGCCTCGGCACCGGGCTGATTTCTTTAGACTGCGCCGTCAGCCGCACTGATTTACCGCAAATAATAACGAAGATTTCCGCCATTTTCGCCAAATACGGCCTAAAGGCGGGGGTGGTCTTCCACGCGGGCGACGGCAATTTACACCCGAATATAGCCTTTAACGAAGGCAATTTATATGAGCTTTCACAAATCAAAAAGGCAATCAAAGAAATCCACGAAGCAGTCTGCCTCTGCGGGGGTACAATCAGCGCGGAACACGGCATCGGTGTGGAAAAACGCGCCACAATGGCGATGATGTTCGACGGCGGCACTTTATCTTGCTTTAAAAAAATAAAACAAGCTTTAGACCCTAAAAATCTTGCCAATCCCGACAAAATTCTGCCGATAGCTTCAGCCTCAAAAAAAACACTTACACCGCCCGAAAGAGTACAACCTTTAATTGAAGCCGTCAAAAAGGCCAACGCCGGCAAAACAACTTTAAACGTCTGCGGACTTAACACGAAAATAAAACTTAAAGGGAAAAATCTTTTAAGTTTAAAAAACTTGGACAAAATAATCGAAGTGGATAAAACGAATTACACTCTTACCGCGGAACCCGGCATAAACGTAAAAGTTTTGGCCAAAGAGTTAGAAAAAGAAAATCTTTTTTTGCCGTTTGCGCCCGGCAAAGGCAGCTTGGGAGGGGAATTTTGCGCAAAAACCGCTGCGGAACTTAAAGATTATGTTACCGCGCTAGACATAATTTTGCCCGACGGAAGTTTTATACGATACGGCGGGAAATACGTCAAAAATACCGCAGGCTACGATTTAACCGCATTGTTTTCCGGCTCACGCGGCGTTTACGGCATAGTAACTTCATTGACAATAAGGCTTTTGCCGTATAAACCCAAAGCGGCAAAGCCCTTGCCTTTCGCGCCGTGGCGCCCCAACGAGGTTGAAAGAAAGTTAAAAACAGCGCTTGACGCAAACAATATTCTTAATTCTTTTTATTTTGAGGAAGTCCCCGATGAAAATTAAAAACATTAAACTGCCGCCCGCACCGGCAAAATATCCGCCGGAAAGCAGGTTGAACTTCCTTATAAAAGATAAAGACCCTTTTGACGAAGAACAAGCAGCGCGCACTTGCACGCGCTGCGGGGCCTGCCTGCAAAAATGTCCAAGCTTCAGAAGTTTAAAGAGCGAACTTTATTCCCCGCGCGGGCGAGCACAACTTTTAAGATTTTTCTTTGAAAAAAAATTAAATCCGAAGCAAGATAAAAAGGATATGCTTAATTCCGTACGCTCCTGTTTTATGTGCGGAGCCTGCACCGCTTTTTGCCCGGCAAAAACGCCCGTCGCCGATTTAATGCTTTCTTTTTCAAACGCTCTGGGCGGCCCCGCAAAAACAAAAGGCTCAAACTTACTCCGTTTTTTTTATCTCGCCGCGGCGGAACTTAAAATTAAAAGACATCTAAAAAAGCAAAAAGAAGGGGAAAAAATAATTTTTGCTCCGTCTTTTTACGCATCTTCCCAAATAAAAAACATTTTGCGTATTTTAAACGCTTCCGGCTTTAAGGCCGAAGCGGATTTTTCCGTAATAAACTTGGAACTTTTCTATTTTTCCGCAAATATTAAAAAAATAAAAAAAGCGCTTTCGGCACTCCTTAAAAACGTGCAAACCGCGCAGGACGGATCGATAGTCACCGACGGCTTGGAAACTTACGCCATACTTAAAAAAGCTTCTTTATTCGGGCAAAATTTCGCCCCGTTGGAAAAGCGCGTAAAATTTTTAACGGAATATATCCGCCCCGCAAACAAACTTAAGGAAGATATCCCTTTTAAAAAAATTATCCTCTGCCGAAACGACATCGGCGCAAACGCCGAACTTTTTACAGAACAAATACGCAAACTTTTAATTTGCCCCAAAAAACATTTTTTGATAGAGTGTATTCAAAGCAAGGACTTGCCGCCCGCGGCGGCCGCGCATTGGGTTAAAATAAAAGGGGAAGACGCCGTAAAAAACCAAAGCGCGCAAAACCTTCGCGATATCGGCGCGGATTGTATTATAGTTTGTTCGCACACCGACAAAAAACTTTTTGAAGCTTTGGTTAAACGCCAAAGCCCGCGCCCCGCAGTTTTGTACATAGCCCAAATACCGGAAGTGTTTTATGCCGAAGATTGAAACGCAAACTCCTACCGATAAAGACAAGCTGGATTTACTTGTGGAATTCGGCTGGAGGGTTTCGCACGAAACAAATCTCGACGCGCTGTTGGAGCTTACCGCAAAGCAAATAACGCATATCTTAGGCGTTAAAAGGTGTTTTATTTTTATAAAAGACGAAAACGCCGGAGAATTATGGTCAAAAACGGCCAGCGGCAAAGGCCTAAAATATACGGAAATACATTTGCCGCTTTTAGGCCCAAGCATCATAGCGCGGGTGTGCAAGGACGGACACACCATCAATTTGCCAGACGCTTATGCGGACGAAAGATTTTCCAAGGACATAGATTTGGTTACCGGTTTTAAAACCAATTCCCTTTTGGCCGTACCGCTTAAAAACAAAGAAAATATTACCATAGGTGTGCTTCAGGTAAGCAATAAGACGGACGCGACGCCGTTCTCAAAAAAAGACGAAGGCCTGCTGAAACTAATGGCCAATTTGGCCGCAGGCAAAATAGAAATCGCAAAGCTTTACGACGAAGTTAAACTTTCCAATTTGGAAACTATTTACCGCCTTGCCGTAACCGCGGAATACCGCGACCAGGAGGACACCAGGCGCCATATTGAAAACATAGGGCAGGTAAGCTATCTGATAGCAAAAGGCCTTAAGCTTGAAGAAGCCCGCGCCGAAACAATAAGGCACGCCAGCACTCTTCACGACATCGGCAAAATAGCCATACCAGACAGCATTTTGCTAAAACCCGGCAAACTTACCGCAGAAGAATTTGACGTAATGAAAAAGCATACCGTATACGGAGGGAAAATATTGGAAGACGCAAAATCTTCCCTACTAAAGTTGGCTTACAGAACAAGTCTTTTTCACCACGAGAAATTTGACGGCACCGGCTATCCGCAAGGACTTAAAGGGGAAGAAATACCGCTTGAAGCCCGCATAGTCGCGATAGCCGACGTGTTTGACGCTTTATGTATGAAACGCTGTTATAAAGAGCCGTGGAATATTCAAAAGGCCTGTCAATTTATAATAAGTCAAAGCGGCTTGGCTTTCGATCCGCGCGTGGTACAGGCTTTTAAAAAGAATTTCCAAAAAATAAAAGCTTTATACGAAACCGACGCAAAGAAATAAGCCGCCGCGATAATATTTTATCGCCGCGATAAAAATAAAATTATAAACTTTGATTAAACAGGAGAAACGGAAATGTCAAAAAACAAAAAAGGATTCACCTTGCTTGAGTTATTGGTGGTGGTTTTAATTATAGGCATATTGGGAGCGATAGCTTTGCCGCAATATATGGTGTCCGTGGAAAGGACCAGAGTTACGGGCAATATGAGCGAGATTAAACCCATATATGACGCCGCCTTGCAATATTACAGCTATAACGACGAATTCCCGGACAGTCTTAAAAAACTGCCGGTTTCCCTGCCGGAAAGCTATACCGTAAACGGAAAAACGGCCACAAACGCCAACGGCACTTGCGCCGTATCGCTTGAAACGGCCGGAACAAATCCTTATCTTTCAATGAAATGCGGAAGAGGATCCCCCAACGAATATGAGTTCCAGTTCAAATATAGCATAAACAGTTCCGGCACGATATTCGGCGCGGGTAAATATTTTGTAGTTTTGGCCGGCGGAGAAGAAAGAAAGGCTACTTATGAAAAAGTGGCCAAGTCATCGGGCTGGGTAAAAGACAGCTCCGGTGCGTACAGAATAAATTAAACGCAGAGCTTTAAACCTAAACCCCGGCCTAAAAGCCGGGGTTTTTATTGTCTGAAAAAGCTTGCGGAAACAAAAGCCGCCCCCAAATTGCGCCCGTCTGTTATTTAACGGCTTTTTTTAGTAAAATTTGATTAATGAGCGATAATACACCCGCCTACAAGAAGTCCAACTTCGGAGGGGCTTTTTTCTTTCTTTCGGAAGAAAAAAGACGCGCGCTCGGCTCCGTCTACGATTTTTGCCGTCTGGCAGATGATATCGTGGACGAAGGTTATCCCGACGCCGAGCAAAGACTCATCAATTTAAGAAAAGAGCTTGACGATCTTTACGCAGGCCGGGCCAAAACCGATATCGGGCGGGAACTTGCCGACGCGGCAAAACGCTTTAACATACCCAAAGAATATTTCGCTGATTTGATTGAAGGCTGCGCAAGGGATTTAAAAACGCCGGTGCGTTACGAAACTTTCGGCGATTTGCAATGGTATATGTACCGCGTAGCCGGAACGGTAGGGCTGATGTGCATACATATCTTCGGCTATAAAAACAAACGAACGGAAAAATACTCCGCAACTTTGGGTTACGCCGTACAGCTTACAAACATTATAAGGGATGTAGCGGAAGATGCCAAAATAAACCGCATTTATATACCCAAACGGGATATGGAAGCTTTCGGCGTAAAGGAAGCGGATATCTTGGGCTTAAAAGACAATCGCCGTACAAGAGCGCTGCTGTTTTTTGAAGCGCAAAAAGCGCAGGAATTGTTTATACAGGCTTCGCAGCTTTTGCCCAAAGAAGATTTCAAAGCCTTGCTCCCGGCAAGAGCAATGGGCAACACTTATAAGGCCATTTTGCAAAAGCTTATTGCGCGCCCTTGCCGTTTGGGCGATAAAAAGATAAAGTTAAATAAGATTGAAAAATTGCTTATTCTTTTTAAAACATGGAGAAACCGTTTATGAAGTTGATTTTCGCTTTAATTATTTCTATTTTTGCAGTAATGCCGCTGGAAGCGAAAAGCGACGCCTGCCTGGCCAAGAGCAAAGAACACTTTAATGAAAAAGAATATACTCAGGCCGAAAGAACTTTGCTTAAATGTTTGCAATCCGACTCTAAAAACCCAGATATGCTTATAAGTTTGGCCGGCGTTGAAATGATTTTGGGCAAATTTAACAATGCGGAACAAAACTTTAAACGCGCTTTATCCCAGATCGGCCCGAAATCTCAGTACAGGGCTTATATCTACTCCAGAATGGGCGATATTTATATGCGCCGCACAAATCTCAAAGAAGCTCAGAAATATTATCAGGCCGCTTTAAAATACGAACCGGCAAATATAAATGCGCTTGTCGGGGCCGGCATTTGCGAAGAAAAATCCGGCAATTTAAAAAAAGCCGTAGATTATTACAAAAAAGCTTTGGCCGTAGACTTTACGAATATAGTTTCCCGCGAGAGGCTTATCGCGCTTGAACCCGATATTTTGACTGATGAAGAGCTGCTTCGCACTATGAAGGAACGCAATATAATAGACCCGGCGGCGCATAATTTTTCTTCGGAAGATAAAGAAACTTTAAACAAAATAATAACCGCCGAAAAGGGTAACGGCATAGAATATCTTTCCCAAAAATTTAAAGGCAAAATACCAAACGGTTTTATCGTGGAAAGGGACAGCAACAAAGTATATGTCCGCAAAATGCTGACTATTACCGGCTACAATGAACTTATAAGGCAGCTCTCTTCCGACGCGAAAAACTTTTTAATCAACAAAGGCGTAACGCCGGCGCAGTTGTTTAAGGCCAGGGACGCTTCCGGCAAAGATATTTTTAACAATGCCGGCAATTTGACAGACGCGGGATTGACCGCTTTTACAAAAATGCTGCGCGGGGAAAAATCTTATTATCTGCCCGGCGAAAAGTTGCCCGCCACGCAAAAAGACATCGAAAACCAAATAAGGAATTTGCTGGCCCAGGGATATTATGAAGTTTCCCCTTCGGATTTTATCTATCTGCTTGACGCGACAAAATGCAGGGAAGAAGTATTGCATTCCGCATTCCGCAGCAGGGCCATTGATACGGGCAACGGCAAGAGGCGGTTTTTCCTTTCCACGGACGATACCCCCAACCCCAGAGGATGCGGCCTGCCTTTCAGCCATCTATATATCGCCATTCAGGATTATCACGCAAAAAAGAAAGCCGCCCGCAATGATGCGCCGGTTTATTCCAACACTTTCGGCACGGGAAACGGCTTCAAGATAAATCTCTGCACGAAAGACGGTTTAAAACTAAATTGTCAAGGTCTGCCGGACTAAACCTATGCCGCAATATTTAGCCGAAATAAAACAAAATGTTTTTACGATGTCCAAAGAAGAAGCCCGCCACCTTAAAGTGGCGCGGATACATACCGGCGAGGAAATAAAAATTTTTGACGGAAAGGGAAATAAATATTTGGCCTTAATTGGCGAACTTTCTGATAAATCGGCCTGCGGCGAAATTATAAAAACTTTGCCGGCCCCTCATTTAAAACGGGAAGTTCATTTATATTTCAGCGCGGTGGCGCGCGCCGCGGCGGAAGATATTATAGACAAATGTACTCAGGCGGGCGTCAGCCGATTCGTGCCGGTATTATCAAGATATTCGGAAAAAGATTTGCTTAAAAAATGGACTACAAAACACGAACGCTGGAACCAACTGGCGCTTGCGGCCTGCAAACAATGCGAGAACCCTTCCGTCCCCGTTATAGAAGAACCTATCACTTTTGAAGAAGCCGTAAAAACGCTGTCCGTCCCCGCTTTAATTTGTTACGAAGACGAACATAAAACGCCGTTTTTTAAAGAAATCGCCTCCATCGGCAGCCAAACCGCAATATTTATAGGCCCCGAGGGCGGATATGCGGAAGAGGAAATTTCCCTATCCAAAAAATATAATATAAAGCCGGTAACTTTAGGCCAAAATATACTGCGCGCGGAAACCGCGGCGGCCGTTGCCTGCTGGGCGGCGCAGCAATGAAAGTATTTATAAAAACTTTCGGCTGCCGCGTAAACCAAGTGGAAAGCGAAGCCCTTTTGGAGAAGTTTAAATCCGCCAAAACCGAAATCACATTTGATTATAAACAAGCGGATTTGTGCCTCTTAAACACCTGTTCGGTAACAGCTAAAGCCGACAGGGACGCAAATAAAATGATACGCGCGATAAGGCGTGATAACGCTAACTGCCGTTTGGTTGTTACGGGCTGTTATGCGATGTCCGGCGCAGAAAAAATAAGGCAGATTTTCCCTTTTGCCGAAATTGTTTTTAGGCCCGATTTGGGAAAAGTCCTTTTCGGCGCGGATATAGACTGGACGGTAAAATCCCACGAGGGTAAAACTAGAGCCTTTGTAAAAATACAGGACGGCTGCGACAATTTTTGCTCCTACTGCATAGTGCCCTATACGCGACCTTTAAAAACTTCCAAACCCAAAGCTGTCGCACTTGCGGAAATTAAGAACCTTATAGAAAACGGTTATAAAGAAATAGTGCTGACGGGCATCAACATAGGCAATTATTCCTGCCCGCAGACCGGCGCGGATTTGGCCGACTTGCTTGAAGAAATTTTTAAAATTAACGGGGATTTCCGCATAAGATTTTCTTCAATAGAAATCAACACCGTTACAGATAAACTGATAGAAACGGCGGCAAACGGCGGCAAAAAATTCTGCAATTATTTGCATCTTCCTTTGCAAAGCGGAAGTGAAGCCGTACTTAAGGATATGGGCCGTCATTACGGTGCGCAGGAATATTTTAACCGCGTACAATACATAAAAAGCAAATTTAAAAACATCTTCTTATATTGCGATATTATCGCAGGATACCCCACCGAAACAAAGGAAAATTTTGAAGAATCTTTGGCTTTCTTGGATAAAATAGGCTTTGCCGGCCTGCACGTTTTCAGCTATTCTCCGCGGCAAGGCACAAAAGCGGCCGCCCTTAAACAAATCCCGCCGGAGGAAATTAAACGCCGCTCCGAAATCCTGCATAAAAAAGATAAAGCTTTAAGGCAAGCCGCCGCAGAAAGCTTACTCGGAAGCGAACAAGAATTTTTGGCGGAAACTTTTGTTCAGGCAAAGAACTGTGTAAGCGGAGTGCTTTCCAATTTCCAGCGCGCGCTTATACCGGGCGGACAGATTTCCTCCTCGCTTAAAAAAGTTAAAATAATTAAAGCACAAGACGGCATTTGTTACGCAAAACAGCCTTAAAGGAGAATTTATGAAATTTCTTATGGCTTTGTTGTTTTTACTTCCGGCATTTAATATTTGCCTGGCGGAGTTAACCCTGCCAAAGCTGGAAAAGCCCGCACCCTCCGCACAAGCTCCGGAAAATCAGCAAAAAGAACAGGAAACAAAATCCGTCAAAAAAGAAGACCCAAATAAAATGCTTCACGAAGCGGCGGATAAAATGCACTTGCGCGGTATTTACAACGCTCTGCTTGCCGGTGCGGACGTAAATTCAATTTACGAAGGGTTACTTCCTCTGCAAAGAGCCGTTTATGCCAATTCCCCCGGGACGGTAAAATATCTTATCAAATGCGGCGCGGACGTAAATAAAAGAGATGATAACGATTTTACCCCTATTATGTCAGCTGCACATATGCAAAGTATTGAAATTATTGACATCTTAATTGAAAACGGCGCGGATATTCAGGCAAAAATAGAAAGCAGCGGTTTTTACACAATAGAAGATGAAAAAAAGCCTATTTATAAATTTATGTTTGACCAAGACGTCCTTACCGAATCACAAAACTTAAATATAATAAAACATTTTATAGCCAAAGGCTATAAAATAAACGGGAAAAATCTAAGTCCCGCCTTATATAACGCCGCAATAATTAATGATATGGCGAGCATAAAATATATAGTCGGTAAAGGACTTAAATATAAAAATTTCAATATGACCCCGGCTTTAGTCGTAACAATTGAAGAAGGCTATCTTAACGCAATGAAATACCTGCGCGCAAACGGAGCGGCAATACCAAATTTTAAACTGACAACGCCAAATAAAGAAATTTACGATTATTTAAAATTGCATAAAGCAAATATCATTTTTGATCCTAATAAAAAGCCAATGGAATTTACCGAAACAACTTCAGAAGAGGAGAAACCGGCCAAAAAAACGGGAACAAATAAAAAATCCCCCGCAAATAAACTTTAATATTTTTACCTGCGCGCCAAAACACATATTTAAACAAAAAATTCCCGGGCTAATTAAGCCCGGGGATTTTTATCAGCCGAAAACAGAAAACAAAACTTAACCGAAGATTTTTTCAAAAAGGGTCTTCTTCTGCCCCTCTTCTTCAAAAGCTTGGCCCAGTTCTTCTATAAGCTTCTTTTGGCGCGAGGTCAGCTTCTTGGGCACTTCCAAATTGATGATAACGCGCATATCGCCCTTTTTGCCGGTTTTACCTAGCACCGGCATACCTTCCCCCTCCACGGAAATTACTTTGCCGTGCTGGGAACCTTCGGGGATAATCACTTTGATTTCCTCTTTCTTGATATTCTGTATTTTCACGGCAGCGCCCAAAGCCGCCTGAGGGAAAGTCAAAGGAATTTCCAAAAGTAAATCATCGCCGTCACGCTGGAAAATTTTATGCTTTTTTACGTGCGTTTGAATATAAAGATCGCCGTATCCGCCGTCATTTGTGCCGATATCGCCGCCGTTGGGAACCCTTAAAACTACGCCTTCCCTTACACCGGCGGGTATTTTAACGGTAAACTTGGCTTTACTGCGCTGACGGCCCGTGCCGTGGCAATCACGGCAAGGCTTTTCAATAATACTGCCCTGTCCGCCGCAATCCGGGCAGGATTGCCGCATAGAAAAAAATCCCTGGCTGAACTGGACGACACCGCTGCCTTTGCAGGTGGGGCAAGTCTTTCTGCCGCTGCCTTCCTGTGCGCCGGTGCCGTGGCAAGTTTCGCAAGTGTCCACGCGGTTATAGGAAACTTCCTTTTCAATGCCGTCATAAGCCTCTTCTAAAGTTACGGTAACTTCCTCTTTCAAATCATTACCGCGCTGAGCTCTGCGCCTTGAGCCCGCCCCCGCTCCGCCGAAACTCCCGCCGAACATATCGCCGAATACGGAGCTGAAAATATCTTCAAATCCGCCAAAACCGCCGTGAAATCCGCCCGAAGCCGCTCCGTTCAAACCTTCCGCGCCGTAATTATCATAAATTTGCCTTTTTTGCGGATCGGAAAGCACTTCAAAAGCTTCATTAATCGTTTTAAATTTTTCTTCCGCTTCAGGATTGCCGGGATTTCTGTCGGGGTGATACTTCATAGCCATTTTCCTGTAAGCTCTTTTAAGTTCGTCCTGATCGGCGTTTCTGTTTACGCCGAGTACTGAATAATAATCTTCTTTCGTCGCCATTTTCTTTTATTTCCTGTCTTTATCTTGCTTAAGGAGATTGCTTTTCCCCAAGGACTAAAGCAAAATCTTTAATAAATCTCTTATATAAATTTTATCATACTTTAAGAAGGCCTGCCGACGGCTTCCCCCCTGTTAAGGCAATAAAAAAGCGGGGGGCTAAAACACCCCCCGCTTTAACAATTTTTATTATTTGCCGTCTACGACTTCAGCTTCTACGACGTCGTCTTTCTTGGCTTCGCCCTGAGGTGCTTCCTGCGCCTGGCCCTGAGCCCCGGCTTGCGCGCCCTGCGCGGCCTGAGCTTTAGCTTGGGATTCTTTATAGATTACTTCCCCAAGTTTTTGGCTGGCGGCCAAGGCTTCGTCTTTGGCCTTTTTAATCCTTTCGGTATCTTCGGATTTAATGGCCTCTTTAAGTTCGCTTAAAGCCTGATCTACTTTAAGCCTGTCTTCCTGCGGGATTTTGTCGCCGTAGTCTTTCAAGGCTTTTTCGGTCTGGTAAAGCACGCCGTCGGCCTCGTTTTTGGCTTCGATTCTTTCCTTGGTTTTCTTATCTTCCTCGGCGAATTTCTCGGCCTGTTTTACGAAGTTTTCCACTTCCGCTTCGCTGAGTTTGTTGGGCGCGGTAATCGTGATGTGCTGTTCTTTGTTGGTGCCCAAGTCTTTGGCGGAAACTTTTAAAATACCGTTTGCGTCGATATCAAATGTAACTTCGATTTGAGGTACTCCTCTGGGAGCTGGCGGAATGCCGTCCAAGTCGAATTTGCCCAAAGGAACATTGTCTTTGGCCATAGGGCGTTCGCCTTGCAATACGTTGACCGTTACCGCGGGCTGATTGTCCGCCGCGGTGGAAAACACCTGCGTCTTGCGAACCGGGATAGTCGTATTTCTTTCAATAAGCTTCGTGAATACACCGCCCAAAGTTTCAAGACCTAAGGAAAGCGGGGTAACGTCCAAGAGCAAAATATCTTTTACGTCGCCTGTAAGTACGCCCGCCTGGATTGCCGCGCCGTCCGCGACGCATTCCATAGGATCGATGCCTCTTTCAATTTTCTTGCCGACGTGTTTTTCGACGTATTCCTGAACAATAGGCATACGGGTAGGGCCGCCCACCATAATGATTTTATCGATATTGCTCATAGAAAGTTTTGAATCGCTTACGGCTCTGTCGATTGAAGCTCCGCAGCGTTCAACTATCGGCCTTACCAAGCTTTCAAGTTTCGCTCTGGAAAGTTTAAGTTCCAAATGTTTTGCGCCGGTATTATCGGAGGTTATAAACGGAAGGTTGATATCCGTTTCCATAGTGGTGGAAAGCTCGATCTTGGCTTTTTCCGCCGCGTCTTTAAGGCGCATCATAGCTTGTTTGTCGTTTCTAAGGTCAATGCCGGAAGTTTTCTTAAACTCGTCGATTATCCAATCGATTACGGCATTATCCATATCGGTACCGCCGAGTTTCGTATCGCCGGAAGTGGAAAGGACGTCAAAAGTACCTTCTTTACCCATTTCCATAATAGTAACATCCAATGTACCGCCGCCGAGGTCAAATACCAAGATTTTCTGCTCTTTGCCGGTTTTATCGATACCGTAAGCCAAAGCCGCAGCCGTAGGCTCGTTTAAAAGTCTTACCACTTCAAGCCCGGCGATTTTGCCGGCGTCTTTCGTCGCTTGGCGTTGGTTGTCGTTAAAATAAGCGGGGACGGTAATTACGGCCTTTTCCACAGGCTGGCCCAAAAAGGCTTCGGCGTCTTTTTTAACTTTCTGCAAAATGAAAGCGGAAAGCTGTTGAGGAGTAAATTCATTGCCTCTCAAATTAAATTTATAGCTTTCACCCATTCTTCTTTTAAAAGCCGTTGCCGTACCTTCCGGGTTGGATACGGCCTGCCTTCTGGCCGGTTCGCCTACAAGGCGCTGGCCGTCTTTCGTAAAAGCCACATAGGAGGGAAACGCCTTGCCGCCAATGGAGCTGCCTTCGGCGGAAGGGATAATCGTCGGCCTGCCGCCTTCCATTACTGCGGCCGCCGTATTTGAGGTTCCTAAATCAATACCTATAATTTTAGACATATTATTCTTTCTCCTTATAAAATCACTTTATTTAGCTGCTTCTTCACTGCTTTTGCCTACTATTACCTGCGCCGGGCGGACAGTTTTGCCTTCAATTTCCACCCCCGCAGCAAGTTCTTCAAGAACTATGCCGTCCTGTTCCGGCGGGCAAGGTATAGTGGTTACGACTTCCTGCGTCATAGGGTCATAAGGTTTGCCTTTCGCGCTTATAATCTTGACGCCTTCGGCCTTAAACAGTTTGTCAAACTGTTCAAAAATCATTTTAAGGCCTTGTTTTATATGCTGCATATTGGCTTCCGGCTTGGAACTTTCGGCCTCGGCCTTAAGAAGCGTATCATACAGCGGCAAAAGTTTTCTTAAGGTTTCAAACTTGCCGTAACTTATAAGCTGCGGTTTTTCCTTTTCGGTTCTTTTGCGGTAGTTTTCAAAATCGGCCTGAAGCCTTACAAGCTGTTCAAAATATTTATCCGCTTTGGAGGTTTCCTCTTCGGGTGAAGCCTCTTTAGCGTCTTCCGCCGCGGTTTGCTCCTCTTGGGTTTGCCGTTTAGGCTCATTCTCCTCAAGGATTTCCTCTTCCCCCTGCGGCTTTGAGTGTTTCTTCTTATTCATCTTCACTCCTTTGTTTTAAATCCAGGGAGACCTGCCAGTTTCTTATGGTTGTTCCCAGCATTTCCCCGATGAAATTTACAAGGGACATCATCCTGTTGTATTCCATATGCTTAGGCCCCACTATGCCTATAAGCCCTATGGTCTTGCCGCCCACTTTGCAGGCAGAAGATATTATACTGAGGTCTTTCAGTTCGCTCAGTTCATTTTCCGAACCTATACTGACGTCTATTTTATTGGCCGATTCGGTTTCCAACTGCTGCATTTTTTCGTTAAGCAGAGCGGCCAGTCTGTCGCGCTCTTCCATAACGCGCATCATTTGGCCCAACTGACCGTGTTCTTCTTCGGTCATAGTTTCCACAAGCTGGCTCATCCCGTCTATATATAAACGCTCTTCTCTGCGTTGGCGGGAAGCCATATCGCTTAAAATGTTGCAGGCCAATTCCGTAAAGCCTTCCCCGTCCGCCGCGCCTCTTTGCAGGTTTTCCCAAAGCACTTGTTGGGCGTCTTTAAGCGTCAGGCCTGAGATTTGTTCGTTTATAAAATGGTTGAACATCATCAGCCACGCCGGGGAAACGGCCCTGTTCATTCTAAACGGCCAATGTTTTATTACCCCCTCTTCCGTAACAAGAATAGCCAATATATTATATGGCCCCAAGGGCATAAAATCAAGGCGTTGTACGCTTAAGTCCTGTACGCTGCTTCTAAGCACGAATCCCGCAGAATGGGACATCATCGAAAGCATTTTGCAAGTCTGCGCCATAACCCTGTTGATTTCCGCGCTGCTTTGTTTATACTCGCTTTCTATCCTTTCCCGTTCTTTGACGGCTATTTTTTGTATTTTTGATAAGTAGTCCACATAAAAGCGGTAAGCTTTATCGGTGGGGATTCTGCCGCCCGAAGCGTGAGGCTGATACAAATAGCCTTCTTCTTCAAGCTTTTTCATTGTGTTTCTTATCGTCGCGCTGGATACGCCCGGCAATCCTTTTTGAGCAACAAGCTCCGATCCTACGGGCTTTCTGGTTTCCACATATTCCTGGATAACCATTCTTAATATTTTTTCTTCCCTTTCTTTTGCTATTTCGGGTTTAAGTATTCTCATTATTTTGCGACCTTAAAACGCAATTTTTTAGCAAACTTCTTAAGCGACTGCTAATATTCTAGCTAAAAAAATCAAAATTGTCAATCCCCTTTTAAGTCTGCTAAAAATAAAACAGGGACAAAGTTTTATTTTACGTCGGGAAATTTAACGATATTATATTTTGAGTTTATAAACTTCTAGGGTGTTTTGAGTGGTTATATCGGCCGTTTTGGCGAGTGTTTCGCCCGTAACTTCCGCCAAAGTGAGGGCGATTTCGGGTATATAAGAAGGGTTGTTTCTCTGTCCGCGTTTGCTTTGTGGGGGAAGATAAGGGCAGTCCGTTTCCAAATGCAAATATTTAAGGCCGACTTTTTTAATTGTTTGGCGCAAGTCGTAGTTCCTTTTATAGCCTATTATGCCGTTTATGCCCAATTTATAGCCCATATCCAAAGCGCGGAAAGCGTCTTTTTCGCGCCCGCTGAAGCAGTGCATAATACCGCCGGTGTAAAGATTGTTTTTCAAGATTGAAAACATATCCTCATAGGCGGAAAAATCCTCCGCCTCGCGGCTTTTTCTGCAATGCAAAACTATCGGCATATTTACTTTTGCGGCAAGTTTAAGCTGAACGTCAAAAGCGTGTTTTTGCAGTTCCCTGTCCTTAGGCTCGCCTTCATATTCATTATAATCAAGGCCGATTTCGCCGAGGGCTTTTACTTCCGGCTTAAGCAAATAATCTTCCAATTCTTTAACGGTTTGCGCGTTCAGCGTGGAAGCATAATCCGGGTGGACGCCGCATACGGGGAAAATCGCCCCGTTATACTCCGCACTTAATTTTAAGGCGGGGGCCCATTCATTGACTTCGCAGGCGATTTCCGCCATACGTTTTACGCCGGCGGCAAAGCACTGATCTATGACTTCTTTGCGGTCGGAGTCAAAAGCTTCGTCGTTTAAATGTGCGTGTGAGTCAATAAATTCCATATATATATTATATCAATTATACCAGCTGTAACGGGAAAGCAGAAACGGTTTAAAACACTTTTAAATTTTACGGCAATAAAAAAGCCCCGACGGCCTAAACCATCGGGGCTGAAACCGCAAAAGCTTACTTCGCGACGGAAGTTTTTGCAATATCGACCAGTTGTTTAAAAGAAACCGGGTCTTTAATCGCCATTTCGGAAAGCATCTTCCTGTTAAGCGTGATATTGGCTTTGCTAAGGCCGCTGATAAAGGTTGAATAGTTCATACCTTCTTCGCGTACCGCGGCGTTGATTCTGGTAATCCAGAGTGAGCGGTAATTGCCTTTTTTGTCTTTTCTGTCCGTGTAAGCGTGTACCAGGGACTTATCCACCTGCTGGGTGGCCATTCTCAAGCGGCGGGATTTATCACCGTAGTAACCGCTTGCTCTGTTAAGAACTTTTTTCTTTCTTGCATGTCTTGCGACGCTAAATTTTATTCTCATTTTGCCACTCCAACCTTATTTCATAGGAAGGTATTTCTTTAAGAACTTGCCTTCCGCAGAGTTCGGCGCGATAATAGCGCTTTCTCTTCTTTCTCTTTTAATGCTTGCCTTTTCAGGGGCGAGTAAGTGCCTCCTGCCGGCCTTTCTGTTTTTGTATTTACCGGTTGCCGTTACTCTGAATCTTTTTTTGGCTCCGGTATGATTTTTAAGTTTTGGCATATTAACTTATCCTTACCTCTTTATTTTATGCTTTCGGGACGAAGGTAACTGTTACTCTGTTGCCTTGCGTCTGTATATTGCCATCAATATCGCCGATCTCCGCTAATTTGGTTTTCATATCATTAAGCATAGCGAAGCCGATATCTTTATGTTGGTTTTCGCGTCCGTAGAACACGACGGACACTCTTACCATATCTTTCTTCTTAAGAAATCCTTCAATTTGCTTAACTTTAACCTCTAAGTCGTGGGACGCTATTCTGGATTTAAGCCTTATTTCTTTTAAAGAAACTGCTTTTTGCTTCTTTTTAGCGTCTTTATTCTTTTTACCCTGCTCATAAATGTATTTGGAGTATTCCAATATTTTACAAACAGGAGGCTGCGCTGTGGGAGAAATCTCCACCAAGTCAAGCTCTTTTTCTTTCGCTTTTGCCAAGGCTTCGCGTATGTTCACTATGCCCAGCATTGTTCCGTCTGAGTCTATCAATCTGACTTCGGCGGCGCGGATATGTTCGTTCTTTCTTAAAAGATCCTTACTGCTTCTGTTATTAGGTATTTTCATCTATTTCCTAACTGAAATAAATAAGCCCTTTTTAAGGGACTTATATATTATATGAAACCGCCGGCTTTGCTGTCAAATCCGCATAAAAGCAAGTTCCCGCGGCTTTTGCATATTATATCTTATTTTGTTAATATTTTAATATATATCATTATCGGCGCGCCGCCCGGCGCGGCCTTTGGTTGGGAGGCTTAATGTCAAGACGATTTTTTATCCTGCTTTGCGCTTTGTTTTTATCCGGTTTTGCCGCCGCAGCGACAGTAAACATATTTCACACTTCCGATACTCACGGTTTTTATTTTCCCAGAAAAATCAACGGCAAAAACATAGGCGGATTTTCAGCCCTTAAAGCCTTTTTACAGCAACAGCAAACGCCGTATTTATTGCTTGACGGCGGGGATTTTTCTTCCGGCACTTATGAAGCCAAACAATCAAACGGTAATCTTTCCGTACAGTTTATGAATAAACTCGGCTATGCGGCCACTACTATCGGCAATCACGAAAACGATTTCGGCAAAGCAAATCTGCTTAAAAATATGGACTCCGTAAACTTTGATATTCTTGCCGCCAATATGCACGACACCGTAGAAGGCGGTTTGGTTAAAAACGTAAAGCCTTTCAAAACTTATATGGTAAACGGCAAAAAAATAGCGGTAATCGGCTTGGCGAAAGAATTTTCTACCAAAGCCGACGGTATAAGGATATCCGGGGACAAAAAAGCCCTCAAAAAAGCTTTATATCAAGCGCGCCTGCAAAATCCGGACGCCATAATCTTATTGACCCATTCCTCTTTAAAAGACGATAAGCACACCGACGCGCCCAGCAACCTTTCCCTTATAAAAGGCCTTGAGGGAATAAACGTCGTTTTGGGAGGACACGCGCATAAAGTTTGCCAAAACGTCTATAAAGACGGGGTACTTTTTGTGGAAAGCGGAACGGCTTTGACGCACGTCAGCCGTATCACGCTTGAATTTGACGACGAAACCGGCAAGTTCAAATCCGCCAATTCGGAATTTATAGAGCTTGACGCCGACAAATATCCTCAAGATCCTTACATTCGGGAATTTGCGGAAGCCAACCGCGCAAAATATATGGATACCCCCATAGGCAAAGCTTCCGAAACGATTTACAACTATGCCCCCAAGGACGCAGGATATATAGATTCCCCTTTAGGTAATATCTTCGCAGATCTCGTCAAGGAATATACCGGCGCGGATATAGGCCTGCAAAATACCGGCGGCGTCCGCGAAACTTTAAACAAAGGGGAAATAACAACCAGAATCGCTTATCAGATTTTCCCTTTCCCCAACAAGCCTTATGTAGTTAAAGTAAAGGGAGATTTTGTGAAAAAGCTGGTTTTAAGGAGCCTTAAAGAAAATAAAAGCCTTTTCCAATATTCGGGTTTGGAAGTTAAATACAGATTTAAACATAAACGCCCGGAAATAGTTTCCGTAAAAGTCAACGGGGAAGATCTTGACCCGCAAAAGACCTATACAATCGGCACAAACGATCATATCGCCAAGGGCGGATCCGAGGGTTATATGTTCAAGAACATAAAAGATAAAAAGATGTATTCCCAAAAACTTATAACGGAACTCTTTACGGACTGGGTAAAAGCCAATCCCGCAGGCATAAAATCCGCCAAAAACGGAAGGATATTAAAAGTTGATTAAAAAATGAAATTCTTTCCGATTTTTCCGCTTGCCGCCATTTTGCTTTTAAGCGGCTGCTCCAAAGAGCCTGTAACACGCCTTGATATTTATCACACCAATGATATCCAAGGGTTTTACTGGGCCCGCAATTCGGCCGAAAACAACAACCGCCCCACCGGCGGCTTGGCCGTACTCAAAAATCTTTTACTGGCGCAGGAACGCGCTTATATGCTGTTTGACAGCGGGAATACGTTTTTCAGAACGCAGGAAGGAAAGCAGTTTAAACTTGAAGGCGCGGTTAACCTTATGAATAAACTCGGCTACACTGCCGCCACTTTAAGCCCTAGCGACCTTGCCCTAGGCTGGGACGTGGTTGAAGCCGGAATAAAAAAAGCGAACTTCCCGATTGTAGTTTCAAACCTGGAAAACAAGGACGGCAGCCAGCCCAAATACATAAAAAAATACGTCATTACGGAGAAAAACGGCATAAAAGCGGCCATAATCGGGCTGATATCGCGCCAAGACTTCCCAGACACTTTAAGGAACTCTTCCTTACGCGTCAAAGACGAAATTCCTTCCGTAAAAGCTATCCTGCCGGAACTTGAAAAGCATCAGCCTGACGTTATAATCCTTTTAAGCAGCATAGGTTTTGATTTGGCTCCTTCCGGGCAAAAAACAGATGAGAAGCTCTTGGCGGAAGAATTGCCTGAACTTTCCCTTATTTTAGGCGGCAACGGTGATGTTTCCGGCTCGGAAACGGAAGAGGTTTCAAAAACGCTGGTAACGCGCCGCCCTCCGATGCTTTTTGAAACGGCAAAAATAACTTTGAACTTCGATAAAAACAAACTGCTTTCCTCTTATGATTTTGAGGAAATCACCCTCGACAAAGACCTCTATGGGCAAGATGAGGAACTATCCCTTGAAATTGACGCTATGCGCAAAACGGCTTTAAGAATAACCGGCCGCAAAATAGCAGGGCTGAATATACCGCTACCCACTTACAGCGACAGGCCTTCCCCGCTGGGGGCTTATACGGCGCGCTGCATAAAAAGGTGGGCCAATAATGAAATAGGTATAATCAATTCCGACGCTTTCTTAAACGGATTTGAACAGGGCCCTTTAAGCGAAGTCCAACTAAACAACGCCATTCCTTTTAACGACAGGGTAATGCTGATAAAAATGCGCGGCGACGAACTTAAAAACGCGCTGGAACACAGCATAGAAACAAAAAACAACTGGCCGCAGACTTCGGGGCTGAACATAGTCTACAATCCTTCCGCTCCTTTGGGCCAAAAAATAAAGAAAATGTATATTAACGGCGCGCCCGTCCAAAACGAAAGGCTCTATTCCGTTTCCGTATCGGATCATATAGTAGCAGGCGGTATGGGCCATAATGAATTTTTAAACGTATTTGAATTTAAAAATACCGACAGAACCGTGCGCGACATTCTGCGTTGGTGCCTCAGCCGGGAGAAGGAAGTATCCTCGGCTCCGCAAGACAACTGGAAGGAAGAATAAATGCCTTATATAAAACAACTTAAAATAGGGGATTTCGTCTGTCCCTCAAACTTGGTCCTCGCTCCGATGGCGGGGATTACGGATACTCCTTTTAGAATTTTATGTCTTAAAGGCGGGGCGGGGCTTGTATGCGCGGAAATGGTTTCCGCCGCCGCTTTAAAATTTGACAGTCCCAAAAGCGTTAAAATGCTTCAGGTGGATAAAGCCGAACACCCGCTTTCTATGCAAGTGTTCGGCGGCGACGCACAAACCATAGCGCAAGCCTGCAAAAGGGCCGAAGCCCAGGGCGCGGACATTATAGATATAAACGCCGGATGCCCGGTTAAAAAAGTCAACAAAGCCGGGGCCGGCTGCGTACTTATGAAAACACCCAAAAAAATCGCCGAAATTTTAAAAGCCGCGGTAAAAAGCGTAAAGATTCCCGTTACTTTAAAAACACGCGTTTCTTTAAACCGCACGGAAAATTTGGCGCCTTTGCTGACCAAAATCGCGCAAGACAGCGGCGCGGCCGCCATAACTTTGCACGCCCGTGCGGCGGCAGACGTTCATTCCGGCCCGCCTAATTTGGCTTTTTTGGAAAGCGCCTGCCGTGTGGCGCAGATACCTGTAATAGCAAACGGCGGCATTCTGAATGCGCAGGACGCAAAAAATATGTTTGAAACCGGCGCGCAGGCCGTAATGATAGGCCGCGGCGCCATAGGCAACCCATTTATTTTTACGGAAATAAGCAGTATCCTCAGCTCACGGCCTTTCGGCAAAATTGCAAATGCGGAAAAGGCGCTGATGTTTCTTACTTTGATAGAGGAGAATGTTAAATTCTACGGAGAGAGAACCGGCATAAGCCGCAGCAAAAAGACGGTTGGTTATTGGCTGAACGGATTTACCAACGCCGCCGCCGTGAGAGAACAATTTGTACGCTGTGAAACCCTTGCCCAAGCGCGGGAGATACTCTCCGTCGTTACAAAGGAGAATTAAAACTCAGTATGACACTAACCCCCCTAATGCGACAGTACTATGAAATAAAAAACCAAAACCCCGAAGCTTTATTGTTTTTCAGGCTGGGCGACTTTTATGAAATGTTCGGAGAAGACGCCAAAGAAGGCTCCCGCCTGCTCGGGCTTGCTTTGACGGCCCGCGGAGATCAGCCGATGTGCGGAGTGCCTTTCCATTCGGCAAATTCCTACATAGCCAAACTTTTAAAAGCCGGCAAAAAAATAGCAGTTTGCGAACAGACTTCAAATATCACAAACCCAAAAACAAAACTTTTTGAAAGGAAAATCGTCAGGATAATAACCCCCGGCACCGTTCTTGAAGATTCCATGCTGGAAGCCGGCAATTCCAATTATTTGGTAGCCGTGGAAACCGATAAAAAAGGATGGGGCCTGGCCTGCCTTGAAGCTTCAACCGGCGATTTTTGGATTACGCAGAACGCCGAGGACGAAGAAATGACCGTACTTTCCACGGTAATGGCGACGATTAACCCCTCCGAAGTGATAGGCGGCAAAGCCAGCTTGGCGAAACTTAAAACCAAAATTATACTCCCTCAGGATTTGACGCTTTCCCCGTGCGAAAGTTCCTCCGAAACCGACAATATTCCCGAAAATTGGCCCGGCATACTGACAGAATATCCCCTGGCTTTGAAAGCGGGCTTAAACTGCCTTAAATACATGGCGGGCACAAACGACAATTTCCGCGAATACTTCGCCCCGTTTTACAGGGAAATTTCGGAATTTTTACAGCTTGACGGCGCAGCCGTAAACACCTTGGAACTGGTTTCCAGCCAAGTCGGCGGCAGGAAAAACACCCTTTGGGGCATATTGGATTACACAAAAACGCCGATGGGTTCAAGAATGCTCAAGGAATGGATACTGCGCCCGCTTTTAAACGTCAAAGAAATCAACCACAGGCAAGACGCCGTGGAAGCTTTGCTTAGCAATGAATCCGCCCGCGACGAGCTGGCCTTGCTTTTAAAGGACATCTGCGATATTGAAAGGATTATGAGCCGCGTGGCCACTTCTTCCGCCACTCCAAGGGATTTGGCGGGTTTAAGGCAGTCTTTAATGCTTTCCGACAAAATACGCGAGTGGGTTTTAAGCTACGGAGAGATGCTGCCGGAGCTTAAGGAAGTCTTCGCCATGCATTTTGCGAAACTTAAAGAAATTTCCGATTTGCTCGCAAGCGCGTTAAATGAAAATCCGCCCGTAAAACTTTCCGACGGCGGCATAATAAAACCCGGCTATAATACGGAACTGGACGGAATCGTCAATTTAAAACAGCACGCGGACAAAGCTCTTATGGAAATCTGCCAAAGGGAAAAGGAACGCACCGGCATACCTTCCCTAAAAGTCGGGTTCAACACCGTATTCGGCTATTATATAGAAGTCACCAAAACGCATATTTCAAAAGTGCCTTACGACTATATCCGCAAACAAACTTTAACCAGCGCGGAAAGATTCGTAACGGAAGAGCTGAAAGAACTGGAAAAGAAAATCCTTTCCGCGGAAGAAAAAAGCCTTCGCATAGAGCTTGCTATATTTGAAAAGATAAAAGCCTATCTTTACCAAAATCTTGCGGTGCTGAAGCAAATGGCAAAAATAATAGCGAAAACCGATTGTTTGTTCTCTTTGGCGTGCGCCGCGCTTAACGGCAATTACAAAAAGCCGCAAATTATGCCGGAAAACGGCGCCTTGGTAATAGAAAAGGGCCGCCACCCGATAGTGGAGCAAAATATCCCCAGCGGCAGCTTCGTTCCCAACAATTTGACGCTCGGCGGGCAAGGCCCGCAGATTATACTGCTGACAGGGCCGAATATGGGCGGCAAGAGCGTATTTTTAAAGCAGACGGCCTTAATTACGATTATGGCGCAAATGGGAAGCTTCGTCCCGGCCGAACACGCGGAAATACCGATAACGGATAAAATCCTCACCCGTATCGGTGCGCAGGACGCTTTAAGCAGGGGCGAATCCACCTTTATGGTGGAAATGCGCGAAACGGCCAATATTTTGGCCTGCGCCACATCTTCCACGCTGATACTTTTGGACGAAGTCGGCCGCGGCACTTCCACCTACGATGGCATTTCCATAGCTTGGGCCATAACGGAATATCTCTATAAACCGCACGGGCAGGGACCTAAAGTGCTGTTCGCAACGCATTATTTTGAACTTACGGAACTGGAAGAAAAATATTCCCGCATAAAAAACTTCCACGTAACCGCCAGCGAATACAAAACGCCGTCCGGCGAAATTAAATTGAATTTCCTCTTTGAAATACAGCCGGGCGGGGCGGATAAATCTTACGGAGTGCACGTCGCGCAGATAGCCGGGCTTCCGCAAAGCTGCATTTTACGCGCCAAGAAGATATTGGCAGATTTGGGCGAAAAACAGGCTATGGCCAACACTATGCAGGAGGACAAAAACCCCGATTTATTTTCCAGCCCGATAGTGCAGGAAATAAAAATGGTAGACTTAAATAAAATAACGCCTTTACAGGCTTTACAAATAATTTCCGAATGGAAAAAGAGGTTAGAAGAGTGAAACGCATTAAGCTGCTTGACCAGAAAACCGCAGGAAAAATCGCCGCGGGGGAAGTGATAGAACGCCCGAGCGGCGTCTTAAAGGAACTGTTGGAAAACAGCCTGGATTCCGGCGCGACAATTATTAATGTTGACATAGAAAAAGCGGGCAAAAAACTTATCCGCGTAAACGACAACGGCCAAGGCATCGGGAAAGAAGATTTGCCTACGGCCCTTTTGCGTCACTCAACCAGCAAAATCACGGATTTTGAGGATTTAGGCAGCTTAAACACTTTCGGCTTCAGGGGAGAAGCTTTGTACTCCATTGCGGCGATAAGCAAAATTACGATTTCTTCCTGCGTGGAAGGCAAAAAGGGCGCAATGATACAAGCCGAAGGCGGCAAACTGATAAACCAAGCGCCCGCGCCCGCTTTAAAAGGCACGACGGTGGAAGTGCGCGATTTGTTTTTTAACACTCCCGCCAGACTAAAATTTTTAAAATCCGACGCCGTAGAAAGAAGCCATCTTCTTTCCTGCGCGGAAGACGCCGCTATGGCAAACCCCGAAACGGCCTTTAACGTAAGAACCGACGGAAATAAAATTTATGCGCTCGCCTCGCAAAAAAACGACCAAGCCGGGCTGAGAAGCCGCCTTGGAAAAATCATAGGCGAAGAAATCGTAAAAAATTTGATTTACATTGAAGACTCGCAATTTAGTTTTAAGGCTTTTGTTTCACCGGCGGATAAGCTGAGCCCCGCGCGGGACAGACAATTTTTCTTCGTCAACAGGCGGCCCATAACCTGCAAACTTTTACAGCAGGCTTTATATAAGGCCTATCAGCCTTACCGGGAAAAAGACAAACACCCCGCCGCCGTAATTTATATGACTCTTCCGCCGAGCGAGTTTGACGTAAACATACATCCGCAAAAAAAGGATATTAAGTTTATTCAGGAAAATGCGGTATTTAATTTCGTTTATTCAAAAATAGCCGATACTCTTTTAAAAAACTCTCAAAGCCAAAATTTGCAAATTAAAACAAGCCGTCAACCCGTTTCGGCTGAAGATGCGTCCGCTTTTCCCTGCCCGCCTGTGCCGATTGCTCAAGAAGATTTTTTGACAAAGACGCAAAGCTTCGGCGGCGTAGATTTTCTTAATGTGGCTACGCCCAAGGCCGAACCTTCTATGCAAGCCAGGGATTTTGAGGAACCCCCTTCTTACGATATTGAAAAAGAGCATCACGCCGCGGAATTTTCCTATACGAACAAAAACAACCCGCAGGAAGAAGGCCCAACCCTTATACCCCAATCCGAGCCGAGCGACCCCTTATGGTTTAAAGGCCCTTACACCTATTTGGGGCAGCTTCAGCAAAGTTATCTGTTATTTGAAAATCCTCAAGGTTTGGTTTTGATAGACCAACACGCCGCGCAGGAAAGAATTTATTTTGAAGAGTATTGGGCTCAGATTGAAAATGCGGCGGTGCAAGTTCAGCCTTTGATGTTCCCTGTAAGCGTACGGCTGCCGGCAAGCAAGCTTGAAGCCGTGCTTGCCTGGAGCGAAGTTTTAGAATTGACGGGGTTTGAGATATCAAGATTTTCCGCAAACACGCTCAGCATTAACTCCGTACCGAATTTACTTAAGTTCAAAGAAGAAAGCATAAGAGATTTCATAATTTCTTTATCCGACGTTATCGGCGACCCGGCCAAATCCGACGATAAACTTAAGTACTGTCTGATATCTACAATGGCGTGCAAAAAATCAATAAAAGCCGGGGAAAAGCTGGAAAAAGTCCAGGCCGAAGCTTTACTAAACAATATGAAAAAGTGCAAAGATGCTTTACATTGCCCGCACGGCAGGCCGACTTTAATTACTTTGGAAATGAAGGAAATAACGCGCAAATTCGGACGAAGCTGATTTCCAGCTTCGTCCGTTTTCCCAATATATAAAAGAATCAGCGGTTAAAAATTAAAATTCAGATTGATTCCAAGGGCCTCTTTTATGCATTCCTGTGCGTAAAAATCGGTCATACCGGCTATGTAATCCGTAACGATGACTTTCACCCCGGCTTTGCCCTCGTAAATGTGCCGCATTGATTCCAAATAATGTCCAAAACTTCTTGCGGCCTGTTTCTGTTCGGCGGCGTAACCCGGGCCGAAAGAATACTTTTCAAAAAGTTCTTCGTAATAATCAAACAATTTGCCGACAGCATAAGTAAGCACGTCTTTTTGCTTCGCCACGGAAGAATGATTATAAATATGTTTATAGTTAAACTTTTTAAGTTCGCCCATAATCTCAAACTTTTCTTGGGAAAAGCCTATACTGTCCTTATCGGCGGAATTGCGCGTCAAATCAAGCACGAGGGTATTTATAATTTCGCCGTTGTTTTCGCCCAGTTCCTTTTTTATTATTGAGGGTACGTCTGCGTAAGTTATTATTTTGGCGCGGACGGCATCCTCAATATCGCGGCCCAAATAAGCTATTTTATCTGAAAGGCGCACCACACAGCCCTCATAAGTAGAAGGCAAGTGCCGGCGGTCTTTGATGGCTTCCAAATCGTTGGGAATCGGGCCCGGCTTTAAAGCGTTGTTGTTGAAGTCTTCTCCGCAGTGGCAGATAATACCGTCTTTAACAGCATAAGTAAGGTTAAGCCCCCGCCCGTAACAGGTAAGATGCTCCACCACACGGTAGCCGTTTAATTCGTGCATAAAATTTGCAGGAGCTATTTTGCTGGCTATCGCTCTTTCGCCTTCGTGGCCGAAAGGCGCGTGGCCCAAATCGTGAGCAAGGCCTATGGAATAGGCCAGTTCCTCATCCAGTTTCCAGTTGCCGGTTTGGTTTAATCCTTTACATATTGAAACGGCTATCGTCGCAACGTGCAAAACGTGTTCTATACGCGTGCAAATATGGTCATTGCCGGGCGCGGCGAAAACCTGCGTCTTACTTTTAAGCCTTCTAAAAGGCTGGGAATGTATAATTTTGGTTTGATCGCGGAAATACTCCCCTCTGAAATCCGGCTCCGCCGGATAAGTTCTTTTTAAATAAACCGAATCTGGAAAAGGATTTTTATTCATAGAATTATTATAATAAAGTTAGAGAGGTGTTTTATGAAAAATATTGCCGTATACCCCGGAACTTTCGACCCTGTAACAAACGGACATCTTGATATTATCCGCCGCGCGGCCGATATTTTTGACGAAGTCATCGTCGCGATACTCGTCAATAAAAACAAAAAACCGGTCTTCAGCGTTGAAGAGCGTTTAAAACATTTAAAAGAAAATACGCAGGAATTTAAAAACGTAAAAGTAGATTTTTTTGACGGACTTCTGGCCGATTATATGAAGCTTAAAAAAGCCAAAGTGGCCATACGCGGCCTGCGCGCTTTGACGGATTTGGAATACGAATTTATCCTGGCAAATACCAACCGCGAACTTAACGGGGAAATGGAAACCGTCTTTTTAATGCCGAGCGCGAAATACACTTATCTGACTTCCTCTATGGTGCGTGAAGCCTATTCCCTGGGCGGACGGCTTAAAAACTGCGTGCCCGCTTCCGTGGAAAAAGAACTGGTGGAAAAATATAAAAAATAATTTATTTGCGTTTAAAAAAAGGTTTAAAAAACGGATAATAAAGGTCGTCTTCAAGGGGATAAGTTATTTCCCCTTTTTTTTGTCCGGAAACAAATATTACGGGCGCGTCTTCAATGACGGCAAAGGGCCTTTTTTCTTTGCCTTCGCCCATCATAAGGCCGGCGGCAGCCGCCAAAGTATCGGCGGCGTCTACAAGGGTCATTTTAAGTTTGCGGCCGAAGATATCTCCCTTTCCTCTGTAATCTTTTACGCCTTTAAAACCGGCATACCCCACCGCGGCGGAAATCACCCCCGCCCTTAAAGGCAGTATCATACTGTCGGTTAAAATCACGCCGAGCTTTTTTACTTTATAAATTTCTTTAAGTGCGGTTCTTAGGCGCGCGGCGGTTTTATAAGGTTCTTCCGGCAAAAGCGAAAGCTTGCCTTTTATATTGCTTTCGTCAACGCCGGCATTAGTCATAACCATACCGTCTTTTACTGTAAAATAACAAAGCGAAGTCTTTAAATAAAAATCGCTGCTTTCTTTTATGATTTTTTCTTTAAGAGCCAAATCCGCGGTGCGGCCTTCCCAAAGCCCTGCCACTTTGGAGGAAACCGCAATAATACTGCCCTCTTTAAGCGAAGGAAGATGTTTTTTTATGAAAGAGGGCAAATCCCCGTTTTCTTTGAAAATCCCTGTTTTATAAGCTTTTACGCGCATTTAAAAAGGCTCCACAAAACGGCTGAATACCTGATTGGCAAAATATTTGCCTTTGGCGGAAAGTTTTAAATTCTCGCCGTCATTTTCTATAAGGCCGGCTTTAAGCAAATCGTCAAAATCCGCACCGAAATATTTTAACATTTGCAAATCCGGTTTAAAACCTTTTAAGTATCTGAAAGCCGTCATTATTTTTTCCCCGGTTTTTGCTTTACCGCAAAGTGTTTCTTTAAAAGAAAGAGGCCTTTCCCCTTTGTTTACGGAAGAAATATACTCTTCAATCCCGGGGAAGTTTCCATATCTCTCTCCGCCCAAATAACCGCCGGCGGCCGCACCCAAGCCCAAATATTCTCCGCCAAGCCAATAATTTATATTATGCAAGCTTTCCGCGCCGGGCATAGCGTAATTGGAAATTTCATACTGTTCAAAACCGCAAGCGGTTAAAATTTTATACGCGCTCTCCAGTAGCTCCACATAAAAAGCGTCGTCGTAAGAATAGCCTTGCCGAAAAAGCGGCGTACCTTCTTCAACCTGCAAACCGTAGAGGGAAATGTGCCTCGGCTTAAAATCCAAAACGGCTTTCAGCCCGCTTAAAAAACTTTCTTTTGTCTGTCCTGGCAAAGCGGCTATCAAGTCGATATTGATATTATCAAAATATTTAACGACAAGAGAATATGCTTTTATAAAATCGGCCTTATTGTGCGCGCGGCCTATAAGCTTAAGTTCCGCGTCATTAAAACTTTGAAGCCCCAAACTTATGCGGTTAACTCCGCCCTCTTTTAAAATTTTTAGTTTTTCTTCGTTTACGCTTTCCGGATTGCATTCAAAAGTAAATTCTTTAAAACCGCCGCCGTACTTCGCATTGATAAAATCAAGCAAAAATTTTATTTGTTCCGCGCTTAAAATGCTGGGCGTACCGCCGCCTATATAAACGGTTTGCGGTTTTGTTTTAAGCCGGTAAAGGCCGGATTCTTTTTCCAAAGCTTTTAGGTAAGGAGTTATCAAAGCGGTTTTGCCGGGATAGGAAGCGAAATCGCAATAAAAACATTTGCTGACGCAAAAAGGAATATGTATATAAAGACCAAGCATTAAGCACCGGCTTTATAATCAAGATAAGCCTGCATAAAAGAGTCCAAATCGCCGTCCATAACGCCTTGGATATTGGAAGTTTCATAACCCGTCCGCAAATCTTTTACAAGCTGATAAGGCATAAACACATAGGAGCGTATCTGATGGCCCCAAGCGATATCGCCCTTTTCGCTGTAATGGCGTTCCATTTCCGAGCGTTTTTTATCGAGTTCCATTTCGTACAACTTGGCTTTAAGCATTTTCATAGCGCGCGTTTTGTTTTGCAGTTGGGAACGCTCAACCTGGCAGGCGACGACTATCCCCGTAGGTTTGTGCAAAATGCGCACGGCTGTTTCCACCTTATTGACGTTCTGGCCGCCCGCACCGCCGCTGCGGCAGGTGGTTACTTCTATATCTTTATCCAAAATTTCTATATTGATTTCGTCTTCGATATCGGGCAGTATGTCCAAAGAAGCAAACGAGGTATGCCTGCGGCTGTTGGCGTCAAAAGGGGAAATTCTCACTAGCCTGTGTACGCCGTTTTCGCTTTTTAAAAAGCCGTAAGCGTAAGGGCCTTCTATAAACAAAGTTACGTTTTTTACTCCGGCCTCTTCACCCGGTAAAATATCCGTTATGTGAACTTTAAAATTATGCTGTTCGGCCCAACGGGTATACATTCTTAACAACATATCTGCCCAATCGCAGGATTCCGTTCCGCCTGCGCCGGCGTGTATGCTGACTATGGCGTTTAATTTGTCTTCCGGCCTGGAAAGTTTGGTTTTAAACTCGGCCGATTTCAAAGTTTCGTCCAAAGATTTAAGCGCGGTTTCAACATTGGTCAGTTCGCCTTCGTCGGCCATTTCCACCGCCAAAGCAAGCAAAGTTTCAGCGTCTTCCAAACGCGCGCGCATAGAAGTGTAAGCTTCTATATCGCTTTTAAGCGAATCTATTTCCTTTGAAACGGCTTTGGCTTTGTCCGCGTCATTCCAAAAATCCGGTGCGGAGCTAAGGGCTTCCTTTTCTTTAAGGATATCCCGCTTTTTCGTTATGTGCTGGATTTCAAAAAGTTTATCAAGCCTTTGCGCGATATCCGCGGAAAGCTGCTGCAAATCTTTAGTTTCAATACTCATTTCTTACGCTCAAAAATACCATACCGAAAATTACCAAAGCCGCCGCAAAAGCCAAACAACCGTAGGCAAAAACATCGCCGTGCAAAGTATAGAAAGTTTTTGTATCTCTGTCTTTAAAAACAAAGTTGAAAACGGAACTTTCCTGCTTGTTAAGGCCGGTTTCAAAGCGGATTTTGCCGAGGCTGTCTATCCACGCCGAAATGCCCGTATTAGTGGAACGCAGCAGCGGGCGGCGGTTTTCCACCGCTCTGAATACATTGGCCCGTAAATGCTGATAAGGCGCAGCGCTTTCCAAGAACCACCCGTCATTTGAAATATTAACAAAGAACTCCGCACCGTTCTCGGCCTGAGCCCTGTATATTGAAGGGAAAATGGACTCAAAACAAATCTCCGTGCCGAAAGTAAATTCTTCCTTTTTAGCCTTTCCTTGAGCGGGCACGTTTATTTTAAGAGTTTTGCCCGGTTCCGTGCCAGGCGTAAAAACACCTGTAAGCGACGTTATTCCGTTGCTCTCGTAAAAACCGCCGAGTAAAAATTTAAAGGGCAAAAATTCCCCAAAGGGTACAAGTTTGGTCTTCTTGTAATCGTCGGTTACACCCGTTTCGTTTACCAAAACCGCCGCGACGTATTGCTCTTCGTCGGCGTCTTCCGTCCCGCCGAAGAGCTGCCAAGCTTTAAGCTCCGCACTTTGCTCTTTAATATAATCCATATATTCGTTTTGAAGCAAATCGCCCGGCAGGGAACTTTCCGGCCAAATGATGAAAGAAGCGTTTTTATTCTTTAAAGCTTCCAGCTGGCCCGCTATGGTAAAAACAACATCCTCGTAACGGCCCTCAATATGCAGTTTATGAGTATAGGGCTGCATTAAGGCCACGCGCAAAGTATGGGGCGAAGCCTGAATATAATTAAGCTGTTCTTTAATAACTTTATGCCCGAAACTCAAAACAAACAACATAAGGCAGAAGGCCAAAGTAAAATAAAACATTTTAAGGACGCGGTTCATTTTCAAAACCAAAAAGCCGCAAACCAAAGAGGTAAACGCCACCATAAAACTTACGCCGTAAACGCCGGTGTAAGAACTTATTTGGATAAGATAAATGAAATTAAACTGCGTATAGCCCAGTACAAACCAAGGGAACGCCATAAACTTCAAAGCTATCAACTGATGTACGATTTCCAGGCCGACCCAAAGGCAGGCCGCTGCAAAAGGCCAGGCAAAAGGAATCCTCTTAAGATAATAAGAGCCAAAGGAAAATAAAGCAAACTGCAATGCAAGCACCGAAGAAAGCGCGGTAAGCGCCGTCATAGCCAAGCCGTGATTGCCGGTTCCTTCCATAACCGTAAGCGAAATCCAATTAAGCGTTACGAAGTAAAATATCCCGCCGGTAAGCCAACCGAATATAAGGCTGAAAAATGCGCTTCTTATATTAAAAATCGCTATTGTAAAAGGAATGAAAGCCAGCCAAGCGTAAACCGGAGCGGCCTTGGTTATATAGCTTTCGGCCAACAAAAGACCGCAGGCTACGGCGCAAAGCGCAACGACAATGCCGGAAAACAAATCTTTAAACAACTGAACAACCAATATTTTTTTATCGGCTTTGATAATATCGGGATGTTCTTCACCCAAAGGCTTAAGGTCAATGTCCTCAACGTCCTCTTCCGATATCGGTTTAAGAAAATCGGAACTATTGCCGACAAAAAAATCTTCCTCTTTTACTTTAAGGGAACTATGCGTCGGCGGCGCGCCGTACATATCGTCTTTAGGTATCATACCGGCGACGGTATTATCCGCACGCCCCGTTTGCGCCGGAGAAGCGGTATCTTTAACTCCGCTTGCTTCCGCCGGTTTTACCGGCGCGGAAGACGCGGCGGGGACATCAGGGCGTTTGCCTGCTTCGCCTTTTTTAAAAAACCCTTTGGCTTTTTCCGTCAAAGACTTAAAGTTTATTTTCCGCAGCATTTTTTATATTTTTTCCCGCTGCCGCAAGGACACAAATCATTCCTGCCGATTTTATGCGGTTCCTGCGCGGGCGTTGAGCCGTTTTGTTCTTCGGCCGCCGCTTGCTTTACAACCGGCTGCCTTCTTTGCGGAGGAAGCTGCAAGCGGAAGATATAATCCACAAACAAATCTCTCACCCTTGTCATCATATTTTGATAAAGGTTAAAAGACTCTTTCTGATATTCAATAAGCGGATCTTTCTGCCCGTAAGCCCTAAGGCCTACGCTTTTCTGAAGCTGATCAAGTTCGTAAAGGTGCTGTTTCCAACTTTGGTCCAAAAGCTGTAAAAGAAGCATACGTTCAATCTCGTCAAACAAAATGCCCTGCTCAAGGAAGTAATTTGCCCTTTGCGTATAAACCTCTTTGATTTTGGAGATTATGTCTTCCAAAATAACTTTTTCGTTCTTGCCGAGCGTATTTTCCGCAGACAAGTCCAAATCCAAAGTAAAGCGTCTTTTAAATACGGCGTTTAACCCGGAAAAATCGGACTGCTTGGGATGATGATGATTAAAGAATTGGCAGAACAGTTCCTCCGCGGTTTCTTCAATCATTTGATTAATGCGCTCGCTGAAGTTGGCTCCGTCCAAAATGGCGTTCCTTAAATTATAGACGGCCGTTCTTTGCTGATTCATTACTTTATCATAATCCAAAAGGTGTTTTCTTATGTCAAAGTTATGGCCTTCAACGCGCCTCTGCGCGCCTTCTATCTGCTTGGAAATTATGCGGGATTTAATGCTCTCGCCGTCTTTCATACCCAAAGTCGTCATTACCGAAGCTATGCGCTCGCTGCCGAAAAGGCGCATAAGTTCGTCATCCAAAGCGACGTAAAATCTGCTTGAGCCTTTATCGCCCTGCCTTGCACAGCGTCCGCGAAGCTGATTATCTATACGTCTGCTTTCGTGGCGTTCCGTGCCTATTACGGTAAGCCCGCCGTGCTCGGCCACATATTCCTGTTCGGCTTTATCACAGGGATTGCCGCCCAAAACTATATCCGTACCGCGCCCGGCCATATTGGTGGCTATCGTTACCGCGCCTTTGCGTCCGGCCTGGCTGATTATTTGTGCTTCCATTTCGTGATATTTGGCGTTTAAAACTTTATGGGGAATGCCGCGCTTTCTTAAAAGCTCAGAAAGTTTTTCCGACTTTTCTATCGAGCGCGTACCCACCAGCACCGGCAAACCTTTGCGCCAAAGCTGTTCCACGTCTTCTATGACGGCGTTGAATTTTTCGCGTTCGGTTTTATAAATTATGTCCGGGTCATCCTTTCTTAAACAAGGTTTGTTGGAAGGAATTTCGACGACGTCCAATTTATAAATCGTCCAAAATTCGTTGGCTTCCGTCATAGCCGTACCCGTCATACCGGAAAGTTTATTGTAAAGTTTAAAAAAGTTCTGGAACGTAATCGTTGCCAAAGTTTGATTTTCTTCTTTTATCGGCAAATGCTCTTTGGCTTCAACGGCTTGGTGCAAACCGTCGGACCAGCGTCTGCCGGGCATAAGGCGTCCGGTAAACTCGTCCACGATAATAACTTCGCCGTCTTTAATTACGTAATGGACGTCTTTCTCATACAGATGATGCGCCCTTAAAGCCTGATTAATGTGGTGCACCCATTCGGATTCCACATCGTTATATAAATTGGGCACTCCGAGCATTTTTTCGGCTTTGGCGACGCCTTCGTCAGTAAGCGTAACGGTATGATTCTTTTCGTCAATTAAAGCGTCATAGCCTTTGGAAAGGTCTTCCCCTGCGTATTTGGCGTTTACTTCGTCCTTTTCCGTAATTTTGCGGATTTTAAGGGAAGGCACCATTCTGTTGACGATATAATACTTATCGGTCTTTTGGTCGGACGGGCCGGAAATGATAAGCGGAGTTCTGGCCTCGTCAATAAGTATTGAGTCCACTTCGTCAACTATACAATAATTAAGTTTGCGCTGAACTCTGTCCCCGGCGCGGATAACCATATTATCACGCAGATAATCAAAACCAAGCTCGTTATTGGTTACATAAGTTATATCTTTTAAATACATTTCGCGGCGTTCGGCATTGTCCATATCGTGGCTGATATAGCCTACGCTTAAGCCCAAGAATTCGTGTACCGGGCCCATCCATTGTCTGTCGCGTTTGGCCAAATAGTCGTTTACGGTAACGACGTGCACGCCCTTGCCCGTCAAAGCGTTGAGGTAAGAGGGCAATGTCGCCACCAAAGTTTTACCTTCTCCGGTGCGCATTTCGGCGATTTTGCCATTATGCAAAACCATCCCGCCCAAAAGTTGTACGTCATAATGCCTAAGGCCCAAAACCCTTTTAGCCGCTTCCCTTACCAAAGCGAAAGCCTCGGGGAGGATATCATCCAAAGTTTCGCCTTTGTTTAAGCGTTCTTTAAATTCGGACGTTTTTTCTTTCAGTTGGGCGTCTGTTAAAGGGGAAAAAGTTTTTTCCAGCTCATTGATTTTGTTTACAACCGGATAGTATTTTTTTAATTGTCTTTCGCTTTTTGTACCGATTAATTTATCAACTATATAAGTAAGCATATATCCTCTTTAAAATAATTTTTTAGCGTGCGGGGCAAGCTATCTTCTGCCCGTGAAACGGGGATATTTCCCTAAGCCTTTTAATAATAGGCGGAAGAACTTTGACAACGGCGTCGACTTCCTCTTCCGTATTGAATTTGCTTAAGGAAAACCTTATTGAACCGTGAGCGAACTGAAACGGAACGCCCATAGCCATTAAAACGTGGGAAGGCTCCAAAGAGCCGGAAGTGCAAGCCGAGCCCGAAGAAGCGCAAATGTTATGCTCGTCAAGCATCATAAGTATGGATTCCCCTTCCACATAACCGAAACTTATATTACTAGTATTGGGAAGGCGGCTTGATTTATCCCCGTTGACTTTACAGTCCGGTATGGCGGCGAGCAAAGCGTTTTCAAGTTTATCTCTTAACGGGGCCACTTGCGCCTCATACTTCCATAAAGTTTCTTTGGCGATTTTTGCGGCTTCGCCGAAACCGACCAAAGCCGGCACGTTTTCGGTGCCAGCCCTTCTGGATTTTTCCTGATGTCCGCCCACCATAAAAGGCATAAACCTTACGCCTTGTTTGACGTAAAGCGCGCCCACACCCTTAGGGCCGTGTATTTTGTGGGAAGAGCAGGAAAGCATATCCGCATCAATATCTTTAACGTCCGTAGGAATTTTGCCCACGGCCTGCACGGCGTCGGTATGGAAAAGGGCACCCGCTTTATGCGCCAAAGCGGCGATTTCTTTTACGGGGAAAATCGTTCCCGTTTCGCTGTTGGCCCACATCACGGATACCAAAGCTGTATCTTCGTTCAAAACGGATTTATACTGTTCCATATTAAAACGTCCGTCCGCGTCTACGCTGATAAAATCAACGCTGTAACCTTCGTGAGAAAGCTTTTTGAACACTTCCAAAACGGCAGGATGTTCCACCGCGGAAGTTATGATATGTTTTTTTGCCGGATAAACGCGCAAAGCGGAATATATCGCGCTGCTGTCGGCTTCAGTCCCGCCGGAAGTAAAAATAACCTCCGTCGGTTGGGCGTTTAGAAGAGCGGCCACATTTCTGCGGGCGTTTTCTATCGCTTTTTTGTTAAGCCCTCCAAAATGATGCATACTGCTGGCATTGCCGTAATTCTCCGTAAAATAAGGGGCCATTGTCTTAAAAACATCCGGCAGAACCATAGTCGTGGCGTTGTTATCGAAATAAATTACTTTCATGCCTGTTTTACCTCTATATCGGCCGAAAGTTTATCGCGTAAAGTCTTTTCGACAAAGCCTTTTAAAGTGGCAGCCGCATTCATACATCCGCCGCACATACCAAGCAATTTGACGGTAATTACTTTGCCGGCAATATCAACAAGTTCCACACTGCCACCGTCCAAATTAAGTTTAGGTTTGACGTCATTATTCAAAATTTCTTCCACTGCTTTGATTTTTTCGACGATGGTCATATCGGCATAAGCCTTGGGTTTATCTTCTTTGGGGGCGGAAGGAATCTCGCAGGAAAGGACTTTATTTAATATTTTTTGTATCTCTCCTTTGCATTTACCGCAGGCTCCGCCCGCTTTGGTAAAATGGGTTACGTCTTCCACCGTTTTAAGGTTGTTATTGTGTATGGCCTGGATTATGGCCTGTTCGCTTACGTTAAAGCACTGACAAACGATATTTGTGCCGGGTTCTTGTTCAAAAATAACGGGTTCGCCGCCTTGGCGGTAAGATTTTACGGCTGCCTCCAAAGCTTCCATTCCCATTACGGAACAATGCATTTTTTCTTCAGGAAGGCTGCCTAAAGCGTCGGCTATATCCCTGTTGGTTATTTTAAGGGCTTCTTCAAGAGTTTTGCCTTTTGCCATTTCCGTCAAAATCGAAGAGGACGCTATCGCGCTGGCGCAGCCGAAAGTCTGGAATTTGATGTCCTCTATAACTTCCGTTTCCCTGTTTACTTTTAAAGTAAGTTTTAAAGCGTCGCCGCAAACCAAACTGCCCACTTGGCCCGTTCCGTCTGCGTTTTTAATTTCCCCTACATTGCGCGGATTTTTAAAGTGATCCATCACTTTTTCTGTATAATCCCACATAAAAATATCTCCAAATCCGTTACGTATATTATACTATAAAACGCCCTCAGCAACTGACGCAAAAGCCCCCGCCGGAAGCGAGGGCTTTTTATTCACAAAAAAACAGTTTACCTGGCCGCGGTTCTAAAGAAGTTTCCTCTGTTTGAACCCAAAGTGGGCTTGCCCATCATTTTATCGGCCACAAGCACGATATCTTTACGCCCGGAGGAATACATCTGATTGCTTTGGCCAAATATATCCCCGCTTTTCAAGACGCCCAAATTACCGTGCGAATTTATTTGGACTTCAAGTTTTATATCGCCTTCGACGTCGTCTATAAGCAAATCTTCTTTCCCGATGTTAAAATCCATAGGGAATTTGGGATTAATAATCCTTTTAATCGCAATAGGTACGTCGGCTTCGTTTTTTACCACTATTGAACAAGCGACGTTATCTGCCTGGGCGGGTTTACGCAGCCTTTCGGCCACTTCTACGCGCCCGGCGAGATTAAACCCCTCGTCGGCTTTAGTGGAATTTATCATATACCCGCCGAAGGCGAGTACCGCAAACGTGAATATAATTAAAATATATTTCATATTAATATAATTATACCTTTATTTTCGTTTTTTAAACAGAGCAAAAAAACGCTTTACCCCTTTTTACGACGTAAAAAAAGCGGAACCTTTAAAGTTCCGCTTTTTAATAAAAACTATTTTTTGTATTCTAAAAAGCCCCAGGTGACGGAAGAATGTATCCAACCTTTTACGCCGTCGGTTCCTTCGACTTGCAGCCATTTGCCTTGCTTTTTGATGAATTTAAGGGGATAGCCTTCCTGCACTATCCAAGCCACTTCGGCGTCGCTGCTGGGTGAAACCCTTATATTGGCGTCGCTTTTGGCGGAAAGACCCGGTGTTTCCGAAAGAAGGTTTTTATTTATCCAGCCTTTAAAACCCTGGAAATCTTTTACTTCCACCCAGTTTTTGTCTTTGCTTACGCTAAGCATTTTAAGCGGGGTGTATTTCCACACTTTAAAAGCTATTTTGCATTTTGCGCTTGCGCAGGATCTTATATTGCCTTCCTGTACGCCCACGCTGGCGTATTCCGCCGCGGCAAAGGCGTTTACGCCTAAAAACAAGGCTATAACAGCCGCAGAAATTCTGGTTATGTTCTTCATATTATTAACAACTCCGTTTAATCTGTAAAATTACCCGCTGGAAACAGTATATCATATTTTTTTGACTTATCAACAATTCCGCGGGCCTTAATTTGCAGGTTTGACGCGGGCAGGCTTCATATTTATTATATAAAAATGATATTATTAATTAAATAATATATTTGGGAGATTTTTATGAGAGAACAAATTATCGCTTTATTGCAAAAAGTACGCCCTGCCTTACAGGCCGACGGAGGCGACGTCGAATTTGTGGATTTTAACGAAAGCACCGGCGTCGTAAGCGTAAAACTTAAAGGCGCCTGCGGTTCCTGCCCGATGGCTACGATGACGCTTAAAAACGGCATTGAAAGATATTTAAAGGAAGCCATACCTCAGATAACTTCCGTAGAAAAAATCTAATGCCGATTGCAGATCTTCACGCCCATACAAGACATTCGGACGGGACTAACAGCCCGTCTGAAGTCGTTTATTACTATAAAAAGGCCGGCGTAAGATTGATGTCCGTAACCGACCACGATACTCTTTCCGCAAATAAAGAAGCCTCACAAAAAGCTAAAGAAGCGGGCATTCTTTATGTAAACGGCGTGGAAATAAGCACAAAAGAACACGATCATCTGCACTTTTTGGGTTTTAACGTAGACCCTGAAAACAAAGTTTTACAGGAATTTTTGGAATTTAACCGAAGCCAACGAAACGAAAGAGTAAAAGGCATTATAAAACAGCTGCGCGACGCCGGGGTTGATATTGAAGAGCAAGACGTTTTCTGCTTGGTAAAAACCGTGGCTTCCCGCGCTCACGTGGCCGACGCTTTAAAAAACAAAAAGTTGGTACCGACGCGGCAGGAAGCTTTCAGGAAATACCTTGTACAAGGCAAACCCGGTTACGCCGCTCCCAGAGGAGCTTCGGTAGAAGAAACCATCAAAATAATTCGTCAGGCCGGCGGACTCGCCTTTATAGCTCACCCCGGCATAGTAAAGGATCATTGGAACTTTCCGGCTTGGACAAATGCGGGGCTGAGCGGCATAGAAATTTATTATCCGGCGCATTCATTTCAAACCAGGCAGGATTTATTCACGATAGCCGCGAAGTATAATCTTTTGATAAGCGCGGGGTCTGACTTCCACGGTACAAAAAGCGGGCGTTGTTCAACACCGGGTTTTGATATACCGCAGGAGACTTTTGATAATCTTAAAAAAGCTTTCGGATTATGATAGTTATAGCACACCGCGGCGCAAGCGCATATTTTAAAGAAAATACATTAAAAGCTTTTAAAGAAGCTTTTAATATGTCCGCACAATATATGGAAACGGATGTGCAGCGCTCCCAAGACGGCGTTTTGGTTCTTTATCACGATTATGCCCTGCCGGACGGTCGAAAAATAAAAGATTTGCCCTTTTCCCAACTAAAAAAATATGATGTACCTTCAATAGAAGAGCTTTTTTTCGCCGCACGGAATTTTTCCGTAAAAATCAATCTTGAAATTAAAAACGACGATAATCTTTACCCGGGCATAGAAAAACAACTTTTTGACTTTTTAAACTCCGCCAAAACCGTTAATAAAGAACATCTGCTTTTGTCCTCTTTTGATTTTGAAACTTTAAAACGCGTCCGCGCTTTGGACATTACAATAAAAATCGGCGTATTGACGAGGAATTTTGATGTTAAACAAGCTTTAAGCCTAAACGCTTACAGCGTCAATATAAGCGAAAAGAGAATCAATGCCGATATTATAAAAATCTGCAAAGAAAACAACTTAAAAACTTTTGTTTATACCGTCAACGATTTAAGCAGAGCCCGCGAACTTGAAGCTATGGGCGCGGACGGGATATTCAGCGATTTCCCCGATTTGATTTCAAAACAAGCTTTATAAAAATACCCTTTATAATGAAAACCCCCGGTTTTAAGACCGGGGGTTTTAAATTCAAAAGATAATTTACCACTCGCTTTCGTAAAGGGCCTCATCGCCGCTTGATTCTGCACCAGAAGAGGAATTACCTTGGTCAACTTCTTCAGGTTTGAAAGCTCTGGGTTTTTTCCAAAGTCTTTTTGTATTTTTGTAATCGGCAGCTTTGGGTTCATCGGTCCAAACTTGATTGTATTCGTCAAAACTGTAAGTGCCTTTATCGGGCATTACTCTAAAGATATAGTTTGATTCCACCAAAGGCGCGACGCCGCGGCGTTCTTTTTGCGCTTCTGCGGATACCTCCATAGCTCTGTCGACTTCGTTCTGCAAAGCCGTGGGAATATCGGAAGGGTTATACTCTTCCGGTAGGGGCTCTTTTTCAAGTTCGGCTATCTGTTCGTTAAAAGTCTTCCCTTTAAGATTGCCGGAAGAAGACCCGCCGCCGTAACAGCCGGCAATAAAAGCGGGGATAATAGCAAAAAATAAAAGTTTTTTCATTTTAATTTCCTCTCAGCCGCGCTTAGAATATTCTCCAGCAGGCAAGCCACCGTTACAGGCCCTACTCCGCCCGGCACCGGGGAAACGACGCAGCTTTGTTTAATATTGTCAAAATCAACATCTCCGCAAAAGACGCCGGCTTCATCCTGATTGGTTCCGACATCTATCAGTATTGTACCTTTTTTTATCATATCTTTTTTAATAAATCTTGCCCGCCCCGCCGCGCTGATGACGATATCCTGATTATAAATAACATCCTTTAAATCCGCGGTTTTCGTATGGCATACGGTTACGGTGGCGTCTTTGCACATAAGCATTTTAGCCAAAGGCCCGCCTACCGTATTGCTGCGGCCGATAACCGCCGTCTTCGCTCCGCTCAAATTGACGCCGTGATATTCCAACAGGCGCATTACGGCCAAAGGGCAGCACGGTACAAAAGTGTTCAGCGCTTCCACATCCGCCCAGGTTTTGCACATAAACAAACGGCCCATACTTATGAGCCCGGCCCCGTCTATATCCTGCTTTGGGCTAATTAATACGGAAATATCCAACCCGTTAAGAGCGGGCGGCAGCGGGCGCGGTATCAAAAGCGCGTCTATGGAAGAATCCTCATAAATTTTCGAAAGTAAAGTTTTAAAGTCTTTCTCGGAAGTGTTTTCGTCCACCAAAACGATATCGGCCCTTATTCCGGCTTTGCGCGCGGCGGCGGCCTCTTTGTTTAAATATAAATGCCCGGCATAATCTCCTTGCCAAGAAATACCCACAAGCCGCGGGGCGCGGCCCAACGCGGAGGCAATTTCCCGCGCTCTGGCCGGCAGTTTCTCCCTTATAGCGGTAGCCAAAGTTTTTCCTTCCAATATCGTTTCCATTAGAGTGATTTTATAAAATTTTGCCCCTCTTTAAAATATTAAAAAACCGTAAAGATGCAATTTTAAAACCATTTTGCACCGCTTAGCATTATTACACCTATAAACAAAAGGCTTTGTAGTATAAAAGCGCGATAACGGTTTTGGAATCTGTTATCTTTCCGCTTTGCACCATTTTAAGGGCCTTTTCGAAATCTATGAGTTTTACGTTTACAAACTCGTCTTCGTCCAAGTGCATTTTGCCCGGTTTTAAGCCCTCGGCCAAATAAATGTGCAGGACTTCATCGGAAAAAGCCACCGAAGTGTTAAAACTTAAAAGTTTTTTTATTTTGCCGGCTTTATATCCGGTTTCCTCTTCCAACTCCGCTTTGGCGCAGGCCAAAGGGCTTTGCCCTTTCTTCATTTTGCCGGCCGGCAGTTCCAACGTAACTTTGTTTACGGGATAACGAAACTGCTCCACAAACAAAACTTTACCGTCGACAAAAGCCAAAACTGCGCTTGCGCCCGGGTGCAGCATATATTCCCTGAAAGCCGTCTTCCCGTTTACCAACTTTACCGTATCGCGGTTAAAACCTGTAACACCCCTGTAAATCTTTTCGCTTTTAATTTTCTTTTCTACTAATTTACTATAATGTGTCATAGAGCCTCCAAAACTCAACTTGATTTTATATTAGCTTTTTAAGCGGCAAAATAAAATGACGGAATTTGTACATCTTCACAATCATACGGAATATTCCTTGCTGGACGGTATGATACGCATAGCCGGCAAGGGCCCTTCCGCGTTCTTAAAAGGACTGGCCGAACAAAAAATAAAGGCTATGGCAATGACCGACCACGGCAATATGTACGGCGCGATGGAATTTTACAAAAACACGCGCGAAGTGGGCGTAAAGCCGATAGTCGGCTGCGAATTTTACACTACGCCGTTTCAGTATAACGTCATAGACAAAACAAAATCCGCTTACAATCACTTAACTCTTTTAAGCAAAGATTTGGAAGGCTACCACAATTTAATGCAATTAAATTCCGACGCGTGGGTCGACGGATTTTATTATCATCCCAGGATAGATTTTGAATTGCTTTCCAAACACAAAGCAGGGCTTATAGTGCTTTCCGGCTGCATTAAAGGGGAACTCGCCCAAACCGCCATCACAAAAGGCGAAGAAGAAGCGATAAAGCTGGCCTTAAAGTACGAAGAGATGCTCGGCAAAGGCAATTATTATATAGAAATTATGGATCACGGCATCCCGGAAGAACAAGCCGCGCTTAAAGTGCTTTTGGAAGTTTCCAAAAAAACGGGAATACCGTTGGTCGCAACCAATGACTGCCACTATGAGAAACGCGAAGACTGGCAAGCGCACGACATCCATATGTGCATAGCTATGGGCAAAACTTTGGACGACCCCAACCGCCTTAAAATGACCACGCACGAACTGTATTTTAAAAGCGGCGACGAAATGGCAAAACTTTTTGATTTTGCGCCCGAATCTATCAAAAACACTTTGGAAGTGGCGGAAAAATGCAACTTGGAAATGAAAAAAGAAGGCTTCGTAATGCCCAATTTTGAAATCCCGCCGGAATTCGCTTCGCATACGGATTATTTAAAATATAAATGTATTGAGGGTTTAAAGAAGAAGTTGAGATCGGACGTAATTCCGCCGGCATATGCCCAAAGGTTGGATTATGAACTTTCCGTAATATCTTCTATGGGGTTTTCCGTCTATTTTCTAATCGTGGCGGATTTTATCGGATACGCAAGAAACCACGATATCCCCGTAGGCCCGGGCAGGGGTTCCGGCGCGGGGTCAATCGTGGCGTACAGTATGGATATTACAAAACTTGATCCTTTAAAAAACAAATTGCTTTTTGAGCGTTTCTTAAACCCGGACCGCGTAAGTATGCCGGACTTGGATATCGATTTTTCCGACGCGGGGCGCGAAAAAGTAATAGAATATATGCGCCAAAAGTACGGCAATAAAAACGTGGCCAAAATCATCACTTTCGGGACGATGAAAGCGAAACTGGCCCTTAAAGATACGGCCCGCGTTTTGGGTTTCAGCGTAACAGATACCAACCGTTTGGCCAAATATATTCCCGACGATTTAAAAGCCACCATACACAGCGCCATAGAACAAGTGCCCGAAATCCGCAAGGAAATGGAATCGAACCCCAAAGTAAAACAGCTTTTTGAATACGCGATGAAGATTGAAGGCCTTAAACGCCATACCGGCGTTCACGCGGCGGGGCTTTTGGTAACAAAAGAGGAAGTAACAAAATATACGCCGCTTTCAATAGGATCCAAAGGCATTATCACCACTCAATACGAAGGCAACACCGTTTCCGATATGGGCCTTTTGAAAATCGACTTTTTGGGCCTTAAAACGCTGACCGTCATTGACAATACCATAAAGATGATTAAAGAGCTGCACGGGATAGACCTTGACATTGACAATATCCCTTTAGACGACAAAAAAACTTACGACCTTCTGCAAGCGGCACACACCACTTGCGTGTTCCAGCTGGAAAGCGGCGGTATGAAGGACTTGGTAAAACGCTTAAAACCCAGCGTTTTCAGCGATATTTCGGCCTTGGTGGCGCTTTACAGGCCGGGCCCTATGCAAAGCGGTATGCTTGACAGCTTCGTCAAGCGTAAAAACGGCACGGAAAAAATTACGGTGGATCATAAACTTATGGAACCGATTTTGGCCGAAACTTACGGCACAATGATTTACCAAGAACAAATTATGGAAGTTTCAAAAGCCCTAAGCGGGTTTACCCCCGGCGAAGCCGATACTCTGCGCAAAGCTATGGGTAAAAAGAAAATAGACATAATGGAAAAGTTCCGCGCCAAATTTATATCCGGGGCCGAAAAAAACAATGTACCGGCAAAGCTTTCAAATAAGGTTTTTGACCAAATGGCCAAATTCGCCGAATACGGTTTTAACAAATCGCACTCCGTGGCTTACGCTTTGGTTTCCTATCAGACGGCTTATTTAAAAGCCAATTATCCGATAGAATTTATGTGCGCTTCTCTGACCAACGAAATCGGCCACAACGCCATAGGTTCTTCCGACAAAGAAAACAAAATCGTAACTTATCTTGAGGAAGCCCGCAAAATGGGTTTTGAAATTCTTCCGCCTGACGTACAACACTCAAAACCTTATTTCAGCGTGGAAAAACTGCCAAACGGCAAAGAAGCGATACGCTTCGGCCTGACAGCAATAAAAAACGTAGGCGAAGAAGGCTGCAAAAATATAGTAAAGGAAAGGGAAGAAAACGGCCCGTATAAAGACTTATACGATTTCTGCATAAGGATTAATCTTTATTTCGCCAACAGAAAGTTTTTGGAATCTTTCGCAATGGCCGGGGCTTTTGATTCCTTATACGAAGGCGATCCTCTTGCCGTAAGAGCGCAGCTTTTAAGCGATATTGACCCGGTTGTAACCCATTCCATAAAAATCAAACAGGAAAAGGAAACCGCCGCGACGACTTTATTCGGGGACGGTATGGTAGACTTAACTATGCAGGCCAAACCGGAACTTAAAAAAGTTCCGCCTCTTACAAAAGCCGAACTTTTAAATTACGAAAGGGAAGTATTGGGTTTATATCTTTCAGGCCACCCTTTAACGAAATATAAAAGACATATAAAGAAAATCCTTAAAACTGATATTTCCACCTTGCAGGATAATCCTACAATCGGCACCGTGGAAGTGGCCGGCATAATTTCCAGAATTAAAAAACGTCAAACAAAAAATAAAGACAACTGGGCGCAGCTTACCATTGAAGACGAATCCCAATCAATAACCGCAAACGCTTTCAGCCGCGCTTGGGCTTCCATAAACGGCAAAGTGGAAATAAACCAAGCGGTGATAGTAACAGGCGACATACGCGGCGACGAGCTTTCCGCCAAGCCGGAAATTATGGTTTCCAACGTAGAACCGATATTAAACGTAATTTCCAGAAAGGCAGCCCGCTTTATAGTTCATTTGCCGCCTGATTGCAAGAGAGAAGATTTGCTTAAACTCAATGCCCTTCTGCAGGCGGCGCAAGGCCTTACAATGGTTTATTTGGACTTTGAAGAAAACGGGAAAAAATTCCTAATAAAAGCTTCCTCAAGAATAGTAATACACAATTCTTTGGTTAATTTTATAGAAGAGACTTTCGGCCAAAACGCCTGGGATTTCGAAATGAAATAGCAGCTGCGGCCGTTCTCCGACGGCAAAAAGCTTTTTCCTCCTCATAAAAACCCCTTGCATATATTAAATTTTTTTATTAGACTTGTGATATCGGCTGCAAAGCCTTATTCCAAGCAGGAGAATTACCATGGCAGAAAAAGTTCTTAAAGTTGGTGTAGAACGTGAAGACGGCTTCCTTTATTACATTGATAAAGACGGCGACGTTTCAAGAGTACAAATGGCCCGCGGCGGCAAAAAAGGCGGCAAAGCCAAAAAAGTAGCCAAAGCCGGCATTAAAAAAGAGAAAGGCTTTCTTTATTTCTTAGATAAGAAAGGCGATATCTCCAGAGCAAAAATGGTAAACGCCAAATAAAAGGCCTGCCTTTTTCGCAATGATTTAACCCCCCTTACAAAAGGGGGTTTTTATATTACAAATACCACCGTTTTTTAATGCCGAAGCAAGCCGCTCCTGCCGAACAGTTTTTATAATAAAACAAAACCCCGGCGTAAACCGGGGTTTAAATTAAGTCCGTCAATTTTATTTATTGCGGGGCATATCCTTACGAGGTATGTCTTTGCGAGCCATATCTTTATCCATAGGTTTTTCCGGGATAGCAGGCAAAGCTTTCGCTTTGGAAGACGGGCCCGTTACTCTTATCAAACCTGCTGCTTCAGGTTTGGGAGCCTGCATAAACTTAACGCTGACGATAACCTTCGGCATATCGCTTTTGGCTTTATAATGCTTATTGGCCTTTTTGACTTCTTTCATAAGCTGCTTATTTGTGTTTACGGAAGAAGGAACCTGTAAATATGTAAAGGCTTCCGGCCTTTCGTAAACGCCGGTATATTCCTGGACGTCTTCCACGTAATCGTCAAACTCGTCTTTGAAGTCTTTGGCCGCTCTTACGGCTTGCGCCACATCCCTGGCAGTAGGGCCTTCGGTTTCCGTATAAGTCAAAAAATTCACGGTAACGTTTTGGCCTTTATCCAAATAAGGCTGAATACAGGTTTCCCAAAAGGAATTGTTTTCCATATAGGCTTCGGCTCTGTCTTCAAAAGAACCTATATGTCCGCCTAATGCTTTAGGGAAGAACGCCGCACAATCTTCGGCTATGAAGCCTTTGCCCATCGCGCCCTTTGCACATAAAGGGCATTTCCCTTGCTGCGCAAAAGCGGAAGAAGCCGCAAGCGCAAACACTGTGCATAATAATACTGCCGTATACTTATTTTTCATTTTACCCCCTCTTAGTTTACATAAGGTATGTCTAAGGCCGGCTTTCGGCCGGCCTTTTATATTATGCGGAAAACAAAAATAAAAACAAGTGTTACGGCGGGGACATTCTGCCGAGTTCCGTTCCCGGCTTAAACGGCTTTTTTAAATGGCGTTTGGCCAAATCGTCCATACCCCAGTTTTCCTTTCTGGCGATAACGGAGCGATATAAAGGAGCGGAAAGTTCTGTCTTATCCTGAGCGTCGTAACATTGGGCAAGGCGCAATTCGTTAAACAGCTGCCAACGGCTCATCTCTTGGTCTTTAGTGGCTTCGCGGCTCTTTTCAAATATTTCCGCCGCGCCTTTATAATCGCCTTTCGCCATTAAAGCCGTACCCATAGCGGTATAAGAACGCGCCGTATAAATATCGTTATACAAGGGTTTAACGCCGATATCCTTTAAAAAAGATTCTGCCGAAGCGTAAACCTGATCGTACTTTTTATTTTCGTACGCGGCGATAATCGCTACAAAGTTATATAAGGGATTATCCGGATATTTGGCCAATATTTCGTGAATATATTTATCGGCCAAAAGCGGATTGTAATATTTATCGCTTTCTATGGATATCTCCACCAACAGCAAAGTGGCCGTATCCGCGCTGAAGCGGCCCTTTTCCTTTATCATATTAAGATAATCTATGCCTTTTTGCGCGTCGCCGCTGGCTACCAATTTGGCCAAAACTTTTACTACGGCGGGCAAAGTGCCGGCATAATATTGATAAATGGCTTCACCGAGATAAGCGTCATACATTTCCGGGTCAAGCTTAGCCGCCTTGTTCATAAATTTAAGGCCTTTCCTGCCGGAAAAATAAGCTTTTACATAACTTCTGTTGGCAAGTTCAAAACGCGCTTTAACGCCGTAAACGCCGCCCAAAGCCAAATAGGCTTGCGCCTCGGGCCCATTTTCATTAAGCCAAGCCTTTATGCCTTCTATGGAATCGGAAATGCTTTTTTCAAATACTTTCGCCTGTTCGGGATTGCTTTTTTCGTACTCGTATTCAAAGCGGGACCATTCAATCATAGTCTTGCCGAAAAGCGCAAGCGGATAATTGGGATGTTCCGTCAAAAGACGATTAATGTTTTCTTCCGCCGTATTGAAATCCAACGCATATACGGCTTTTACGCCGGAATCGGCCAAAGCCAAAATTTCCGGCGTTAAAGAATCGGCAAACCCGAATGAAGGAAGCACAGCCAAGGCAAAAATCAAGCAATACTTCTTAATCATTCTTGGTAATCCTGTCTTTGCCGAAATAAGGACGCAGAGCTTCCGGTATGACGATACTTCCGTCCGCCTGTTGGTAATTTTCCAAAATAGCGGCAAAAGTCCTGCCGACGGCAACGCCGCTGCCGTTTAAAGTATGGACAAATTCCGTACCTTTTGCGCCGGCGCGTTTAAAGCGCAGGTTCATACGTCTGGCTTGGAAATCCGTACAGTTGGAGCAGGAGGAAATTTCCCTAAAAGTGTTTTGGCTAGGGAACCAAACTTCCAAATCAAAAGTTTTCGCGGAAGAAAAGCCCATATCGCCGGTGGAAAGCAATACCCTTCTGTAAGGCAGTCCCAAAGTTTTAAGGACGAGTTCGGCCTCACAGGTCATCTTTTCCAAAATATCCATAGATTCTTCCGGCTTGGCCAACCAAACCATTTCCACTTTATTAAATTGGTGCTGCCTTATAAGCCCGCGGGTGTCTTTTCCGTAAGAGCCGGCTTCTTTCCTAAAGCAAGGCGTATACGCCGTAAAGGCTTTGGGCAAGTCCGTATCCTGCAAAGTTTCGCCGCGGTGCATATTCGTCAAAGGAATTTCGGCGGTGGAAATTAAATACTGGTCGCCCTCGCCGTCTACGTGATACATATCTTCCTTAAATTTAGGCAGCTGGCCCGTACCGTAGAGCACTTCTGCGTTGACTATGGCCGGCGGCATAAATTCCGTATAGCCGTTCTTGGCGTGCAAATCCAACATAAAAGCTATCAAGCTGCGTTCAAGCCTGGCGCCGTCGCCTCTTAACAAAGCAAAGCGGCTGCCGGAAAGCTTTGCGGCGGTGGCGAAATCCAAAATGCCCAAAGTTTCACCAAGTTCGTGATGATCCTTTACTTTAAAATCAAATTGGGGTATCGGTAAAGTGTTTTCTTTTACCACGATATTGGCCTTTTCGTCCGCGCCTACGGGAACAGAAGCGTCCGGGAGGTTGGGGATAGTCATCAAAGTTTGGGTAATTTTATCTTTAAGCGCGGCGACTTCCTGCTCTTTGCCCTGCATAGCTTCTTTAAGTTTATTGGCTTCTTCCATTACGGCTTGGGCGGCTTCCGGGCCTTCTTTGGCTCTTACCGCGCCTATTTTTTTTGAAAGTTCATTCCTTTTCGCTCTTAAAGTTTCCACTTCCAAAAGGGCGGCTTTATAAGCTTTTTCTTCTTCCAACACTTTATCGGCAAGTTCCGCCAATTTGGGATTTCTGGACGCCAATCTCTTTTTGGTTTCTTCCGTTTCAGCGTTTAAAATTTTAATGTCTATCATAATCTCCTCCGGCTAAATCATTTACGGAATAAGGCTTCGGAAAATATTTTTTTATCGGGCTGGCCTTTTCCTTACTTTCATCCAATACAAAATCTTTAACAACCACCGTATTTACAGGTACATAAAGCATTTGCCTTAAAAAGAACAAAGCAAGCGGAACCAAAACGGCGCAAAGTATCAGCCAAAAGGCCGAACTTCCGCCGTGATATTCAAATTCTTCCCCGTCATTGCCGTTCATAATTTGCCTTGCTTGGCCTTACGCACTTTTTTATCGAAATTCTTTATCAAAGCGTTTGCGCTTGAAGAAAGCGCGTCCAACCCGCTTATGCCTTCTTTGGTGTCGTCGCCGACCCAAATTATTTCCGCCGTATCTACGTCAATCATTTTAGCGACTACGCCGACTTGGGCATAAATCGTATATTCTACCGGGTAAACGTCTTTGCTGTTGGTGTACTGCTGCCCGGCATAGGTGCTTTTGACTTTAACATTGCCTTCTTGGTCTTTTATAACTTCTCTGGAAAATACCGGCTCGCTGGAAGAACGTTTCGTCATATTGTAAACCAACTGCTTGCTTTCCGGCATATAGGAAGTTATTTCCCCGGTCAGTAAAACGTCCACGCCTAAAACTTTGCCCAACTCACGCGTAACCGCCGGCGAAAGATAAGAATTTGAAGATAAATTGTGTTCCTTTAAGACTTCCTCTATTTGCGCCCTTTCCACAACGGTGTATCCGTATTTTATAAGGCTTTTGGTAAAAAGATTTTCCGCCCCGCTGAAAGCGTCGTCGGGGGAAGAAAAGGCCAAAACGCCTATCCTTTTTAAATTGTTAAAATTGTAGCTTTTGCTGATATACGTCTTAGGCGCGCAGGCCAAAGCCAAAAAGCAAAGTGCAAGAATATATATTCTCTTCATAATATTCATTATATAATTTTTTACCTTTACGCCTAAATTTATTAAGATATAGATATGATTATCAATAAAGAACTTTCCGACAGATTTAAAAAAATCAAAGCCGTCATCACTGACGTTGACGGCGTCTTAACCGATTCCACTATGAACTTTTTTGTAACGCCGGAAGGCAAAACGGTGGAAATTAAAAAATTCAGCGCCTATGACGGAATTGCTTTTCATATGCTGAGGGACTGCGGCATAATAACCGGCATAATAACCGGCGGCAACGCTCCCGCCACCGAACACCGGGCGACATCTTTGGGAATGGATTTTTTATACTATAATTTCCTTTCCAAACTGGCTCCTATGCAGGATTTTATGAAAAGAACCGGCCTTAAAGCGGAAGAAATTATCTTTATAGGCGACGATTTTATAGATATCCCCGCTTTAAAAGCCGTCGGCCTGCCCTGCGCCGTCGCAAACAGCCGTCGGGAAGTAAAAGACTGCAGCCTCTACGTAACCGATGCCCCCGGGGGAAAAGGCGCTTTCAGAGAAGTGGCGGAATTGGTGCTTAAAGCGCAAGGCTTTTGGGATAAAACTATGCAAAGCGCCGAACAGGGAACAATAGGCAAAAGCCCCAAGAAAAAACCGACTGTCATAGACTATAAAAGTTGGAACCCAAATTACAACAATGTCTTTTAACCCCGAAACCGCCCGTAAAAGGGCGGTTTTTTAATATATATGAAATACAGGGGGAAAATAAAGTGTTAATTTTGATAGAATAAAATGTAGTTATAAAAAGTTGGTTTACAAGGAGAACTAAATGAAAAAACTGTTTACTGCCGCAGTGCTGTGCGCTTTGCTTACGCCGGCTTTTGCGGGCATTGACCAGGGCATAGACAAAGGTATGACCCATATTTCCGTATTGGGCGGTTTTGCCGTACCGACTACGGAATATGGTTTTGGACCTTCCGCTTCAGGCCCTGATTTTGATTACGCTGACGTCGGCGGAACTTACGGCGTTCAAGTAATGCATTACCTTACCCAAAACATCGGTTTAGGGTTGGAATTTAACGGAACCAATTACAGTGAAGCAGAATATGACATTTACGGAATGGGTATGGAGGAACACTTTAAAACTTCCGCCGATAAATACAGCATTTTCTTAGCCGGTAAATTTAACTTTGCCCCTACAGCCAAAACCAGAATGTACGTACCTTTGGGCGTAGGTTTTGCAAAATACAAAGGAAAAATTAAAGAAAGTTACTACGGACAAGAAGAAAGCGAATCCAACACCAAACCCGCTCTTTATGTAGGTTTAGGTCTTGAATCCGATATCAACGATATTTTCATCTGGGGTTTTGAAGCCAGATACAATCACTGGTGGATGGACGATTCCAAATTTGCGGATACCAGCTATTTGTCAGATATCTCTTTGATGCTTAAAGTCGGTATAAAAATCTAAGAGTTAAGTTTTTCTTAAAGCCCGCCTTAACCGGCGGGCTTTTTTATATTTGCGCACCGCCTTTTTGATATAATAAAACTATGACGACAACAGTAATAATTCTATTAAGCATAATTATATGCTTGGCCTTGTTCCTTCCTTTTACAGTACACGCCGTTGAAAAAGAACTTGAAGCCTTTCTCTTCGTACTCGGCATTTTAGCCGTAAGTATTACCGGCGCGTGGAGTTGGGAACTTATCGGGCACGCTTTTACCGAACCTATTGAAATATCTTTGGCGGTATTGATTACAGGCCTGCTCTTTAAGAAATTCCGCGGAGCCGTAACCAAATTTATAGAAATGATAGAAGATAAAATCGGCTTGAAACCAACCATTATCGTTTTGGTTTTCGGGCTGTCGCTTCTTTCAAGCGTAATAACCGCCATAATAGCGGCTTTGGTATTATGCGAAATCGCCTCAACCCTGCGCCTTTCCAAAAGGGATACTATTCACGTCATTGTTATGGGCTGTTTTGCCATTGGAATGGGTGCGGTACTGACCCCGATAGGCGAGCCTCTTTCAACGATAGTTACCGGCAAATTGGCGGGGGAGCCGCATAATGCCGGCTTCTTTTACTTGTTTAATTTACTTTGGGAATTTATTTTGCCCGGCGTATTATTATTCTCGGTATTAGCCGCAAGGATTAAAGATCCGCAGAATTCCGCCAAAAGGAAAGTAGAATCCGAAAGCGCAAAAGACATCGCGGTAAGAGCGGCAAAAGTATTTCTGTTTGTAATGGCTTTGGTGTTCTTCGGCAAAGGGCTGACCCCGCTGGCGGAAATTACCATATTAAAACTACCGGAATGGGCTTTATATTGGGCGAACTCCATTTCCGCCATTTTGGACAACGCCACTTTAGCCGCGGCAGAAATAGTGCCGAGTATGACGAACAAACAAATAGAATTTTTACTTATGGCTTTGATAGTTTCGGGCGGATTTCTTATCCCCGGAAACATACCGAATATTATTTGTGCTTCCAAATTTAAAATTAAAAGCAAGGAGTGGGCCAAGGACGCCCTGCCGGTGGGTATAGCGGTAATGCTATTGTATTTTATTATTTTAAGCGTTGTACCCGTCGCGTCAAAATATTGATATGCTTACCACCGAGGAAATAATTTTAAGGATTTTGGTCGCCCTTATTTTGGGCGGCGTTATCGGGCTTGAAAGGCAATATCACGATAAGCCTGCCGGTTTTGCCACAAACACTTTAATTTGCGCCGGTTCGGCCGTTTTTGCCTTGCTTTCAATAGCTTCCGCTTTTAATTACGGAGGAGACCCTGCCAGAATCGCCGCGCAGATAGTTGCGGGCGTAGGCTTTTTGGGTGCGGGTTCAATACTGCGCGAAGGCAATAAAATATCGGGCTTAACCACGGCCGCCGGCATTTGGATAGTAGCCGCCGTCGGTATGGCCGCGGGATACGGGGAATTTGTTATAGCCGGCACCGCTACGATTTTCGTATTGATATTGCAGCTGTTTATCCGCAAACTTATGAACAGCTTTGATTATGTCCGCCTTTATGATTCCCTTACCATTAAGTGCGAGCCTTCCCCCGACGTAGTGGAAAAAATCAATAATACGCTTAAAAAACATAAAGCGGAAATTATTAAGGAAGATTTGTTTAAGGAAGACGGAATGTTTATCGTCAAAATGATAATAAATATGTCCAAAAAAGCTTTTACCGAAAGCTTTAAAGAACTTATATTAATAAAAGAAATTAAATCATTGGATAAATAATTATGACAAACAACACGGCAGTACCCTTGTTTAACTTACAGAAACAACACGACAGCCTTAAAGAAGAAATCAATAAAGCTGCCCTTGAAGCTTTAAACTCTATGAAATGGCTGCTCGGCCCCAAAACGCAGCAGTTTGAAGCCGATTTCGCCAAAGCGCTCAATGCCGAACATTGTGTAACTTGCTCTTCGGGCGCGAGTGCAATACAAATAGCCCTTATGGCGGCGGGTATTGGCAAAGGCGACGAAGTTATCACCACTCCGTTTACTTTTGTCGCGACTACAACCTCCATTTCCCTTACCGGGGCGGACTTCGTTTTCGCAGATATAGACCCTTTAACTTACAACCTTGACCCCAAAGACGTAGAGCGCAAAATAACCTCAAAAACCAAAGCCATAGTACCTGTGCATTTATACGGCTATCCGGCCAATATGCCCGAAATTATGGCAATAGCCAAAAAACATAATCTTAAAGTTATTGAAGACTGCGCACAAAGCCATTTGGCCCTCTGTGCAGGCAAATATACCGGCACTTGGGGCGATGCGGGCGCATTCAGCTTCTATCCCAGCAAGAACTTAGGCGCTTGCGGCGATGCCGGCGCGATAGTTACCAATAATAAAGAAATCGCCGACGCTTGTACAAGCATACGCCATAGCGGACGTTCCTTAGGCAAAGCCTATGAATATGACAGAGAAGGTTCAACCTTAAGAATGGACGAAATCCAAGCCGCAATATTGGGCGTAAAATTAAAACATTTGGCAAAATGGACGGAAAACCGCGCCAAAGCCGCCGAACTTTACAGAAAGCATTTGGCCGGTATTAAACAGGTTGTTCCGCCGCCGGCCACGCCAGAAGGTTGGAGCCAAAGCTATTACGTCTTTACGATACGCGTAAAAGACCGCGACGCTTTAAGCGCGTTTTTGAAAGAAAATAATATCGGCAACGCTGTTTACTACCCTGTTCCGCTTTATAAACAACCTTGCTACGCTCACTTAAATTGCAAAGTGGAAGATTATCCCAACACCGAAGCGGCGGCAAAAGAAGTTCTTTCAATACCGATGTTCCCGGAAATCACGGAAGAACAAATTGAAACCGTCTGCAATAAAATCAAAGAATTTTACAATAAATAAAATCTTTGTTTACAAAAAAAGCCCCGGCTTAAACGCCGGGGTTTTTATTTGCTTAAAAAGGGCAAATTTCTCAATAAATAAATTTTACGGTCATCGGTAAAATTAAATAATGAAGAACCTTAAAATTTGATAAATTACTAAAATATTAAATTTATTTTGCGTTGGCTTTTGTCATAGCCGCGTCTATGCCGCTTACGATAAAATCGTGTACGGCGGCATCGGCTTTGATTAAAGCTTCTTTCAAAAGAGGGGCTTGCTGCGAGGAGAATTTGGAAAGGACAAAATCCTTCCCTTCAAATGAGGCCGGCCTGGGGCCTATGCCGATTCTCAGGCGAGGAATATCCTGCGTGCCTAACTGTTCAATTATATTGCGCATTCCGTTTTGCCCGCCGGCGCTGCCGCCAGCTCTTAGACGAACGGAACCAAGGGGCAAACTCATATCGTCAAAAATTACCAAAATGTTTTTAGGCTGTATTTTATAAAAAGACGCAAAAGACCTTACGGCATATCCCGAAAGATTCATAAAAGTCATCGGTTTTAAAAGATAAACGGTATTGCCAGAAAGCTCCGCTTTGGCATATAAACCTTTATCGCTCTGCCATTTGTTCCATACGGGGGAAAAGCCTTCCGCAAAAACATCCAAAGCCATAAAGCCCGCATTGTGGCGGGTATGTTCATATTGACGCCCGGGATTGCCCAAGCCTGCGATTAAAAAGGTTTGCGGCATAAATTCTAAATCTGCTGATTAAGCTAAATACTGTCCATAAAAAAGGGGCGCATATTATTGCGCCCCAATTAAACACAAACTTATTTCTTTGCTTCGCCTTCTTCTTCTTTCTTGCCTTTAGTGGCGGAAAGTTCGGGCTGAGCGGCGGCTGCGTCAGCGGCAGGGGCTGCAGCTGCAGGGGCCGGGGCTTCATCTTTCGGCATAAGCGCGTGGACAACCGTTCTGTCTCCGTCGCCTAGTATCGTTACGCCTTTAGGGGCTTTAATATCCGCTACGGAGATATGTTTTTCAAGCGTTACATTGGTAATATCGACTTCAATGTGATGCGGGATATCGCCCGGCAGACATTTAATCGTTACTTCGCGCAAAACGTGGTCTACAATCGCGCCGTTGGCTTTGGCAAAAGCGCATTCGCCGGTCAATACAACGGGGACGATAGTTTCAATGGCGTGATCCATAGAAACTCTCTGGAAATCAATATGAATCGGCGTATCTTTTACTACGTGATACTGCACTTCCTTAATGATGGCCTGTTCCGCGCCGGTGGGCAAGGTGATTTCAACTATTACGTTGCCGCCCGCTTTTTGTACGGCGATTAAATCTTTCTCCGCTATTGAAATGCTGACAGGTTCTTTATCCGCGCCGTAAATTACGGCCGGAATCTGTTTCGTTGCTCTTAATTTTGAAAGTTCTCCCCTTACGCCGGCTTTCTGCCTGGCCTGGGCTGTTACTTTAATTTTTTCCATTTGTTACTTCCTCCAACTTCTGTTGTTTATTTGAAATCTTTACTTCGTTATTTGAACATCTCGCTTATGGAACTGCCGTCGTGGTTGCGCTTTATCGCGTCGGCGAAAATATGGGCTATGCTCAGCACCTGTATTTTATCGCTGGCTTTGCGCTTTTCCGGCAAAGTGTCGGTAATAAATAATTTTTCTATCGCGGAATGTTCCACTTTATCTACGCCGTCTCTTGAAAGTACGCCGTGAGTGCATACTGCATAGATTTTCTTTGCGCCGTTTTCTTTAACTTTATTGGCTACGGCGGAAAGCGTACCGGCCGTATCGACGATATCGTCAACAATGATTACGGTTTTGTCTTTCACGTCGCCGATTACGTTGTAAACGACGGCTTCATTCTTTTTGGGGCGGCGTTTATCGATAATTACAAGCCCCGCCTCCATTTTAGCGGCGAATTTCCTCGCCCGTTCCACGCCTCCGACATCGGGTGAAACTATAACTAAATCTTTAGGTTTGTTTTTAAGGAAATATTCCAAAAATACGCCCCGGGCCCTAAGATGGTCAACCGGGATATCAAAAAAACCCTGTATTTGCCCGGCGTGCAAATCCATAGACATCACTCTGTCCGCACCCGCCATAGCTATAAGGTTGGAAACCAACTTTGCCGTTATAGGTACACGGGGATTGCTTTTCCTGTCGGCGCGGGCATAGCCGAAATACGGAATAACCGCCGTTATGCGGCCCGCGCTGGCGCGGCGCATCGCGTCAATGGCGACGAGCAGTTCCATAAGATTTTCATTTGCGGGGGAGCACGTCGGCTGGATTATATAGCAATCCGCGCCGCGTACGCTTTCCAAGATTTGTACGTCAACTTCGCCGTCGGCAAATCTGTCAACGCGCAGAGCACCCAATTCCTTGCCCAAATGCTTGGCTATCTTCTCTGACAAAGCCCTGTTGGCATTGCAGGTAAACACCTTTAAATCTCTGGAACATTGGCAACGTATCATTTTTTATTTTCCTTTCTTTTTGTTTAAATTTACCTGCCTGGCTCTGGCGATTGCCAAAACCGCGGAAGGTACGTCTTCCGTTATGGTAGAGCCCGCGCCGATTTTCGCGCCGCGGCCTATTTTAACGGGTGCAACAAAATTCGTATTGGAACCTACAAAAACTTCATCGCCTATGACGGTTTTAAATTTATTTACACCGTCGTAATTGCAAGTGATGGTCCCGGCACCGATATTGACCTTCGCGCCCATATCGGTATCGCCTATATAAGTAAGATGCGACACCTTGGAGCCTTTGCCTATAACTGCTTTTTTAATTTCCACATAATTGCCTACTTTTGCGCCCTCTTTCAAAACGGCCATAGGCCTTAAATGGGCATACGGGCCGACCTGGCAATTTTTGCCGACGGTGGAATCCGTGATATAACTGCCGCTTTTTATCAGCGCACCGTCTTCTATTTTGGAATTTTCTATCCAGCAATCAGGGCCTATTATGCAATTTTTGCCGATTACGGTTTTACCCTGTATATGGCAGTTCGGATAAACGGTGCTGTCCGCGCCGATTTTGACTTCCGGGTCAATATAAGTAACTTCCGGATTGACGAAAGTTACGCCTTCTTCCATAAATTTATCGTTTATTTTGGCGCGCATTATTTTTGCGGCCTCCGCAAGCTGCTTTTTGGAATTTATGCCCATAGCTTCAGTAAAATCCTCCGCGTTGAAAACCTCCACCCCGTAAGAGTTCTGTTTTAAAAAGCCCAAAGTGTCGGTAAGATAATATTCTTTCTTGACGCCCTGCGGACGCAGCAGCGCAAGCATTTTTATAAGCGGAGCCGTATCAAAAATATACATACCGGAATTGACTTCTTTTATAGCCGCGGTTTTAACGTCGGCTTCGCTTTGCTCGACTATTTTATTAAAAGATCCGTCTTCCGCTTTAACTATGCGCCCGTAACCGTAAGGGTTTTCAATAGTAACGGTAAAAACCGTACAGGAAGCCTTTTTAGCCTCGTGCGTTTTAATCAAATTTTTAAGTGTATCGGCTTGCACCAAAGGCGCGTCCCCGGCAAGGATTAAAACTCTGTCGTATTTTTTGATAAAAGGGATTGAATCCTTAACGGCCGTACCGCTGCCGGTAAGTTCTTTTTGCAATAAAAATTCCACCGGGGTTTTTATGCCCCAGCTTTCAAGATTGTCTTTAACCGTCTGTTTTAAAAGTTCAGACTGATGCCCGGTAAGCACGCCTATGGCGGCGGGTTTAAGTTTTTGCGCCGTTTTAAGTATGTGCGAAAGTATGGGCCCGCCGCAAATATTATGCAACGGTTTAGGGAGAGATGACTTCATTCTCGTGCCTTTACCCCCTGCGAGTATCAGCACGCACAGATTTTTTTTGGCTACCATATTTCCTTTACTCTTGCCGTAGAATCTTTACTACTTTATATATTATACAAAACTGGGAAGCCTTTTGGGGATTAAAGGAATATTTCTAACGGAAATAAACGGCAAAAAGCAAAACACGCTGGTAAAATTCCCTGGGATTTTCAGCTTTTGAGTAAAGCCAAAAACTCTTCTTCGTTCATTATTTTTATGCCTAAAGTTTCCGCTTTTTTAAGTTTGCTCCCGGCTTCAGCGCCCGCCACCACCGCATAAGTTTTTGAAGAAACCGAGCCTGAAGTCTTCGCGCCGTTGGCTTTGGCCAAAGCTTCGGCTTCTGAACGCGACATCGTTTTAAGCTCGCCGGTAAAAACAAATGTTTTCCCGCTTAAAGGGCCGCCCTCTTTTTTTGCCGGGGCCGGCAGAGGGTTAACCCCGTAAAGACGGAAGGAATTAAGTTCTTTCTTAACTTCTTCCGAAGCAAAAAAATCATATATTTCTTTGGCTATAACCGGGCCGATTTCCTCTATTCTTTCCAACTCTGGTAAAGACGCGGCCGCAAGTTTTTCCGCAGTACCGAACTCCGAAGCCAGCAAATCGGCTGTTTTTGCGCCGACGTGCCTTATTCCCAAAGCGTAAATAAACTTACCCAAAGGCCTTTTTTTGGAAGATTCTATCGCATTTAACAGATTATCGGCTTTTTTATCTCTGCAAGAGTTTAAAGCCATCAAATCAAACAAAGTAAGATTATAAATATCGGAAAGTTTTTTAATCGCGCCGTATCTTACAAGCTGATCCACAGCGATTTCGCCCAGGCCGTCAATATCCATAGCCTCCCGGGAAGCGTAATGCTGCACTCTGGCCTTAATTTGGGCGGGGCAATTAGGGTTTATACAGCGCAGGGCGACTTCGCCCTCTTCCCTAAAAAGTTCCCCGGAGCACACCGGGCAAACTTTCGGTTCCGCAACGGCTTGCGCGTTTGGAGAGCTCTTTACCACTTTTATCACTTTCGGGATAACTTCGCCCGCTCTTTCAACGATAACGCCGTCGCCGATTTTAACGCCCAAGCGGGCGACTTCGTCAAAATTATGCAAAGTCGCCGAAGATATCACAACACCGGCGCATTTGACGGGCTCAAGTTCGGCCACCGGAGTAACTACGCCGGTGCGGCCTACGGAAAAGCTGATGTTTTTTACAATCGTTTCACATTGTTGGGCCGGATATTTAAAAGCTTCCGCCCAACGCGGACTTTTTGCCGTAACGCCCAATTTTTTTTGAAGTTCAAAAGAATTTACTTTTATTACCAATCCGTCGGCGTCATAAGGCAATGCGTGAAGCCCTTTGGCAAAATCTTCATAAAATTTTATAACTTCTTCTATATCGGTAAAAACTTTTCTGACGGGGGAAACAGGCAAGCCGCATTCTTGGCATTTATTTATAAAATCGGTAAAACTCGACGCGCCGATATCGCCCCATCCGTAGCTGTGAACATAAAAACTTAAAGGGCGCGAAGCCGTTACCGCCGGATCTTTCTGCCTTATGGAACCGGCCGCCACATTACGCGCATTGGCAAAAGGAACAAGGCCCTCCTCCTGTTGGCGTTCGTTCAATTTTATTAAATCTTCTTTAGCGATAAAAACTTCACCGCGGATTTCCACAATGCCGTTTATAGGACAGGCAAGTTTATGCGGAATACATTTTAATGTTTTGATATTGGCGGTAATATTCTCGCCCGTTTTGCCGTCGCCGCGCGTAGCCGCGTTAATCAAAATACCGTCTTTGTAAGTAAGGGAACAGGAAACACCGTCTATTTTGGTTTCCACCACCATTTCAAAATCGCGCAGCCCCAAAGCGGAAGATGTTCTTTCGTACCATTCTCTTATTTCATCGGCGTTGTAAGTATTGTCCAAAGACATCATCGGGGCAAGATGCGTATACGGTGCGAAGGAAGACGCAGCTTTGCCGCCTATTTTAAGGGTTGGGCTGTCGGACGAAGCAAATTGCGGGTTTTGTTCTTCAAGTTCTTTTAGGCGCGCATAAAGTTTGTCATACTCATAATCCGATATTTCGGGCGAGTCCAAATCGTAATAGCGGTTATTATGATAAGCGATAAGTTGTTTTAAGCGGTCGATTTCCTGCTTAATTTCCATTTTTGCGCTCAGTTTTAATTTGGTCGAGAAGACCGTTTATAAATTTGCCGGAATTTTCCGTGGAATATTTTTTTGCCAGTTCTATGGCTTCATCAATGATCGCGGCGATAGGGGCATTATCTTCACTGAAAGCGATTTCGTAAGTAGCCATACGCAGTATCGAGCGGTCAACCGCAGACATTCTGTCAACGGCCCAATTTTTTGCTTTTAAAGCCAGAATTTTATCTATCTCGGGCAAATTGGCTATTGCGCCCAAAGCCAAATCTTTGCAAAAAGCGAAGGTGTCTTCGTCCAAATTCTCATAAAAACCGTTTACAAACATCGTGCTGTCGTCTTTTGAAAACTTCCCCGTATCATAATAGTAAAGCGTTTGCAAAGCATACTCTCTGGCAAGGCGTCTTTTGCTCATAATTCATCCCGAAATCATTAAATTTTACGTCTATTATATAGATTTTATCAAATAAAAAAATTTAAAGCACCGGCTTATTAAAGTAACTTTAAAATTTTTTAGCCTTTAAATCAATATCCGTTTTGATACTGTTCAAAAAAAACAAAAATGATATACTTTGATTATGGAAGAATTATCCGTTAAACAAAACATTTTTTCTTCTTTCAACACCATCCTCTGGTGGCGCTGAGCGCCGCTTATTTTTCAATTTAACGACAGTATTCCGTATTTTCTTTTCGCCGCGGGCATAAACCGCGGTCTTACTTATATTTTAAAAACAGAGGATATTATGACAAATAATTTAAATAAACAAAATTCAAACGAAGAGGGTTTTTTCGGCGCGTACGGCGGTTCTTTTATTCCGGCGGAACTTAAAAAGGAAACCGATAAAATAGCCGAGGTTTATAAAGAACTTAAAAACAGCGAAGAATTTACCAAAGAACTTTCTTATATACGCAAACATTATCAGGGCCGTCCCACGCCGATAACTTTGGCAAAAGGGCTTAACAAAATAACCGGCGGAGCAAAAATCTATCTAAAACGCGAAGATTTAAACCATACCGGCGCTCATAAATTGAATCATTGTATGGGCGAAGCCCTGTTGGCAAAGAAACTAGGCAAAAAGAAGCTTCTTGCCGAAACGGGTGCGGGACAGCACGGAGTGGCTTTGGCAACCGCGGCGGCATACTTCGGCCTTGAATGTGAAATACATATGGGCGAAACGGATATAAAAAAAGAACGGCCCAACGTAATAAGAATGAAGCTGCTCGGCGCCAAAATAGTACCAGTAACTTTCGGCCAAAAATCTTTAAAAGAAGCCGTAGACAGCGCATTTCAGGCCTATATGCGGGATTTGGATAATACCCTTTATTGTATAGGAACGGTAGTGGGGCCGCATCCTTTTCCTACCGTAGTAAGAGATTTCCAAAGCATTATCGGCGCGGAAGCAAAAGAGCAAATCTTTGAGCTTACCGGCCGGCTGCCAGATGCCGTAGCGGCCTGCGTTGGCGGTGGAAGCAACGCCATAGGCATATTTTCTGCCTTTTTAAATGATAATTCCGTAAAGCTTTACGGAGTGGAATCTTTGGGAAAGGGCTGCGGAATCGGGCAGAACGCCGCCACCGCTCGTTACGGCAAAGACGGCATTTTACACGGATTTAAATCCCTTGTTTTGCAAAACGAAGACGGTTCCCCCGCGCCGGTATATTCAATAGCCAGCGGCTTGGACTATCCCGGCATAGGGCCCGAACACGCATTTTTAAAAGCTTCCGGCCGCGTAAAATATGATGCCGTAACCGATGAAGAAGCTTTAAAAGCTTTTTACACTCTTTGCAAAAGCGACGGAATTATCCCCGCGCTTGAAAGCTCACACGCGGTGGCTTACGCTTTAAAACTGGCAAAAATTATGCCGAAAGATAAAAATATCTTGGTGAATTTATCCGGGCGAGGCGATAAAGATATAGACTTTATAACCGAGCATTACGGAACTGAAATATAAATCCGTTCAACAAAAATTAAACAATAAAAAGCCCCGGCGAAAACCGGGGCTTTCACTTAACCAGCTAGGTTAAATTTATTTTTCTTCTCCCTCCGCCTTTTCCTCTTCTTCTTTTACTACGGGAGCAACGCGGGAGATTTTGTCGTTTTCATCCAATCTGACAAGTCTTACACCCTGCGCGTTTCTGCCGACGGAGCGGATTTCCTCGCAGCGGATTCTTATGGCCATACCCTTTTCGGTTATTACCATAAGGTCTTTACTTTCGTCTACGAGTTTTATACCCGCGACGCAGCCGTTTCTCTGTGTGGTCTTAATCGTGATTACGCCGCTGCCGCCTCTGTTCTGCGTTCTGTATTCGCTGAAAGCGGTGCGTTTGCCGTAACCGTTTTCGCATACGGAAAGTACGTCGGGCTGTTCGCCTTCTTTTTCGGCCTGTTCCATACCTATGACGTTGTCGCCCTGCGCAAGTTTTATGCCTCTTACGCCTTTGGCTGTTCTGCCCATAGCGCGGACTTGGTTCTCATCAAATCTTATGGATTTGCCGTTCTTGGTGGCGATTATGATATCGCTCTTGCCGTGGGTTTCCTGTACGGAAACGAGGACGTCGCTTTCTTCAAGGCCTATGGCTATAATGCCGGTTCTTCTGATATTTGCAAATTCGCAAAGTTCAACCCTCTTGATAGTACCCATTCTGGTGCACATCGTAAGGTAAGTTTCGCCGGAGTTTTTAGGATCAAAATCCCTAAAAGCTATGGCAGAAGTAACTTTTTCCTGACCGGTAATTTGCAGCAAGTTTACTATGGCTTTGCCCTTTGACTGCCGGTTGCCTTCCGGTATCTCAAAAGCTTTTAGAGCAAACACTCTGCCCCTGTTGGTAAACATAAGTATGGTGGAATGGCTGGACGTTACGAAAAGATGTTCGATAAAATCTTCTTCTTTCGTTTTTCCGCCGATTATGCCCTTTCCGCCTCTGTTTTGGGATTTATAAGTGTCAAGCGGGATTCTTTTTGCGTAACCGTCGTTTGAAAGCGTTATAACGACTTCCTGCTCTTCAATTAAATCTTCTATTGAGAAATCGGAAATTTCATTGGATATTTCAGTTCTTCTCGGGTCGGCGTAGTTTTTCTTCATTGAGCTGAGCTCTTCAACGATAATATCAAGTACGCGTTGAGGCGAACCCAAAATATCCTGCAATTCTTTGATTAAAGCCATTAAATCTTTTTGTTCCTGCTCAATAGCTATTGAAGAAAGCTGCGTAAGTTGGTGGAGCCTCATATCCAAAATGGCTTGGGTTTGGGCTTCGCTTAAATTAAAGCGCTTCATCAAATTAAGCTTTGCTTCCGCCGCATCTTTGGAATTTCTGATAATGCTTACCACTTCGTCCATATTGGCTATGGCAACAAGCAAACCTTCCAAAACGTGTTCGCGTTTTAACGCTTTGTTTAAATCAAAGCGGGTGCGGTTTGTTATAACTTCCTGGCGGTGCTTTACATATTGGCGCATAGCTTCTTTAATGCCCAAAATACGCGGTTTACCGTCTACGATGGCAAGCATATTTACGCTGAAAGAAGTCTGCAACTGGGTGTGTTTGTAAAGCTGATTTAAAACCACCTGGCCGTTTGCGTCGCGTTTAAGCTCTATTACAAGGCGCATACCTCTGCGGTCGGATTCGTCGCGGATATCGGAAATTTCCATAATTTTTTTATCTTTGACGAGCCCTGCTATCGTTTCAATCAAATTGGTTTTATTTACCTGATAAGGTATTTCCGTAACGATAATAGATTCCCTGCCGCCTTTCATTTCTTCAATTTCGGCTTTGGCCTGTATTTTTAAGGAACCTTTGCCGGTTTCAAAGTAATCAAATACGCCTTTTGTACCGCGCAAAATACCGCCGGTAGGGAAATCCGGCCCTTTTACGATTTGCATCATTTCTTTAGTGGTAATGGCCGGGTTTTTGATTAAAGCTATAATGCCTTCGCAAATTTCGCCCAAGTTGTGCGTAGGAATATTAGTGGCCATACCTACGGCAATACCGTTTGAACCGTTTACCAAAAGCTGCGGCATTTTGCCGGGCAATACAGAAGGCTCCTGCAAAGAACCGTCGTAGTTCGGAACGAATTTTACAGTGTCCTTATCAATATCTTCCAAAAGTTCGTCCGCTATAGCCTGAAGGCGGACTTCGGTGTACCTCATAGCGGCAGCGCTGTCGCCGTCGACCGAACCGAAGTTTCCCTGCCCGTTTACGAGCATTTTCCTCATAGAGAAATCCTGCGCCATACGAACCAAAGCGTCATAAACGGCGGTATCGCCGTGCGGGTGATATTTACCGAGTACGTCACCGACTACACGGGCCGATTTCTTAAAAGGTTTATTGTATTTAAGGCCCATTTCCTGCATAGCGTAAAGTATGCGGCGATGAACCGGTTTAAGTCCGTCCCTTACGTCAGGCAAAGCGCGGCTTACGATTACGCTCATAGCGTAGTCTATAAAAGATTTCTTCATTTCTTCGCCGACGTCGCGTTGTTTTATATTACCGAACAAATCAACGTTTTTTACTTTCTGTTGAGGATTTGGCTGATTATTATTGTTAAGATTATCTGTCATTTAAAAACTCCTTAAATATCCAAATTGCTTACTTCAAGCGCGTGGCTTTCGATAAAAGCCCTTCTGGGTTCAACTTTATCGCCCATAAGCATCGTAAATATTTTTTCGGTGTCGGCGCTGTCTTCGATGGCTACGCGGAGCAGTTTGCGTTTGGCCGGATCCATAGTGGTTTCCCAAAGTTGTTCGGGGTTCATTTCACCGAGACCTTTGTATCTCTGTATAGTAGCGCCCTGCGCGCCAGCGTCTTTAACGGTTTTCAAAAATTCCTGCAAGCTGAAAACCAATACGCTTTTTTTGCCGTCGTTAACGGTAAATATGGGGTTTATGCGCTTCTTCTCATCCGTAATGTTAGGATATTGATCAAGCGTAAAACCGTAAGCGGAAAGTTTATTTTCTATCGCCAACAATTTGGTAAGTTCCGTCAAGCCCTGATGGTCAAGTTCCAAAAGTTCATCCGTAATTTCTTCTTCCGGGGTTCCGTCAGCCAAGAGCATTTCGCGTTTTTCTTCTTTATGCTGTTGTTCGAAATCCCTAAATTCGGAATCGCTGTAAAAATATTTATAACCGCCGGATTCCAAAGGAGTGCGGAATAAAGGCATTTGGCCCGCTTTTTTAAATTCGTCGTAATCTTTAAGCGTTAAAGCTTTAATTTCAAGTTTGGTTACAACTTCTTCCGTTTCTTTTAAAAGTTTTAAGAAGTTATCCAATTCTTCCACGGTTAAAACCTTACCGTCCGCTTTTGAAGCGGTAATGGAATTTAAAGCTTCCTTAAAAAGCCAAGCCTGCATTTGCTCTTCGGTCTGCATATATTCTTCCATTTTGCCTTTTTTAACTTTATACAAAGGCGGCTGTGCTATATAAATATGGCCGTTGTCGATAAGCGGTTTAAGCTGTCTGTAAAAGAAGGTTAAAAGCAAAGTGGTAATATGCTGACCGTCGACGTCGGCATCAGCCATAAGAACTATTTTATGGTATCTTAATTTGGAAATATCAAAACCACCCTCGCCTTCGCCTACGCCGGTTCCAACCGCTGAAATCAAAGTGCGGATTTCTTCGTTGGAAAGTATTTTTACCAACTGGGCTTTTTCCACGTTTAAGATTTTACCCCTAAGCGGCAAAATAGCTTGGAAAACTCTGTCCCTGCCCTGTTTGGCCGAACCTCCCGCGGAATCACCTTCAACTATGAACAATTCACAGTTTTCGGCGTTCTTTTCCTGGCAGTCAGCCAATTTACCGGGAAGCCCGCCCGATTCCAAAGCGCCTTTGCGGCGGGTTAAATCTTTTGCTTTTCTGGCGGCTTCGCGCGCTACGGCCGCGCCGATGCACTTTTCGCAAATGGCTCTGGCGGTTTTCGGATTTTCTTCAAAGAAAGTCGCCAAAGCTTCGCTGACCATTGAGCGGACTATACCTTCAATTTCGGAGTTGCCGAGTTTGGTTTTAGTCTGTCCTTCAAATTGCGGGTGGGGTATCTTTACGGATAAAACAGCCGTAAGCCCTTCCCTTAAGTCGTCACCGGTAATACCCAAATCTTTGTTCTTTAGCATATTATTGCTTTTAATATACTCGTTGACGATTCTTGTTAAAGAAGATCTGAAACCGCTTAAATGAGTACCGCCTTCAATAGTATTAATATTATTTACGAAGGAATAAACATTCTCGGAATATCCGTCATTATATTGTACGGCGAATGAAATATAATTATTGTCTATTTCTTTTGTAAGATAAATCGGTTCGGGGTTAATTACTTTTTTATTGGTATTTAAATATTTTACGAATTGGGAAATACCACCCTCGTATAAAAATACCTGGAATTTATTTTCAACTCTTTCATCGGTAAGAGTAATTCTTACTCCGGCGTTTAAGAAAGCCAATTCTCTAAGACGGTTAGCCACCGTATCATAGGAAAATATATTATCGCCGAAAATTTCTCTGTCGGCTTTAAAAGTAACTTTAGTGCCGTGTTCTTTAGTCTGGCCAACAACTTCAACTTTACCCTGCGGTTTACCGCGTTTATATGTTTGAAAGTTAATATTTCCGTCCCTTTTTACTTCAACTTCAAGCCATTCGGAAAGAGCGTTTACGCACGATACGCCGACGCCGTGTAAACCACCGGAAACTTTATAAGCTCCGCTGTCAAATTTACCGCCGGCGTGCAAAACCGTCATTACGACTTCCAAAGCGCTTTTGCCTCTTAATTTGGCGTCTTTTACGTTTTTCATCGGGTCTACGGGGATACCGCGTCCGTCGTCTTGAATACTGCAAACATTATCTTCTTTGATAACTACGTTTATATGTGTGGCGTTTCCGGCCAAAATTTCGTCTACGGAGTTGTCTACAACTTCATAAATAAGGTGATGAAGACCGGGCGCGCCCGTAGAGCCTATATACATAGCCGGGCGTTTTCTAACCGCTTCAAGGCCTTCCAAAACCTGTATTTTGGAAGAGTCATAATTCTGCTGCATTTCTGCTTCTGATATAGTCATATATTACTCCTTTAAATAACTGAAATCCGTTTTATCCAAGGTTTTTCAAAATTCTTATTGAGTTCTTTTATAATTTCTTTTTCTTTAAGTTTAAGTTCGTGTCTTGCCGTCATTACGTTTACTTTAACATAGACGGTTCCTTCTTTTACCGCGTCGAGAACCCAATATTTGGCTCTTGATCCCAAAACATTATTCCAAACCGTTTCCAACAAAATAAGTCTGTCAAGCGTACCGCCAAGCTTGGAAAACGGATTTTTAAGTTCTTTGGGCTCGTGCCAAATTTGTTCTTTTTTACCGAAATTATCCATTAAGCTCTTACCGGCATAATTACGTATTTATATTGCTCTTTGCCTTCCGGCTCCACCAAAACGGGCTGGGAAGCGTTTGCGAAAGAAAATATAATATTTTCGCTGCCGGCTATTTTAAGCACGTCTATCAAATACTGAGGATTAAAAGAGGTGCTGAAATCTTCGGAAGTATAATCCACTTTAAGTTCATCGGAAAAATCCATTTTTGAAGAACTTGCCGATATACCCAAAAGATTTTCGCTCAAAGCGTATTTTACGGTTCCACCCAAATCGCCGGCGCAAAGTGCGGCGCGCTTGGTGGAAGATAATAAATCTTTGGTACCCACTTTAAAAACTATGTTTTTCTTGGTAGGAACAACCTGTTCATAATTAGGGAAATTTCCTTCTATCAATCTTGAGATGAAAGTGGTGTCTTTCATATTAAAACTTATTTGGTTGGAAGAAACTGTAACGTCTATAAAATCCTCGTCCGAAGGTTTATTTATTCCCAAAAGTTTTAAAACTTCGTTTAATATTTTGCTTGGCACTATAATTTTAAAATCTTTTGAATTTTGCAAAGCAGGCGCTGTGGCCAAAGCCAAACGGCGGCCGTCGGTGGCGACGACTTCAAATTTTTCCGGCGTATTTACCCACAAAAGACCGTTAAGAACATATCTGGTTTCCTGTGTGGAAGAAGAAAATATGGTATTTTCAATCATTTCTTTAATTTCTTTGGCTTTTATGCTGAAAGTTTCATTTTTCTCGATTTCGGGAACGATTGGATACTCACTTTTGGGAGTGCCTATAACCCAAAATTTGGATTTGCCGCTGGTAATATGAAGTTTATTGTTTTCATCGGTTTCCAAATTGATTTCTTTATTGGAAGGAAGATTTTTAAGAATATCGGAAAATTCTTTAAGAGGAACCGTAATGGAACCGTTTTCCAAAACTTCGGCTTTCATATTGTGTATAGTGGCCATTTCCATATCGGTTCTGGTAAGTTTAATATTTCCGTCTTCGGCTTCCATAAGAAAGTTATAAAGGATAGGTAAAGTCGTTCTGCCCGAAAGCCCGGACTGAATGATTTGGATTCCTTCAAGAAAATTCTCTTTAGTAATATTTATTTTCATATTATTATCCTTATTATTATATCCTGTTAATTGTGTTGATAATGTTGACAGCCCTATACAATCGGTTTGGATAAATTGTTAATTGTTGTCAAATTTTATAAACATTATAAACAGTTATTTTAAAAAAATGTTTTTGTTAATTGTTATCCACAGCTTTTACCTTAGTTATCAAGTCATTGATAATAGGGGCGAAAAGCAGATTATTGTCTATTTCTTCTTTAACTTTTTCCTTAGCGTGTATTACGGTTGAATGATCTCTGTTAAATTCCCGGCCTATTTCCGGCAGAGAAAGCGAAGTCAATTCCGTAGCCAAATACATAGAAACCTGCCTCGGCCACGCTATGGAATTGTTTTTCTTTTTAGAATTTAAATCTTCTATACTTACCTTAAAATACTTGCATACCACTTTTTTTATTTGGTTTATGCTTATGGAGTATTTTTCTTTTTCAAGAGTCAAAATATCCGCCAAAACTTCTTTCGCTATTGAAATTGTGGCGTTGACTCCGTGTATATTGCAGTAAGTTGTAAGACGGAACAGGCAGCCTTCCAGCTCCCTGATGCTGCCTTGTACGCCTTCGGCTATAAAAGCCAAAACGTCGTCTGTTATATCAAAATGGTTTGAATCTCTTTTTTGCCTTAAAATAGCTATTCTCGTTTCAAGATCGGGCCTTTTTATTTCAGCCACTATTCCTGATAGCAGTCTGGAAGACAGCCTTTCGCTAAGTCCCAGCTGATTTGGGGTTCTGTCCGAAGTAAGAACAATTTGTTTTCTGTTGTCGAAAAGGCTGTTAAAAGTATAGAAAAATTCTTCTTCGCAGCGCTCTTTGCCGACTACAAATTGTATATCGTCTATAAGCAGGCAGTCCAAAGAACGGTACTTTTTCCTGAAAGAATCCTGAGTAGATTTCTGTAAAGATTCTATATATTCCGAAACAAACCCCTCGCCGGACATATATAATACTTTGGCGAAAGGATTGTCCTTTAAAATTTGGTTTCCTATTGCGTGTAAAAGGTGAGTTTTACCAAGCCCGGGCGAACTGAAAATTACAAAAGGGTTATTTGCCCTTTCGCCCATTTTTTTAACCACCGCTTCGGAAGCTTTATAAGCGAATCTGTTTGAAGGGCCTTCTATAAAGCCTTCAAAAGTGAAATAAGAATTTAATTTGTTTATAAAAGGGTTTTTTTGCTGATATACGGAATTTTCCGGCAGGGAAACATATTCCTGTTCGGGTACTTCCTCTTTTAGAGGAATAGTATATTCTATTGAGAAAGTTGTGTTTAAAATTTCCGTCAAAGCCTGAATTATAGAACTTTCATACCTGTCTTTTATTGTTTTGAGCCAAACTTCGCTTGGCAGTTCTATTTTTAAAATACCTCCTTTAAAAGAGAGTATTTTCATAGGTTTTATCCACATTTCGCAGACATCTTTACCAAGGTTATTTTCAAGTTTTTTTAAAAAATCGGCCCAAATTTCGTTTATATTAAGATTTTCCACTTTAAATATCCAAACACCCTACAAAATATTAAAAATTCAAATATAAGTAAATATTAGCAGTTTTGGCCAAAATTAGTCAATAAAGATAGATATACATTTAATATATATTATATATGCGCCGCTACTTGTAAAAATTATTTTGACGCTCTATACTTTATATTGTCTAATTTTATACAATTTCGTTTATGGAGGAACTTTAACATTATGAAATTGAAAGGATCTAAAACAGAAAAGAACATTCTTACCGCTTTTGCGGGGGAATCTCAAGCCAGAAACAGATATACTTTTTTTGCAAGCAAAGCCAAAAAAGACGGTTATGTCCAAATAAGTAAAATTTTTGAAGAAACCGCCGCGCAGGAAAAAGAACACGCCGAAAGACTTTTTAAATTTTTGGAAGGCGGAGATGTTGAAATTACCGCTTCTTTCCCCGCAGGCGTAATATCCAGCACGGAAAACAATCTTCTTGAAGCCGCCAAAGGCGAAGATCACGAATGGCAGGAAATGTATCCTTCTTTTGCAAAAGTTGCTAGGGAAGAAGGTTTTGAAGAAATAGCAGCCGTAATGGAAAATATAGCTGTTGCCGAAAAACAACATTCCGCCAGATATAAAGGATTAAGAGATAATATCTTGAACGGAACCGTATTTAAAAAATCCGTACCGGTAATATGGAGATGTTTAAATTGCGGTTATTTGCATGAAGGCCTTGAAGCCCCGGAAAAATGCCCGGCTTGCGCCCATGCCAGAGATTATTTTGAAATTCTTTGCGAAAATTGGTAAATAATTATGTCCGGAGAAATTACTCTTAACGGTAATAAGTTCTCTTTAAGCGGCGTTGAATTAAAACCGGGTTTTAAAGCGCCCGATTTTACTTTGGCCGCCAATGATTTGAGCGATGTGTCCCTTAAAGATTTTAAGGGACGCATCGTTATTTTATCAGCCGTACCTTCTTTGGATACTCCCACTTGTTCCTTGGAAACGGCCCGTTTTAACAAAGAAGCCGGAAAACTTGGCGATAAAGTAAAAGTATTGACGGTAAGTAAGGATTTACCTTTTGCGCAGGCCCGTTGGTGCGCCGCGCAAGGCGTAAAGAATTTACAAACTCTTTCCGATTATAAAAATACTTCTTTTGCGGAGGATTACGGTTTGTTGATACAGGGGCTTCATCTTCTTACGAGGGCGGTTTTTGTTATAGACGGAGAAGGCCTGATAAAATATATACAATTTGTAAAAGAGGTGTCCGAAGAGCCTAATTATAATGCTGTTTTGGATGCCGTGAATGAATTAATATAGGGGGTTATATGGAATTAAACGACGTTTATAAATGTTCCGTTTGCGGAAATATCGTAGAGTTTGTTCACGTTGGCGGAGGGGAACTTGTCTGCTGCGGCAAACCTATGGTAAAACAAAATGAAGCCAGTACTGACGGCGCGACGGAAAAACACGTACCTGTCATAGAATATCTTGAAGACGGTATTTTGGTAAAAGTCGGTTCGGCCGCTCATCCGATGTTGCCGGAACATTATATTGAGTTTATAGAAGTTTTAACTGACGACGGCAAAATAGGCCGCAAACATTTAAAACCGGGCGATAAACCGGAAGCAAAATTCAGCTGCAACTGCCGCGTAATTAAAGCCAGGGAATATTGCAATATACACGGGTTATGGTCTTCGGAGAAAAAATAAAATAAGGTTAAATTTATGCAAGCTATAAAAGTTACAGATAAAATATATTGGGTTGGAGCGATTGATTGGAACGTAAGGGATTTCCACGGTTATTCAACCAATAAAGGCACAACTTACAACGCTTTTTTGATTTTGGATAAAAAAACAGCTCTTATCGATACGGTAAAAAAAGAATTTTATCCGGAAATGCTTTCCAGAATAAAAAGCGTAATAGATCCTCAAAAAATAGATTTGATAATATCAAACCACGCCGAGCTTGACCACAGCGGTTCTTTAAAATCGGCAATAGCCGATATTAAGCCGGAACACGTATACGCTTCCACGCTTGGCGCAGCTAATTTAAAAGCCCATCTCGGGCAAGATTTGCCGGTTGAAATTATACCCAACGGCGGAAGTTTGGATTTGGGGGAAGATTCTTTAACTTTTATAGAATCGAGAATGCTGCATTGGCCGGACAGTATGATTTGCCTCTTAAAAAAGGCCAATATACTGTTCTGTAATGATATTTTCGGTATGCATTATGCTTCAAGCTATCGTTTTGACGACGAAGTTTCTGAGCGTGATTGGCTTTATGAAGCTAAAAAATATTACGCCAATATTATTTTGCCTTATTCAAAAATAGTGACGGCGTTTTTAGGGCAGGTTACAAAATTGGGGATAAAACCTTCCGTAATTTGCCCCGATCACGGCCCTATTTGGCGTAAAGATCCTCAGAAAATAGTAAATCTTTATGCTGAATTTGCCGCACAAAAGAACAGAAATAAAGTAATAGTTATATATGACACTATGTGGGGCAGTACGGAAAAAATGGCTTGCTCGGTTACCGACGGGCTTATCAGCGCGGGCGTTGAAGTTAAACAAATGTCTTTGCACGCCACCCACAGGAGCGACGCCGCCACCGAACTTTTGGACGCGGCCGGCCTGATAATCGGTACGCCTGTTTTAAATCAGGAAATATATCCTTCTTTGGGAGATTTGATAACTTATTTTAAAGGCCTTAAAAAGCAAAATTTAATCGGCGCGGCTTTCGGTTCTTACGGGTGGAGCGACGGCGCAATAAACGGACTTGAAACGATTATGAAGGAAAAATTAGGCGTTGAAATCGCGGCGCCTTGCGTTAAAAGCAGGTTTGTTCCTACGGAAGAAAAGCTTAAAGAATGTTTTGAGCTTGGGCGCGCAGTAGGACTTAAAGTATCGGAGAAAAATAAATAATGCTTGATAATAAAGCTTTAGCTGATTTATCTTACGGCCTTTTTATAGTCAGCAGTATTAAAGACGGAAAATATAACGGATTAATAGCCAATTCCGTTTTTCAGGTAACGGCCGAACCGCCCCAAATTGCCGTGGCTTTAAACAATAATTCGCTTACTTGCGAATATATAAAAGCTTCCGGCAAGTTTTGCGTACAGCCTTTAATGCAAAGCGCGCAAATGCCTTTTATAGGGATATTCGGCTTTAGAAGCGGAAGGAATTTTGATAAATTTTCCAAGGTAAAATATAAATTAAACGATTGCGGTTTGCCCACAGTTACGGAAAACGTACTGGCGGTATTGTCGGCGGAAGTCAAACAGTCCATAAATTTGGGTACGCATACAATGTTTATCGGGCCTATAACGGCCGCTGAAGTTTTATGCGATGACTGCAAACCTTTAACTTATGATTATTATCAAACGGTTCTTAAAGGGAAAACCCCTAAAGGAGCCACAACTTTTAAAGACGCTTAAGGAGGAGTAATAATGAAATACGTATGTAATGTCTGCGGATATGTTTATGACGAAGAATTGGGCGATCCGGATAACGGAATAGCCGCCGGAACCAAATGGGCCGACGTAGCCGAAAGCTGGGTTTGCCCTGTTTGCGGCGTAGGCAAGGACCAATTCTCCGCTCAGTAATTTAAAGCCTCCTGCAAAGGAGGCTTTTTAATTTTGCGGAATAATTTTAAATTAATTTTAAGCCGTAAAAAAGGGCCGATATTTTTCTCGGCCCTTTTGTTTTATGATTGTTTTTTATTTCAATCCGATATTCTTTAAGAAAGGTTCGTTTGATACTTTTCTGCCCAGGAAGTTTTTTACCAAATCTTCTTCTTCGTAACTTCCGCCGGGGGCTAAAATTTCTTTACGGAATTTTTTGCCTATTTCTGGGTTAAACAAACCGTGTTTTTGGAATTCCGAAAAGAAATCCAACGCAATAACTTCCGCCCACAAATAACCGTAATAACCTGCGTCGTAACCGCCCATCAAGTGGTCAAAACTGGCTTGAGGGTAAGTATCTTTAGTCATCGGCACCATTCTGATTTTGTCGGAATATTTTTCCCACAATTTTGTGCTGTCAACGGGTTTTTCCGAGGTGTGATAAATCATATCGATTTGAGCCAAAAAGTTTTGCCTTATATAGAAATTTCCTGCACCGTGATTTTTGGCAGCAATCATCTTTTTAATGGTTTCATCGTCAAGCGGTTGGCCGGTTTTGTAATGTTTGGAAATCTTTTTTATTACCGAAGGATCCCAAGCCCAATTTTCAAGTATTTGGGAAGGAACTTCAACAAAATCCCTGCTTACCGACGTGCCGGAAATTGAGGAATATTTCGCTTCGGTAAGCACGTTATGCAAAACGTGGCCGAACTCGTGAAATAAAGTTTCAACCTCGTCGTGTTTTAAAAGGGAAGGAGTATCTTTACTGGGCGGATTTAAATTGGCGACTATTGCCGTAAAAGGCTGCTGATAAGTGCCGTCTTCTTTAAGTTCTCCGTCGATAAGATCAAAACAGGCGGCGTGTTTGTATTTTCCGTCCCTGGGATATAAATCCATATAAATATAGCCTATGGTTTTGCCGGTTTCTTCGTCGGAAACTTTATAGCTTTTAACGTCTTTGTGCCAAGTCGGAATATCAACGATTTCAAATTTTACACCGAATAAATTGCCGAAAATTTCAAACATATTCGCTATTACTATATCCGTTTGGAAATATTCTTTTATTTTTTCGGAATCAATATCGTAATAAAGTTTTTTATGAAGATTGTTCCAATATCCAGTTTCCCAAGCGTTGAAGTGATTTGATTTTATGCCCGTCTTTTCCTCTTTAAGTTTAAGCAGTTCTTTTTCCTCCGCTTTGGCGGGTTTTCTTAATTTCTTTTCCAAATCTTTTAAGAATTTTTCCACGTTTTCGGGCGTTTTTGCCATACGGGTGTCCAGGCGGTTTTCGGCGTGGTTTTTATAGCCCAAAAGTTTTGCTGTTTTATATCTTAAATTTAAAGTGTCTTCAAACAATTTGATGTTTTCCGCTCCGCCGCGCCTGGAATATTTAAATTCCAAAGCTTTTCTGGCATCTTCGTCTTTGGCGTTTAACATAAAAGGCACATAGTCGGGATAATCAAGCGTAATAATATACTTGCCTTCCGGGGTGCGCGCCAGTTTGTTTATATAATCCTCGCCCATACCCTCAAGCTGTTCTCTTGTAACTTCCAAAGAATCTTTATACTCGCGGATATTCTTTGAAAACTCTATGGAATTTTTTGCTTTTTGTTTATTTAATTCCTTAAAAGTTTTTAAATCTTCGTCGTTGAGTGTTAATCCGCTTTTCTTAAAGCCTATCATAGTGTCTTTAAGCATTTTGGCTTCAATCGGGCCGAGTTTGGGGTTGGTGTCGGCGTAATCTTTAAAGGCTTGATAAATATCGCGTCTGGTTGCGACTTCTATTAAATAATTGCTTACTTCCTGTTCAAGCGCAAGGGCTGCGTTTCTTAACTTTTCATCGTCTGAAACATAAGCTAAAAAACCGGCCTGACCGAGAGATTCGGAATAAGCGTCAAAAGCTTTGTCATAAGCCAAATAAGTATTTTCAAAAGTTCTTTCTTCTTTCGGTATAGCTATTATAGCTTGCAAGTCTTTTTCAAGATTGATTCTTGCGGTCTTTTCCCGCGGGGCCAAATCCTCCGCTTTATAATTAAAGTGCAAAACACCGTTTTCGTTGAACATATTATAAGGCATAATATCCTCCGCCGCTGATAAGTTTATCGTCAGGAAAATCAATGGTATAAGAAATAATGTTGATTTCATAATAATCTTTTACACAATGCTCCATATTTTTTGTTATAATTTATTCTATAAAATAATGCCCCTGTTTTCAGGGTAATATCACTTAACAGAGAGAATAAAAAATGTACGAACCATTTGTTGCAAAGGAGATATTCCTTACCAAAGGCGTAGGCAGACACAAAGAAAAACTCGCAAGCTTTGAAGAAGCTTTGAGAGACGCTAAAATAGCGAAATTTAATTTGGTGCCGGTATCCAGCATTTTCCCGCCGAAATGCAAAGTCGTTTCGGTAAGCAAAGGTCTTGAACATTTGCACGCCGGGCAGATACTTCACTGCGTAATCAGCAGAAATACCAGCAATGAAAACAGGCGCTTGATTTCCGCTTCCGTAGGCTTGGCCATACCGAAGGATAAAAATACGCACGGTTATATTTCCGAGCATCACAGCTTCGGCGAAGCCGACCAAAAAGCCGGAGATTACGCGGAAGACTTGGCGGCTATGATGCTTTCCACCACTTTGGGTATTGAATTTGATAATAACACCACGTGGAACCAGAAAGAAGAAATCTGGAAAATGAGCGGCAAAATCGTAAAGAGTACCAACGTAACCCAGTCGGCCATCTGCGTCGACGGCGTGTGGACCACGGTTGTCGCGGCGGCGGTGTTTGTAAGGTAATTATGCATCCTGAACACGCAAAGCATTTTTTGGCGGTTGAAGAAGGACAGCCTTCCCTAGAAGACAGCCGATTTGCAGTTATTTCAGTACCTTATGAACGTACGGTTTCTTATGGCGGTGGGACGAAATTCGGCCCCACCGCTATTATTGAGGCTTCTCCCCAAATTGAGTTTTGGGACGAAGAACTCGGTATAGAAACTTATAAAGAGGGTATACATACTCTTCCCCCTATAAATTGCAAAGGCAGTGAAAAGGCCGTATTCGACCGCATAGAAAAATATGTGGAAGATTATATAGCCAATCATAAAGCTTTTCCGTTTTATCTCGGCGGGGAACATTCGATTTCACAGGCTTTGATAGCGCCCTATATCAGGAAATACGGCAAAAAACTTTCGGTATTGCATTTTGACGCTCACGCCGATTTGAGGGAATCTTATTTCGGTGACGAACGCTCCCACGCTTGTGCTTTATATCCTGCTTCCAAAGAGGTTAAAGTAGTGCAGGTAGGTATACGTTCCGTCGGCAGCGAAGAAAAGCAAAACGTCAACAGCGGCAATGTTACGACGTATTTTATGCACGACAATCTTGATATTAAAAAACTTACGGATAAAGTTTTAAAAAGCCTTACCGATTTGGTTTATATCACGATAGACGTCGACGGATTTGATCCTTCGGTCGTCCCGGGGACGGGCACTCCGCAGCCGGGCGGTTTTACCTGGTATGACGCGATGTATTTGTTCAAAGCGGTTTGTTTGAACAAGAAAATAGCCGCGATAGACGTTGTGGAAACTGCCCCGATAAAAGGCAGTCATATATCGGAGTTTAACGTTTCCAAAATGGTTTATCGCCTTATGGGCTATTTGACGGTAAGCAAGAAAAATAAATAAATTTAAAAATTAAGAAAAATTGTTTTCTTAATGTTTTTAATTAAGAGAGGGGATTAAAAATCTCCTCTTTTTTTATGCTCTTTTAATGTAAAGGCACGGTAAAATTTGTAATTTGCCGATTGAAAACAATAATACTTTTACATAACGTAAAATAGGATATTTATAAAAATTATAATATGTAGACAAAAATAAGTATTCCGTTGAGCGAAACAGGGTTGCCGGTTAAAAGTTGTTGTTAAATTGAAATACGGCAAGTGTTTGCGGCTCTTAATCATTAATCTGCAAAAACTTCATCTAATATTTTTGGGGAATTATATTAAATGATATTTGTTTTTAAAATGGGATTTATTAAAAGTTTTTTGAATATTGAAAAAATTAAATTTTGAAGTTAGATTTCATAAAAATTATATATTTTTCTAAGAAATAAAAGATATCGTCTTAAAATATTACCTGATAATATTAAAAAAGGTAAATTTTGCACAAAAATATATCATTTTAAAATTTTTATACTTCTCGGCAGCAGCTGGTCGATTTGCAAATAAAAATCTTTTATAATTCAAATACGAGCGATTTTAAAATTTATCGACGAGAGTTTTTGTCAAAATCCCGGCTAATTTAATAAAATATAATTCTTTTGTATTAGATTTATGTTTTCATGTGAAAACATAAACTTAAAATAAAATTTTTTGTTTAAACTAAAGAAGGCTCTATTATTGGAAATATAAAAAATCCGCATTGTGATATTTAACGATATTTTTTGTAAATTCGAAAATATTAAAAATTATTTAGTTGAAAAAATTTTTATCGGAAAAAATAAAATCCCCTGATTGCTATCTCAGGGGATTAAAGGAGGAAAATACAAAGGATGAATTATAACTTAGTTGTAAGAACTTTTACAGCATTTTATTTTTTAATCTTTGGGAAATAAGTTCCAATTCTTCCAAAGAATTATAATGAAGTATCAACTTCCCTTTGCTGGGTTTACTGCCATATTTAAGTTCTACTTTAGTTCCTAACGCTTCCTGGAGTGAAGATTCAAAAGCAAGGGTATCAGGGGTCTTTTGAGGCTTTTGTTTTACGGTTTCGTCCATAGAGTTTTTCGCAGCTTCTTCGGCTTGGCGTACGGACATTTTTGAAGAAATGATTTTCTTAAATAAGATTTCTCTTTTCTTCTCGTCCGATACCATCAATAAAGCCCGGCCGTGGCCTTCGCTGATATCGCCGTTTTTAATGGCTTCTTGTATTTCCGGCTCCAGATTAAGTAATCTTAAGGAGTTGGAGACAGCCGCTTTGGATTTGCCGCAATATTCCCCCAGTTCCGTCTGGGATATCATAAACTTCTGCATTAAACTTTTATAGCCTAGAGCTGTTTCTATGGGGTTTAAATCCTCTCTTTGAATGTTCTCAATAAGCGCTAAAGCGCACATTTGTTTGTCATCAAGTTTTGAATGTATTATGCAGTCTATTTCGGTAAAACCGGCTAACTGAGATGCGCGGAAACGTCTTTCGCCTACGACAAGTTCATATTTATCCATTCCGGGATCGTAAACTACTACGATAGGTTGCGTTAAACCGTGCTGTTTTAAAGATTCGGCCAATCCCTGCAATGATTCTTCATTAAAAGTTTTTCTGGGCTGATATCTGTTGGGGATAATTTTATCAAGCGGTATTTTTTGTACTCCGGAAGAGTTCCCCCCTTCCGTTTCATAAGAATCATTAACACCGCCGCTTAATAAAGCGTCTAAACCTTTGCCTAAAGCTTTCCTCATATTACTAATTATCCTCCGAAATCAAAATCGGTTCCTTTGGGCGCGCCGTATTTAAAATTTTCAAAATCTTCGGCTTTGGCGCCTCTCCTTATAAGGAACTCAACGGCTAAATCCATATATGCTTTGGTGCCGCGGCAGGAAGGGTCATATTCAAAAATGCTTTGTCCAAATCCCGGCGCTTCCGCCAAGCGTATATTACGCGGAATAGGAGTTTTATAAACCTTATCTCCGTAGAATTTAGAAACTTCTTCTTTAACCTGATTAGCTAAATTCATTCTGCCGTCAAACATCGTAAGTATTCCGCCGTCTATTTTAAGCTGAGGGCTTAAAAATTGTTTTACTTTGCTTGTGGTATTGATAAACCTGGCAAGGCCTTCCATAGCGTAGTATTCGCATTGTATTGCGGTAAGTACATTGTCTGCGGCAACAAGAGCGTTTATTGTGAGTAAACTTAAAGACGGGGGGCAATCTATAATTATAAAATTATACATTTTCCTTATGGTGGTAAGCTGTTCTTTAAGGAACTTTTCCCTGCCGTTTATGTTTACAAGTTCCACTTCCGCCCCGGCTAAATCTTTATTTGCGGGCAATATATCCAACATTTCATTGCTGGTTTGCCTTACAACCTCTTTGAAAGAGGCGGTTTTTGTAAGGAAGTTGTAAACGGTTTTATCGTCATCTTTTACTTCTATGCCCAATCCGGAAGTGGCATTACCCTGAGGATCAAAATCCACAAGCAGCACCTCTTGGCCTAGGTAGGCAAGGGCATAGGATAGATTTACGGCGGTAGTAGTTTTACCTACACCACCTTTTTGATTGGCAATGCAAACTATTTCACCCATTATATTCTCCTATAAAAATATTTAATATAAAATTTAGGGGTAAGTCAATGCTTGTTTGTATTGTTTTCACGTGAAAACGTATTTAATAGTTATTTTATTCGCTTAAAGATTTCACGTGAAAACAATTAAAAGTATGAAAATAGTTTTCATATGAAAACTATCCTTTGATGTGCTATAATAATTTATCGGAGAAGTATATGACTATAACAATATTGCCTTATGACAGTGCTTGGAATGAATCCTATAAAAAAGAATCCTCTTTACTAAAGGGCATCTTAAAGGATTTGTTTGTTGATATCTATCATATAGGTGGAACAGCTGTTAAAGGGCTGGCTTCAAGGCCCATTATAGATATAATGGCGGTAGTAAAGAATATTAATGCTGTTGAAGACTATGAAGACGCTTTAGAAAACATTGGCTATGAATGTTTGGGGGAGTTCGGATTGCCAGGGTGCAGATATTACCGCAAACAATCTTCTGTCTGCCCTTGTTCTTTACGTATATTTGATATATATAATGAAAAGGATATTATTAGGTTTTTGGCTTTTAGGGATTATTTGCGGAAATATCCCGAAAAGGCTTCTTTCTACGGGGAAGTTAAACAAGCTTTAGCAGAGCAATTTCCTGAGGATATAGAAGCTTATTCCATAGGGAAAAGTGCTTTTATAGATAAATCGGAAATGCAAGCGGTGAAATGGTATATAAGTAATTTTTCCGTTAAATAGTATTTGTAATTGCAGTTTCCACGTGAAAACAATAATCTGTTAAGCAAATGATTTTTAGTTATTCCCCGGCTATTTTAAATATCTTAGCAGAAGCAAACGGATAAACAGGAAAGAATTGTATTGCGGTAGAGATTCTTCTAAAGTGTGTATAAATTAAAACCCCCGGTTTTAAAACCGGGGGATAATCAAAAATTACTTTACAAGGCCGATACGTTTTAAAGGCCAGTGTATAAACCAAGCTTTGCCTTTAATATTTTCTTCAGGAATCGGGCCCCAAAAGCGGGAATCGCAGGAATAATCTCTGTTATCCCCAATGCCTAAATATGTGCCTTGCGGTATGGTAACCGGGCCGAAGTTGTCCCTTAAATACATTCCCAAATGCTTTTCCAATTTGCGTTCTTCCCAAAGCTTTTGGTATTCTTCTTGGCTGAAAGACAAATCTTCTTGTTTAAATCTTTGTATATCTTGATAGACTTCATAGGGTTGGGCAGGCATTAATTCCCCATTGATAAAAACTTGTTTATCCTTCATTTCCACGGTATCGCCCGGCATACCTATAACGCGTTTTACAAAATCTCTTCCGTATTGCGGTTCACCGCAATTAACCTGTTCTTTATTTTCCGCAGGGAAACGGAATACTATGATATCGCCCCTTTTTATATCATTAAATTTTATAATCCTGTCTTTCATAAAAGGCAGCCTTACGCCATAAGTTATTTTATTTACAAAAAGGTTATCACCTTCCAAAAGGGTATTCCTCATAGAAGCGGAAGGTATCTTGAAAGCCTGTAAGAAAAGGAACATCACGACTGCGGCGAAGAAGGCCGCAAAATATACGGTTTCGGCCCATTCAAGATTAAAGGCAAAAATCTTTTCGCTTTTCTTCTTGTCTGCTTTGCCCGCGGCAATAAAATTATACACCGCAAAAGCTATGGCTGCAGTGGTAATAAAAGCAAATGTTCTCGGTTCAAGCCCTCCCTGTATCCCGTTTTTTGCCATAAAATTAAAAATATATATTATCAGGATGCCGGCTATTAAAGCAAAAGAAGAATTCCAAACCGAGAAAACAGTTTTATTATCAAAAATTTTCCTTTTGTTCATCAGTTTTGATATTTTCGCATAAGCAAATGCGATAATACCTGTTATAAGTAAAGTAAGTTCCATAAATTATCGTCCTTTTAAGCCCTGCGTCTTAAGGGTTTTATTGTTAAGCAAAGCAAACTTAAAACTAAGTGTTTTTTGGAAAAAACCCCATATAAACGGGACTTTTTCCAAAAACAACTTAAATTTGAACATTAAAAGATATTTTTTGTCGTAATTTTGTATGGTAACTTCCGCTCCTCCGAGGCCAAGCCATTCGCTGTAAAATTTATCCCATTCTTTGAAAGGATAATTATCCCAAAACTTATAATTGCCCATAGCGTGCAGAATAAGTGCGTTATCGGTTTTTATAGGGGATAATACCGGGTGGGAATTGAACTTCCGGGGCAAGACGGCCGGCTTTATGGAGAATTTCTGCAAAGCCAAATTAAGTATGCCTTGGTCAATCCAAAATAATTTATTCGCCAAAGCCTTTGTTTGCTGATAGCACCAAGCGCCTACTTTTACCGGATTTGCCATATTTTCGCTGAAAACTATCACGCCGGCGTTAAAGTTTCTCTTCAGCAGATCAAAGCCTTTTATCGGTTTTAAAAAGTTTGATGCTACGATATTGTCATCGTGGGCCATAGCAAAGCCGGATTTTTTGAATTTCAAAATATTGATTAGTTCTTTTTTAACCAAAATATCCAAATCCAGCCAAAGCAGCTGTTTGTATTCTTTCAGCAGGAAAAAACACTCGTACCTTGCCAAAGTAAGTTGGCTGTAACGTCGTATGGTTTTTATATCCGCGGTGGAAAAATTTAATTTGTACTCTTTAAAGAATACTCTGCCTATCGAACGCAGCGCCTTTCTGTTTCGCTGGGAAAGATTTTGATAGTAAATTATTATGTCGGCTTTTTTAAACAAAAGCGGGGAGTTGGCTTTTAAGCTTAAAAGCGCGCAACCGGCGGCGAAAGCGGCTTTGTCGTCGGTTGCCATCACTACGGCAAGGGGTTTCTTTTGCTGGGACTGCATTTAAAAATCCACGGAAAAGATTTTTGTTTCAAAAGGCTGCAGCTGTAAAAGTACGCCGTCTTTTTTTGCCTGTGCGCTGGGTAAAATAGTTTCGTTTTGTTTGAAATGTTCTTTCAAAATCAGGTTTTCCGAAGACGGAACTTTATCCACCGGCATTATACAGGTTGAAGTGACGTCGCTGTAATTTATTATTATGATTTTTTGTGTGTTTTGCTGCGTCCAAGCCCAACAAAGAATATTTTTAAAAGAAAAATCTTCGTCGTTTGCCGGTTTGGGGTTTTTGATAGTCCATTGTCCGCCGTGGAAGCAAGGGTGGTCTATGATATCCAAAAAGCTTTTGTAAAACTCCCAAATTTCTTGGTCTATATTTTTAAAACAATGAGTATATTGTATCGGCAGGCGTTTTTCCTCGCCGTAAATTTGCGGCATAGTAAAAAGCCTTGCCCCTATCAAGGTATATGCGGCGACCGCCGCGGCTTTCGATTTTTCCCTGCCAAAAGCCAGTAAAGGCGATTCTTCATCGTGATTGGCGATAAATCTTAAAGATCTTTTTTGATAAAGATGTTCGGCATTCAAATGCCCCTGTATATCTTGCGCTGTGGAAATGCGCAGTCGGTCGTAAAGGGTTTTATCGTAGGTGTAATCAAAGCCGAGTTCCTGTACTTCCCATTCAAGTCCCCAATAAACCTCCGCCAAAAAAGTAAATCCGGGATATTGGTTGCGAACTTCGCTTATAACTTGCGGCCAAAATTCTTCCGTCGGCATTTCATCTTTAACGAAGTTACCCCAAGTGTCGTGAAATACTTTATTCAGCATCAGCATTACCATATCGCAGCGCAGACCGTCGCATAAAGGGACGATTTTCATTAAAGTATCTTTTAAAAATTTTCTGGCTTTGGGGTTGAAATGATTTATCTGTACGGTGTCCGTCCAAGAGGGGAAATAAGGGTCCTTCCCGTGGGCCAGCCAATAGCCGTTTTGCGTTTGGAAGAATAATTCCTTTGCTTTGGGTTCTTCGTCGGAAAAAACAAAAATATCTTTATCGGTTAAAGTCAGAGGGTTGTCTTTTGCCAAGTGATTGCCGGCAAAATCCAAAATAAGTTTTATGCCGAAATCGTTTAATCTTTTCTTTAATTTCAGCAAGGCTTCATTCCCGCCGAAAGTTTCATTTACCGTATAATCGTAAATTGCGTATTGCGATCCCACAATATCGGCCTTGTCATAGCCGGGAGCCGCTTTGGAAAGATAATCGTTTATAGCCTTGTCCTCTCTCGCGATAGCGCGGGATGCGGGGCTTTCCTTCCATACTCCCATAAGCCAAAGCGCGTCGAAGCCGTGGGATTTAATTTCAAAAAGATCTTGCTCCGGCACATCGGCCAAAGTAATGTTTTCCTGCTTTAAATCGGCTCTGATTTGTTTAAGCCAATTACGGGCGTTGATTTCTAAAATATGGGGATTTGTGCGCATAAAAAACCTCTGACATTTATAATTATATCACTTTATTGGAAAAAGTCCATAAATTAAGCAAAATCAGCCAAAAATTTCTACAATCTCTTTATGAATAAGCTTGATTTCTTAAGCGCAGCATACGGTTTGCCCGTAGCTGATTTGCGCGCGGAATACGCGCGGCTCGGCGCTTTAAAAGTCAATATGATAACGCCGTCTTTATACGGCAGCGGCGTAACGGAATTGGCTTCCACGCTTAACGAGTATTTCCTGGAACTCGGCCTGAAAAGCCGTTGGGCCGCGATTGAGGCCGAGCAGCGTTTTTTTGTGCTGAGCAAAAAAATGACGGAAGCTCTTTCGCTTAGTTTTAACTCGATTACTCGGGAGGAACTGGAAGAATTTAAAAACCTTTCATACTCTTTGAAAGTTCCCTCAGACTGCGATATTTTATATATGCACGATTTCCACGCTTTAATCGCGGCGGAAAAAATTAAAAACGTAAAAAAAGTTTATCGCTGCCATTTTGATATTTCGCGCGCCAACGCCGAAGTTTGGAATTTTCTGAAACCTTATATAGAAGCCTGCGACGGCATTATTTTTACCTCGCCCGAAAGTCACCCGCCGTTAGGCCGCCGCGTAAATTATATTTTGCCTTCGATAGATCCGTGCTCCGTAAAAAACACTTTTGTGGATAAGCCCGAGCGCGAAAAAGTTTTAAGAAATTTTAATATCCCGTCGAATGTTCCTTTGGTTTTGCAGGTGTCCAGGTTTGACAGAGTCAAAGATCCTTTCGGCCTGATAGATGTTTTTAAAGAAGTTAGCAAATCTGTTCCGTCGGTATTGGTCTATGCCGGCGGCTTCGCGCCCGATGACGTCAACGCTTCCGCTCTTTACGAAGAGCTTAAAAAATATGCCGCGGGACGGCGGGATATAGTTCTCCTTTCCATTAATCGTCATAATTATGAAATCGCCGCTTTGCAAAGCGCGGCTGACGTAGTGGTGCAAAAAAGTTTCAGCGAAAGTTTCGGCCTTTCTGTAACGGAAGCTCTATGGAAGGGTAAGCCCGTAGCCGCAAGCGACGTCGGCGGAATAAGGCTTCAAATCATCAACAACAAAACCGGCCTTTTATGCCGTGATAATGAAGACTTCGCCCTCGCCGTAACAAGGCTGCTTTATGATAAATCTCTGGCGAAAAGGCTTGCTGCGGAAGGTAAACGGTTGGTAACGGAAAAATTCCTCATTACGCGCGAACTTAAAAACCATACAGAAATTTTCAAAAAGATAGTATAATGGAAATAAGGCTCTGTTTCGCCGGGCCGGGGCAGAATATGATATCAAAACAAGACCATATCTTAATAGCCGGTTTGGGCATACAGTTTGCCGTAATAATGTGCATAGGCGCTTTCGGGGGGTACTGGCTTGATAAAAAATTCGGTACATTGCCGGTATTTATACTTTCTTGCAGCGCGGCGGCTTTTTCTTTGGCGATATACATAATGGTGCGCTCCGCAAAAGCCTATGTTTATAAGGATAAAAAGAAATGATAGAAGAACTTCTTGCTCATCATATATTGGATCACAGTTTTAATATAAGCCTTTGGGGTTTTAATTTGCCCATAACCCAACATTCAGTTTATATGTTCGGCATCAGCGTACTTCTTTTTGTGCTTTTGTTAATTTTCGCCAAAAAGAAAGGCGGCCGCGTAAAAACGTTTTTAGAGATGTTTGTAACCTTCGTGCGCGACGAAATCGTTGTGCCGAACCTTGGGGAGAAAGAAGGCCGCAAGCTTACGCCGTTTTTTTGTTCGCTTTTGATTTTTCTGCTTACGGCAAATTATGTCGGTATGCTGCCCGGTGCGAGGACGGTAACCTCCAATATTTCCGTAACCGGCGGTATGGCGATTCTCAGCTTGATTTTAATTTTGGGCCTCAGCATTAAAGAAAACGGCCCGATAGGCTGTATTAAAACTTTCGTCCCCGGCGGTGTTCCCAAGTGGCTTGTTCCGCTTTTGTTCCCTTTGGAAGTTTTAAGTTTAATCATAAAAGTTTTTGTTTTGGCCGTCCGTCTTTTTGCAAATATGACGGCAGGCCATATCATACTGATAGGTTTGTTTTCTTTTATCTTCATTATGGGTGAAAGGGGCATTGCCTACGGTTACGGAACAGCCGGGCCGGTGCTCGGTATGACGCTTTTTGTAAGTATACTTGAATTGCTTGTGGCGGCGATACAGGCTTATGTTTTTACTTTGCTTACGGCCATTTTCGCCGGGCTGCAAATGCATTCACATTAACTCACGGAGGAGTAAAACTATGGAACTTGAAGTGCTTAAATATATCGGTGCAGGTTTTGGCGCGGGTTTATCCGTAATAGGCGCCGCTTTGGGTATCGGCAAAATCGGTGCTGCGGCTTTGGAAGCTTCAGGCCGCCAGCCGGAAGTAGCCGCCGTAGCCAGGATAACGATGATTATCGCCGCCGCTTTGGTAGAAGGTGCGACGTTCTTCGCTCTGGTAATCTGCTTGATGATGGTTTTATAAACCTTAAAGGACAGTATGGATTCATTGTTAAAACCCGATATAGGGTTGATGTTTTGGACGATAGTCAACTTTCTGCTGTTGGCTTTTCTGCTGGCTAAGTTCGCGTGGAAACCTTTAATGAACGCGCTTGACTCCAGGGAAAAGCAAATAGCGGAAGACGTCGCCGGCGCGCATAAAGCGAAAGAAGACGCTGAAACTATCAAAAAACAACTTGAGAAGACTTTGGCCGATACCGCCAAGGAAAGCTCAAACAGAATAAAAGAAGCGTCGCAGGCCGGCGAGCAGCAGAGGCAAGCCATAATAGCCCAAGCTAAAGACGAAGCTCAAAATCTTATCAATCAGGCCAAAGCGGAAATAGAGGCGGAAACGCAAAAAGCCATAGAAGCGGTCAAAAAAGAAGTTGTGGACACCACTATGCTTGCCGCCAGAAAAGTAATCGGCAAAGAAGCCGATAAAGCCGCCAATGAAAAGCTGATTGAAGATTTGCTGAAGGATATAAAAGTCAAATGAAAGCGAATATGTCTGTTTTAGCGCAGAGATACGCCAAAGCTTATGATTTGGTCGCCAAAAGCGACAATGCCGCCGCGCAAAAAAATTATGAGCTTTTTAAAAAGGCATTGTCTTCGCTTAAACCCGTGGAGGAGTATATCAACAATCCTACTATATCCCCCTCGGTAAAGTTGGAAGTGGCTTCAAAGGCTTATGATAAGGCTGATTCGGCGGCGGCCTTTGTCAAACTGTTGATTTCTTCAGGCAGGTATTACCTGGCCGGGGAAATAGCAAAAGAATTGCAGAACCTGCTTGACGCGCGCCTCGGCATAAAAAGGGTAACGGTATTTTCCGCCGGGGAACTTGACGAAAGCGCCAAACGCGGTTTAAGCGAGTCTTTAAGCCAATATTTTAACAGCGCGCTTGCCTTGGATTATAAGCTTGACGCCTCCCTTTTAAGCGGGGTCGTTATCCGTTGCGGCGATTTGCGTATAGACGCCAGCGCGGAAGGCAGGCTTAAACAGATGACGAAAATTTTAACGGAAAGGTAATTATATGGGTATAAGACCTGATGAGATAACATCAATCATCAAAGAAAAAATAGAAAACTTTGTACCCCAAACCCAAACCGACGAAGTCGGCACCGTAATAAGCGTAGGCGACGGCATCGCCAGAATATACGGGCTTAATAAGGCTGTGTCGGGAGAGCTTTTGGATTTTCAAAGCGGTGTAAAAGGGCTTGCTATGAACCTTGAATACGACAATATCGGTTGCGTACTTATGGGGCCCGACACCGAAGTAAAAGAAGGGGACAGCGTAAAAAGGACGGGCAAAGTAATCAGTATCCCGGTAGGCGAAGCCCTGTTGGGCCGCGTGGTCAATCCGCTCGGGATTCCTCTTGACGGAAAAGGCCCGGTCAACACCACCGAAACGCGCCCTATGGAAGTAGTTGCTCCGGGCGTTGTTGAACGTCAGCCGGTAAAAGAACCTTTGCAAACCGGCCTTAAAGCCGTTGACGCTATGGTGCCGATAGGCAAAGGGCAGAGGGAGCTTATCATCGGCGACAGACAAACCGGGAAAACGGCTATCGCCATTGATACTATTATCAACCAAAAACAACAGAACGAAGGCGTAATCTGCATTTACGTTGCTATCGGGCAAAAGCAGAGCACCGTCGCCCAAGTCGTACAGACTTTGACGGACTACGGGGCGATGCCTTATACGATAGTGGTTTCGGCCAACGCCTCCGATCCTGCTTCCCTTTTGTACGCCGCTCCTTATGCGGGGTGCGCGATGGGAGAATATTTTATGTGGAAAGGTAAAGATGTTCTTATCGTCTACGATGACCTTTCCAAACACGCCCAGGCTTACAGGGAGATGTCTTTGCTGCTCAGGCGTCCGCCGGGCCGCGAAGCTTACCCGGGCGACGTTTTCTACTTGCACTCAAGGCTTTTGGAAAGGGCTTGCAAACTCAGCAAGGAAAACGGCGGGGGTTCTCTTACGGCTTTGCCGATTATTGAAACGCAGGCCAACGACATTTCGGCCTATATTCCTACTAACGTAATTTCAATTACCGACGGCCAAATCTATTTGGACGCAAACTTGTTCCGCTCCGGCGTAAAACCGGCTATCGACGTAGGTTTTTCGGTTTCGCGCGTCGGCGGAAGCGCCCAAAAGAAAACTATGCGCAAAGTCTCCGGTACTTTAAGGATAGACTTGGCGCAATACCAAGAACTTGAATCTTTTGCCCAGTTCGGTTCGGAATTGGATAAGGAATCCCAATTCCAGCTTGCCAGAGGCCAAAGAATGAAAGAACTTTTAAAACAGCCGCAATACAGCCCTATGTTGGTGCCGGAACAGGTTTTAACATTGTTTGCCGGCGTCAGGGGTTATGTGGACGGTGTATCCGTAAATAAAGTTCTTGACTATCAAAACGAACTTTTGGCTTTTGTGAAATCTTCCCACCCGGAGCTTTTAAAAGATATAGCCGCTGCCGGCGGGGAAGGAATAGGCGAAGATCTTGAAAAGAAGATAATTGCCGTATTGGAAGAATTTAAACCTCTGTTTAAGGAGAGCAAATAAATGACTCAAAAAAAATATTTAATTACGGGCGGGGCCGGTTTTATCGGCAGCAACTTGGCTTTTGAATTGCAAAATCAAGGCCACAGCGTAACGATAGTGGATGATTTTTCATCCGGCCATTTTAAAAATCTTATAGGTTTTAAAGGCGACGTCGTCGCCGCCAATGTTTTTGAGGAAATGCCCGAGGAAGATTATTTTGACGGTATTTTCCACGAAGCGGCCATAACCGACACCAATATTCACGATCAGAAGCTTATGATGCAAATGAATGTTGAAGCATTTAAAAACGTACTTTATTACGCCGCCGCCAACGATATTAAACGCGTCGTTTACGCTTCCTCCGCGGCCACTTACGGCAACGGGGAATGCCCGATGAGCGTTGGCCAGACTCCCAAACCGGAAAATATTTACGGCTTTTCCAAAGCCATTATGGATAATGTCGCCAGAGAATTTGCCGCCGAGAACAGAGATATGGTAATCGTGGGCTTAAGGTATTTTAACGTATACGGCCCGGGCGAATATTTTAAAGGCAAAACTGCCAGTATGATGTATCAGCTTTACAATCAGATGAAGCAGGGCTACCGTCCCAAAATTTTCAAAATGGGCGAACAGGAAAGGGACTTTGTCTATATCAAAGACGTTGTAAAAGCCAATATGTGCGCGCTTAACAACGCAAAAGAATCCTGCGTAGTCAACGTCGGTACGGGCATATCCCGCAACTTTAACGATATCGTAAAATGCCTTAATAATGAACTCAGGCTGAACCTTGCGCCGGATTATATTGATAATCCTTACAGCTTCTATCAGATGAAGACGCAGGCCGATATCAGCCTTACCACGGAAAAAATCGGTTATACTCCGGATTACACCTTGGAAAAAGGCATAGCCGATTACGTTAAAGTGCTTGAGGCCAGATCGGCCAAATAATAAGGCGGAAATATGGAATCTCTTCGTGATATCAGGCAGGAAATAAAAGCCATTAAATCGACTAAGCAGATGATGCTTACGATGAAGATGATTTCCTCCGCGCGCATAAAAAAGGCTCAACAGCAAATGGAAGAGGGGCGTCCTTTCGCAAAAAAGATGGCGGTAATGATAGATAATTTGCGCAAGGATATCCAAAATCCTTCAAGCGAGATTCACGCTCTCCCCGCTTACCGCTTTTTTGATAACAGCTCCGCAGATAAAAACAGCGTCGCTCTGCTTTTAATTACTGCCGACAAAGGTTTATGCGGAGCTTTCAACGCGGTTGCTTTAAGGGCGGCTTTGAAATGGGTCAGAGATAACAACGATAAGGAAAAATACGTCTTTGTCGTCGGTAAAAAAGGGCGCGATTTTATGCGTCGCCTTAAAATACCCAGGCTGCATATCGTAGGGGAACTTATAGGGATATTCCCGCGGGCTTCTTACGCCCACGCCGCAATGATTAAAGATAATTTTGCGGAGCTTAGTCAAAAATATAATATCAGCACCGTTGATTTGATTTACAATGATTTTAAATCAATGGCTTCCCAGACGCTTGTAAGCAAGCGCTTCCTGCCTTTTGATTTCGATGAAATCCCGGGGGAAGAGGACGTTTCCGATTTTATATTTGAGCCTAATATGATGGAAATTTTCTTAACGCTTATACCGCGCTATTTAAGTTCAAGCATATACCGTTATTTGCTGGAATCGCAGGCGGCGGAACTTGCGGCCCGTATGAACGCTATGGAGGCCGCCAGCAAAAACGCCGGCGAAATCGCGGATAATTTAAGCGTGAAACTTAATAAGGTAAGGCAGGCGACCATTACCAATGAAATTACGGAGATTGTAAGCGGCGCCAACGCCCTTAACAATTAAGAGGATTAATTAATTATGAATAAAGGCACAGTAGTACAGGTTATCGGCCCGGCCGTTGACGTCCGTTTTGAAAGCGGAACCTTGCCGGCGATAAACAACGCTTTGAATATTACGGTCGATGAAAAAACAACCCTCGTTGCGGAAGTGTCCCAACAGCTTGGGGATAATACGGTTCGCGCGGTGGCTTTAAGCTCCACCGACGGCCTTTCCCGCGGGGCTGAAGCCGTTGACACCGGCGCGCCTTTAATGGTGCCGGTGGGGGAAGCTTGCCTTGGCCGTCTTTTAAACGTACTCGGCCAGCCGCAGGATCACAGGGGCCCTATTGAAACTAAAAATTACGCTTCAATACATACCCCTCCTCCGTCTTTGGACGAGCAGCAAACCACGCCGCATATTTTTGAAACCGGCATTAAAGTGCTTGACCTTATCGCACCTTATATGAAGGGCGGAAAGGTAGGCCTTTTCGGCGGTGCGGGCGTAGGTAAAACCGTAGTTATTATGGAACTTATCAATAACGTGGCGCGTCAGCACCACGGCAGTTCCGTTTTCGGCGGAGTCGGAGAACGTTCCCGCGAAGGCAATGACCTTTGGCTGGAAATGCAGGAAAGCAAACTTGCCGACGGTTCCACCGTACTGGATAAAACCGTTTTGGTTTACGGGCAGATGAATGAACCTCCCGGCGCAAGGGCCAAAGTAGCTTTGACGGCTCTGACGGAAGCGGAATATTTCCGCGATCAAAAAGGGCAGGACGTTTTGCTGTTCTTGGATAATATTTTCCGTTACGTTTTGGCCAACTCGGAAGTTTCCGCTTTGCTCGGGCGTATGCCTTCAGCCGTAGGCTATCAGCCTACTTTAAATACGGAAATCGGCGCTTTGCAGGAAAGGATTACCTCCACCAAAAAAGGTTCCATTACCTCCATACAGGCCGTATACGTTCCCGCTGACGACTTGACCGACCCCGGCGTCGCCGCCACTTTTACCCACTTGGACGCGACTACGGTTCTTTCAAGGCAGCTTGCCAGTTTGGGTATTTACCCGGCCGTTGACCCGCTTGATTCCACTTCAAGGATACTTGACGCAAGGATTATCGGTCAGGAACATTACGACGTAGCACAAGGCGTAAGGAAGCTTCTGCAAAAATATAAAGATTTGCAGGATATTATCGCCATTTTGGGTATGGACGAACTCAGCGACGAGGATAAAACCGTAGTCGCCAGGGCCAGACGCGTACAAAAATTCCTTTCCCAGCCTTTCTTTGTTGCGGAAAAATTCACGGGTATGCCCGGCAAATACGTAAAGCTTGAAGATACCATAAAAAGCTTTAAAGCAATTCTCGCCGGCGAATACGATTATATACCGGAACAGGCGTTTTTCAACTGCGGCGGCATAGAAGACGTGCTTGCCAACTATGAAAAAATGAAAGCCAAAGAACAGGATTAATTATGGCCGGAAAGAAACTTAAACTGCAAATCATAACGCCTGAAAGGCAGGTTTTGGACAAAGAGGTTGATTTTGTCGCTCTGCCCGCTTATAACGGCGAAATGGGCGTGCTCCCCGGGCACGTGCAGTATGTAGCCAAATTAAATTACGGCGTTTTGCGTTATAAGGATGACGGTAAGGAAGAAACTTTCGCCGTAATGGGCGGTTTGGCTGAAATCGAAAACGATAAAATCAGCGTTTTCGCCGAGGACGCCGCTTTAGCCGGTGAAATCGACGAAGCCGCCGCCAAGCAGAAGCTTGCACAGGCAAAAGCTTCTTTATCCAAACACGATGCCGATATAGACATAGAATTGGCCGAAATGGAAATAAAGAAAGCTTTGCTGATGTTGAAAGTTAAAAAGCAGCAGCCGAAGTTTTAAAATAAAAAGCCCCGGTTCAGCCGGGGCTTTTTTATGTCAGGCAATATCTTATAATTTGCTTTAATTGGGCCAAGCGATGACTTCAACGTTAACGCCCGCTTTTTTGGCCGAGCCTACAATGCTTTCTACGGTTTTTTCCTCCGGCATTTGAAAGCCCTTTATTCTTTTAAGATTCCAATAAATTTTTGTACCGCGCGGCATTTCAAGCAATTTGTCTTTTACATAGTCCGAGCCGACTATAATATTATCGTCTTCCGTAATTTGCTTGAATGAGGAAGTCAGTTTCGCTCCGTTTTCAATTATGGCGTAAGCCCAGTTCTGCCCATTGTACCAAGAGTACATTTCATAGGAAGCTGTTGCGGCGGTGGGGGAAATATCCGTCTGCGGATTTAAACTGCTGAAGCTTAATTTGTTTCCGTTCGGCGTTGTACACGCCAAGGCGGCAAAAAACAAAACGGTTAAAAATAAATATCTCATCAGAACCTCCTGACTTTTATTTGCCTGGGCGATATTTTTATCGCCTGCATAACGTCCTGCGGCCAGTTGGAGAGAGTTCCCTCTTTGCTTACGCTTACTACGTCCGTTACGCCCTGTACCAACAAAGTGCCGTCCTCTTTCTTTACGAAGCATTCAAAAACTATTCTTACCGGGGAAAGTTCCACCGCGTGTGTTTCCACTTCCAAAACGTCGCCGTACTTTGCCGGGTGTTTGTACCAAACTTCCTGGTGATGAACCATCATTAAGCAGCCTCTTTCGGCCAAATCCGGCACTTTAAATCCGGCCTGCTCCATAAAATCTGTGCGGCCCTCTTCAAAAAATTTAAGGTAATTTGCGTAATATACAACCCCTCCGCAGTCGGTGTCGTGATAATAAACTTTTCTTTTCACTTTATTCTCCTATAATTTTTATGAGGATTCTTTTGTTTCTTTGTCCGTCAAATTCCCCGTAAAAAATTTCTTCCCACGGGCCGAAATCCAATTCGCCTTGGGTTACGGCGATGACGACTTCTCTTCCCATAATGGTGCGTTTTAAGTGAGCGTCGCCGTTGTCTTCCCCGGTAAGATTATGCTGATATCCGTTTATGTCATAAGGGGCCAACTTTTCCACCCAGCGGATAAAATCCTGATGAAGTCCGCGTTCATTGTCGTTGATAAACACGCTGGAAGTTATATGCATAGAATTTACAAGGCAAAGGCCCTCTTGTATGCCGCTTTTTGCCAAAGCTTCCCGCACTTTATCCGTAATATTTACTATTTGATATCTTTCCGGCGTTCTTAATGTAAGATATTCGGTATGAGATTTCATTTTTAAAGCTCCTTTCGGCGTTTAAAAAATAATATCATTTTATGTTAAAATAATGTTATGGATAAAGAAAAACAGACATATATTTTACAAGTTGCAGGGGTGGCGGTATTTGCGCTTTTATTGTTGCTGCCGGTAATGTGGTATGCAAAAAAAGCGCAGTCGCCGGAAGGCTATATTACCGCGGAACAGCTTAAATCTTTTGAATCGGATACCGCGGAATTCGTCGAAAGGGACGAATTTTCCTATAACGATTTGGCTGACAATAATCCCGCCGGCGGCGGTATGCGCGGCAAGTTCAGCAATATAGGTTCGGCGATAGTTTCGGTCAATATCAACAATATCGTTATGATGACCCCGGCCGAATTTGAAAGTGTCGGCGCGACGCCGTTTTCCTTAATGAACACCGTTATGACCAACTTAAATATGCCGCAGGTTATAGAAGTTGTTTTTGATAATGAGGACGTTTTAAAAGGTTTTTCAACCCGCAAAGACGTGTATGAGATAACGTCAAATTATCTTAAAATTTATGAGTTGGTTTCTTCCCAAGATTACGCCGTAGATAAATTTGTAAACAATCCGGCGGTACAGGGTGTGCTTAAAAATGAAAGGCTTTTAAGAAACCTTCTTAAAAGTAAGATTATGACTTATGTTTTTTCTACGCCGGCGGCAAAATACTATTTAAGCAATCCGGCAAAAGCAAAACAGCTTATTGCAAACAATCAAACTTTGGCTCCTTATTTAAAAAACCAAAGTCTTAAGAAGATTCTCTCGGAAATCCCGGCGACGAGAAACGCCGCCGCGCAAGTATTTGATTAAAAAACTTTGCAAAAGTTTTTTTGTTATGTTATAATATTTATACAAGATTTATGCGGGCGTGGTTCAATGGTAGAACGCGACCTTGCCAAGGTTGAGACGAGAGTTCGATTCTCTTCGCCCGCTCCATTTAACGGCCTCCGTACGGAGGCCTTTTTTATTTGTATAGTATATGTCTATGGCCGTTGTTTTACGGCAGGACTATTTATCGATAATAAAGGAAATAAGTTTAAACAGTACGGGCGGGGAATATCGTTCCCCGCCCGTTTTTTTTCGGAAATATAAACTGCCGTAAAATAAAACTTTAACTTGTTAACGGCTAATGTTTTTTTGCGTAGTCTTTGACTATTTGCTTAAAAACTTGCCCGCGGTGTTCAAAATCTTTAAACTGGTCAAAGGAAGCGCAAGCCGGCGAAAGCAACATAATATCGCCTTTCTGTGCTTTGGAAAATATATATTCTACGGCGTGTTCCAAATCGCCTTTTTCCGTCGCGGGGAAGCGGCCGGAAAGCTGTTGCTTTATGTTTTGTGAATCTTCCCCTATCAATACGGCGTGTTTGCAAAAGCGGTTTAAAAAGGGCAGTAAGGGTTTATAAGGTGCGCCTTTACCGCGTCCGCCCAAAATAATCCAAATTTTATTTTCGCTTTGCAAAGTCTTTAAAGCGGTCAGAGTGGAATCTATATTTGTGGCTTTTGAATCGTTATAGCATTTGACGCCTTTGTACTCGCAGAAAAATTCTATTCTATGTTCGGGGCAGTTAAAAGTGTTAAATCCCGTTTGCACGTCTTTTTGCTTTACCTTTGCGGCAAAAGCCATTAAGGAGGCCGCCATAGCGTTTTCTATATTGTGTATTCCCAGCATAAGTTTTGGCGGTTTTATGTGATATCCGTCGGAAAATATCATCTCGTCCCCGTCAAAAAAAGCGTCAACTTTTACGCTGTGGCGCGGCGTGGAAGAAAAAGCAAATACTTTGCAGGGCGCTTTCTTCATAAATTTTACGCAGTGTCCGTCGGCCCCGTTGGAAATAAAAGAACAGTTAGAAGTTTGGTCCTTAAAAATCTTGCCTTTTGCTTCTATATATTTTTTAAAACTGCCGTGATGCTCTTCGTGGTCGGGCGTGATATTAAGCAATGCGCTTACATAAGGTTTAAAATAGGTGCTGTCTTCCAGCTGATAGCTGGAAACTTCAATTACTACAATGCTGCCCGGCTCTATGGAATCCGCGACGGAAGAAAACGGTTTGCCGATATTGCCGACGGTGTAAACTTTACGGTTTTTCTTTTCGCTGAGGCAGTGCGCTTTCATAATTTCGCTTAACATTACAGTGGTGGTGGTTTTGCCGTTTGTGCCGGTTATCGCAAATATTTTGCAGTTTTTTGGTATAAAAGCGCAGGCCGTTTCCAGTTCGCTGAAGACTGGCTTTTTAAGTTTTTTAAACTTGGCTAAAACAGGATGTCTTGGGGATATCCCGGGGCTTTTTACGGCGAAGTCGCATTCAAAAACTTTTTCGGAATGTCCGCCGGTTTCCGTTTCTATGCCTTCAAGGCCCGTTGGCACCGGCATAATGCCGCTTTCGCTTATAAGCACGTCAAAGCCCTGTCTTTTCAAAAGGCGGGCGCAGCTTATGCCGCTTTTGCCCATTCCCAGTACGCAAGCCTTTTTGCCTTTAAATTTTTTTGGTGAAAACATATTCATTCAAAGCCTTTTCGGCTTCCTCCCTGTCGGAAAAATGTATAACGCCGTTTGGCAGTATTTGATAATCTTCGTGGCCTTTGCCGGCTATTATCACGATATCGTCTTTGCGGGCCAGGCGGACGGCTTCGCAAATGGCTTGGCGTCTGTCCGGGATAATATTAAAATTATCGGCAAAAGGCATACCGTTAAGGATATCGGCAAAAATTTTATTGGGGTCTTCTTTCCTGGGATTATCTTTTGTAATAAGAACCAAATCGCTGTTTTTTGCCGCGCTTGCCCCCATTAAAGGGCGTTTTGTTGTGTCGCGCTGCCCGCCGCAGCCGAAGACGGTTATAATCCGTCCTCTTTTAAACGGAGCCACTGCGTCATAAGCTCTAAGCAGGGCTTCGTTGGTATAGGCGAAATCTACAAATAAATAAAAATCCTGCCCTTTATCCACTCTTTCCATTCTGCCGGGTACGCCTTTTAAAGAGGCTAATCCTTTTATCGCCGTTTTTATGTGTATGCCCAAGCGGCTGGCTGCGGCTATTGCGGCCAAAGCGTTATATACGTTATGTGCGCCCAAAAGGTTAAGTTTTGCACTTTCGCCGTTTACTTTAAAAGTTACTCCTTCAAGCGAAGTTTTTATATCCGTCGCGGTAAAATCTGCCGGTTTGCTTAAACTGTACGTTATCAGTTTAACTTTGTTTTTGAGCATTTCGGCCAGTTTCTCTCCGTAAGGATCGTCTATATTGATAATAGCGCTTTTCTTTTGTTTGGTGTTATCCGGGGAAATTAAATTCTCAAAAAGCTTTTTCTTGGCATTGAAGTAATTGTCAAATGTGGAATGGAAATCCAAATGATCTCTTTGCAAATTGGTAAATACGGCTATATTGAAATCTATTCCCCTTACGCGCTGATATTCAAGCGCGTGGGAAGACACTTCCATAACTACATCTTCGCAGCCGGCTTCTTTGGCCTGATAAATGATGTTTTGCAGCAGCAGCGGCGCGGGTGTTGTGTTGGGGGCTTTGCTTATCATTTTGCCGTTTACGCGGTAGTTTATGGTGCCCATAACGGCGGGCTTGCGTTTGGCTTCGAACAAAATGCTCTCAATAAGATAAGAAATGCTAGTTTTGCCTTTTGTGCCGGTAATGCCAATCATATTTAAAGAATTTGAAGGATTGCCGTAAAACATACAGGCGGCGTCCGCCATAGCTTCGTCTATATCCTGTACTTTAATTACGGGAACGGGATAAACTTCTTCCAAGTCTTCCTGCGTTACTATCGCGCAGGCTCCTTTTAACAAAGCCGAGGGTATATATTCGTGCCCGTCAACGGTGTGCCCTTTGACTGCGAAAAAGACCCAGTCCTTTTGTATTTCTTTAGAATTTTGGCTTAAACCTTTAACTTCGATTTGCGGCAAATTTTCTTTATAACGGCCGAAGATTTGATTAAGTGTCATATATTTATTATAGTAACAAATTGCTAGAATTTATTTATGATTACAAAAAAATGTTTGGATAATATCTATCTTAAATACAATAAATTTAATTTAATATTTCCCGATCCTCTTCAGTTCGTACATCTTTACAAAAACAACGCGGATAAGGAAATAACGGCTTTAATAGCTTCAAGTTTCGCTTACGGCAACGTAAAGCAAATAATAAAAACCGTTGATAAAATTTTATCAATTTTAGGCCCCTCCCCAAAATCTTTTATACTAAATACAGATCGCTCCGAAATGGAAAAGCTTTTCGCCGGGTTCAAATACCGCTTTACGGTTGAGGAAGAATTGATAAATCTGCTTTGTGCTATAAAAGCCGTTTTGCTGGAATACGGCAGTTTGGAAAATATGTTTTTATCTTTCTATGAACCCGGTAAAGATTATCTTGCCGCGCAACGCGCTTTTGCGGCCAAATTGAGGAGTTACGGCAAAATAGATACGCTTATGCCCAATCCCGCAAAAAACAGCGCTTTAAAGCGTTTAAATTTATGTTTGCGTTGGTGTATCCGCAAAGACGAAGTAGATCCGGGGTGTTGGTCAAAAATACCTTCCAGTTGCCTTATAGTTCCTTTGGATGTGCATATGCACCGCGTGGCGCGTATGCTTGGCCTTACAAAGCGCAATCAGGCCGATATGAAAACCGCCGTAGATATTTCCGCCTCTTTCGCCAAGCTCTGCCCGGAAGACCCGGTAAAATACGATTTTTGCTTAACGCGCTTTGGAATCAGGGACGATATGAGCGAAAAAGATTTGGAAAACATTTAATTTTAAAGTTCCAAAACAAAAGCCCCGGGAATGAGAAACCCGGGGCTTTTATATTTTGGGAGTAAATTACATATTCATCAAAAGCAGTATCAATAAACCTAAAAAGAGTAGGCACAAAGCCAATTTGGTAAGCCCCAAATGCTTTTTAAGGAAATCGTTAAATCCTTTTGATTCATAACCCATAACGCTAAGGGCCAATATTATTACCAACGGTACTATGAACATCAAATTGTAAAGCACAAGATATAATATCGCTCTTATAAAATGCGCGTCGGCTTCTTTAAGTATCAGGGCGATAGTCGGCAGATATACCTGGCCCGTGCATACGGCTTCCACCAAGGAAACTATAAAGCCCACGGCCAAAGCGGCCAATACCAGCCTAAAGGTGCTTTTTTGTTTATCTCTTAAAAAGAAGCGCATTACTTTGTGTATGTATTCTTTATAGCTTTTGGGCAGCTGCAAAAGAATTTTATTGTGGTCTTTCGTCTTTTGGTAAATTAAAAAGTCGTATAGGCTTAACAATAAGAACAATGCGCATAAGGCTATGGTAAGCCATTTAAAAATCATCATTACATAGTAGAAAGAACTCATCGCATAAAGGAAGTTAAACAACCCCAACCCTATGGCTATATAAGCCAAAAACACCGCCAAGCAATAAGCTGCCCCTACTAAGAGAACTTCTTTTCTGTCGTATTTATATACCGCCAAGAAAGAAACAAAGAACACTATTACGGCAAAAGCGCACGGATTGATGCCGTCTATTAACCCCGCGGCTATTATCGCCCAGAATGTTATTTGTTCAAACATATTTAAAGTTTCTTCTTTGCTGACGCCCGGGGCTATTTGATTGTTCTCGCAGGAGGCTTCTTCTTCCGCCGCGGCGTTTTGGATATTGGCTTTACATTCGGCTATATATGCTTTTGTGCCGAAGTATGTCCTTTCATTGTTATCCAAAGCTTTATGTATGGCCGCGTCTGCGCCTGTTTTGATTTCGTCCGGGTAGCCCATAAGCACGCTTTCCCCCACCACCAAGCACGGCACACCCGCAGATTCCACGTTATATTCGGCCAATGTGTCGTTAAATATTATATTTACGCCTGCTTGGCTTACGTCGTATTCTACGAGTTTTACAGTATCTTTATAGAGAGTTTTAAACTCGTTTAAATATTCTTTTTTAAGCCTTTGGCAGTGTCCGCACCAAGGCGCGGTAAACAAAGCGGCTTCAAGCGGCTGTTTCTGTTCGGCATAGGCCGAAGCGCCGGCAAAGCCTACAAAAGCTAAGGTTAAAACCAACAGTTTTTTTAACATTTATATCTCCTTGCACTAGCACCTTACGTCAAAAGACATAACGGGATGCACATTCGTTTTAAATTTTTCTCCGCAATCGTCCAGCTTCTTCTTTTCGTCTTGGGAAAGTTTTTGATTGCTTTCTTCAAATCTTTGGCTTAAGCGGAAAATCAAATTGTTATTATAATCGTTTAGAACTTCTTTCGGGCATTTCGCCATAATCAATTTGCCCTTTTCCGCGGCCTGCTCGAACCAATATCTTGTTGAAAGATCGGCGCATTCTTCCTGCGTAAGCGCGGCGTCTTCGTGCTGATGCGGCGCGGGATTTAAAACGGGATTATGCGTCATCGGCCAAAACAGCAAAGCCGCCGATACTGCTGCGGCCGGAAGTAAAAGCCAAGCGGCTTTAAAACTTTTGCCTTTCTTGTTGATTTTGGCGTACACCCTGTTTTGCGAGGTTTTGTCTTTGTCAAAATCTGTTTGTCGGTACAGTTTTATTATTTCTTCTTCAGGCGACATTTTCAGCCTCCAATAAAAGCTTTAATTTGTTTAAAGCTCTGTTGATTAAAGTTCCGGCGTTGCTTTCGCTTATTTTCAAAGTTTGCGCTATTTGTACATTACTCATACCGGAATAAAATTTCAAAGCCAGTATATCTCTGTAATTGGCTTTCAGTTTGCCCATAGCGTTTTTAAGAGTTTCTTCGGTTTGCTTCTTTTCCGCGGAAGCTTCCACGTTTTCCGCTTCCGCTCCGCTTGCCAAATCATCTTCAAAATCCGAGAGGGAAAACACTTTCCTTACATAATATAAACGGAAATAGCTGTTAATCTCGTTTCTGGCTATGGTAAAAATCCATTGCCTTAAATTGCCTTTTGCGGGATTGAAAGAATTTTGTTTGTCAAAAACTTTCTGCCAAGTCCGCGCGGCCAAATCTTCGGCCAGATTTTTATCTTGGGCGCGCAGTAGGATATAAGCGTATACCGGTTTAAACAGTTCTCTGTAAGTATCGTCAAAATCCATAAATATTCTTGCGCCCCTCATTAATACTACGCATAAAAGTTAAAAATATCACACTTAAAAACCGGCCTTCTGAGGGCCGGTTTTTATCAGAACTTTTTATCCACGTTCATCAGGCATTGTCTGCACGGCTTTTGGGAGTAATCTTTATCCTTTATGGCTCTAAAGATTTGCTTTGCGAAGTCGGTCAATGTCGGATCTCTGGCCCCCATTACAAGTATGACGTCGCCCGGTTTCGCGGAAGCGGCGATATCGGCGGCGGTTTCATTCCTGCAAGGTATAAATTTTACCGGTACGCCGTTATGTTTCAGTCCTTCGTAAATCAGCTTGCTGGAAATATGCTCGGGGATGGTTCCGCCCGCATAATAAATCTCGCTGAGCCAAAGGATATCGTCTTTTTTGATTTGGCGCGTAAATTCTTCAATAAACTCTTTAAGCAGCAGCTGCACGGAAGTAAAAGCGTGAGGTTGAAAAAACGCCAAAACTCTTTTCCCTCTTAAATGCGCGGCTTTTAAAGTGGCGGCTAGCTTGTGAGGGTTATGGGCGAAGTCATCTACAACTTCAATCCCGTCGGTCTTGCCTATGGTGTTGAAGCGTCTGTAAACGCCTTTAAATTCTTCCAAAGCCTTGGCGCATTGTTCAAGAGTTACACCCAGTTCAAGCGCGGCGGAAATCGCGCCGAGCGCGTCTTTAACATAATGCTCGCCCGGCAAATTTATGCGGAAGGCTTGCCCTTGTACTGTAAAATTTGAACCGAAACCGTCCAATTTCAAATTTTCCGCCGTCAAATCCCCGGTTTTAAGGCCGAAGGTCTTACATTTTCCGCCGATTTCTTTTAAGTTTTCTTCTTCGGCGTTTATTATAAATTTGTCGCAGTTGATACTGAATTTTTTAAAATATCCTTTAAGAATATCCAGTTCTTTATGGTCTTTGGCCAAGTTCAGCATTACGCCGATTTTTGGGTGATAGTTTACCAAAGTGCCGTCGGATTCGTCGGCTTCTATGACAAGTATGTCACTTTTGCCTTTGTAGACGTTTCCGAAGTACCCTTCCTGCTGCAAAGAAAGCAATACCCCGCCGGTAATTAAAGACGGTTCTTTGCCGGCTTTTCTTAAAATTTCAAAAAGCATAGCGGTGGTGGTGCTTTTGCCGCTTGTGCCGGAAATGGCTACCGTTTTTGATTCTTTAACGTGTTTTGCCAGCAAGTCCGAGCGGTGCAATATCGGTATGGAATATTTTTTTGCGGCTTGTATTTCCACATTGTCGGGTTCTATGGCGGAAGTCAAAATTACGGCGTCGGTGTCTTCGGCTATGCCGCTTCCGTCCTGCGGATAAATCCTTACGCCTAGTTTTTTAAGTTCTTTCCATATCGGCAAATCCGTAAAGCCTTTGTTGATAAGTCTGTCCGATCCTGTAACTTCGTCGCCTGCCATAGCGTGTAATTGGGCTAGCGCACTCATTCCTATGCCGCCGATTCCTACAAAATGTATTTTCATAATAAATTCTCCGTGAACGAAGCCATATCGTAAAAACCGGGCTTTCTGCCCGCCAGCCACAAAGCTATTTTAACTGCGGAGGAGGCAAACAGCCGCCTGTCCAAAGCTTTGTGCGTTACGGAAATGATTTCGTCGCCGTTTTTTGATTCTAAGTTTAATATATGCGTCCCGGGAACTGTGCCGGTGCGCTCAAAGGTTATTTTTTCCTGAGGAAAATCTATAAGTTTGGCCAAAGTTTTGGCCGTTCCGCTCGGTGCGTCCTTTTTTTGCGCGTGGTGCGCTTCGTGCATTTGCGGAATATAATCTTTAAAAAGTTCACTTGCCTGTTTTACAAGCTTCCCAAACAAAAATACCCCTATGCTGACGTTTGCTGAATAAAATACGGGGATATCTTTTTCGGCTTTAAGCTCGGCCAAAAAATCTTCGTCAAGGTTGGTGGTGCCGCATAAAAAAGCGGCGTGTATTTGTTTGGCGGTTTTATAAGCCTGCTTTGCTCCGTCCGGCAGGGAAAAATCTATTATTATGTCAGCTTTAGGAGCGGGTTCTTTAGTGTCAAAATCTCTAAGCTGAACTATACGGGCCGTATCTTTATATTCCGTTTCCAGGATATTTTTTATCAGTGCCCCCATTTTCCCTTTCGCGCCGTTTATTATTACGTCTATCATTAAAAATTCTCCAAAAGATATTCCGCTATCTGTCTGCCGTTAAGAGCGGCCCCTTTAAGAAGATTGTCAAAAGTAATCCAGAAATGCAGAATGTTTTTGTCTTCAAAATCTCTTCTTATTCTGCTTATGAAAACCTCGTCTTTGCCTTCGGCTTCTTTAGGGGTGTAGATTTTGCCGTCGCATATTACGCCGGGCTGGGAAGCGAACAAAGCCTGTATATCCGTCATATCAAAATCTTCTTTGGCTTTGAGCGTTACCCCCAGGCTGTGGCTTACCATAACCGGCACGCGCACGGTATGCGGACGCACTTTTATGGAAGGCAGGCGCAGGATTTTTCTGGTTTCGTTGAGGCCTTTCATCTCTTCCGAAGTGAAACCGTTTGGTTGTACGGAGCCTATCAAAGGCACGCAGTTGGCTTGATAGAAAGAGCCTTCCGTATTAAAATCTTCAATCAGTTTTTTGCCGCCGCCGCTTATCGCCTGATAAGAACAGAAGAAAACTTCCTCAAGCGTATATTTCTTTTTTAAAGGGTTTAAAGCCATAACCAAGCCCGTAGTGGTGCAGTTGGGGCTGGCTATAAGGCGGGTTTCTTTGGTAATGGCGTCGGCGTTGATTTCCGGGATAACCAAAGGCACTTCGGGGTTATTTCTAAACTTGGCCGACATATCAATTATAAACCCGGCTTTGTCTTTTAATTCCTTTGCCAAAACCTCGCTGACCGGGTCGTCCGTGCATAAAATCGCTATATCGCAGGAAAGCGGTTTTTCATTCCGTCCGTAAGCTTCAATTTCGGCCGGTGTTTTCATACGGGCCAGTTCTTTTAACATTAGTTGGCCGACTTTCCCCGCCGCGCCCAAAACTGCAATCTTTTTCATTTTATAATAGTCCCCACTTCGCCTGTTTTATAATAGATGATTCTTATTTCCACATTCTTTTCCTTGGCAAGCTTTATTGCGTCGGGATGAAGAACATTCGCGCCTTCAAGCGCCAGTTTGTACATAACGTCAAAATCCATAAGGTTAAGCTTTTCGGCGTCTTTGTTTTTGTTCGGATCTTTTGTGTAAACGCCGTCGACGTCTTTTATCATTTCCACGTGATCCGCGCCCAACTGGCTAGCTATAAATACCGCCGAAACATCACTCCCGCCGCGTTTTAAAGTGGTGATTTCCTTGTTTTCCCCTATGCCCTGAAAACCGGCTATTATTGGGATGTGTCCTTTATCAAGTTCCTTTTGAAGTCTGTCCCCTGTAATGCCTTTAATATCCGCCCCGGCGTGTTCGGGCGTTGTAGTAAGGCCTATTTGCGATCCTGTCAAAGAAACCGCCGGCAGATTAATGTCGTTTAAAGCTATGGAAAGCAAAGCCACGCTTATGCGTTCGCCGGTGGTTATAAGCATATCAAGTTCGCGCTTATTGGGATTTTTACTTAAGGAATAAGCGTTATCCAAAAGGATATCGGTCATATTGCCGTTGGCGGAAGCCACCACCACGGGCAAAATGCCCTGTTCAACTCTTTTTTTGATAAGGTTGACGGCTAATAAAATTTTCTCTTTGTTGGCTAAAGTGTTTCCGCCGAATTTCAATACGGAAATTTTCTTCATATAAAAAATTCCTTGGGATAAGTTTCAAAAATGTTGTCCAAAGTTTCTTTTGTTTTAGGTGTAAGTTCGCCCAGCGGAAGCCTTACTTCTTCGGAGCATAACCCCAGTTTCGAAAGCAAATATTTGGGGCAAGTCGGATTGACTTCAATAAAACTGCCTGTAATTACGGGCCACGCTTTACGAAAAACATTCATAGCTTCCGCAGTCTGGCCTTGCTCAAAAAGTTTATAAATTTTTACCATAGCCGGGGCCATAGTATTGCCCGCGGCAGTTATAAGGCAGCGCGACCCGAGCCCTAAAAATACCGGCCATAAATCATCGTTGCCGCAAATATAGTCAATCCTGTCCGCGCCGAATTTTACCGCGGTTTGCGTTATATGGTTTATATCGTAGTCGGATTCTTTTACTCCTTTAATTTGCGGGACGGCTTCAAGTAAATGCGTCAAAAAATCCTGATTCAATTTTTGGCCCGTTCTGCCGGGTATGTGATAAAGAATAATGGGTTTGCCGGCTTCTGCCGCCAAAGAAAAATGCTTTATCATTCCGTTAAGGTTGGGTTTGTTGTAATAAGGCGTAACTATTAAAAGTCCGTTGGGATTATAGCGGGAGGCCAGTTCAATGTTTTTAAGAGTCGTTTGAGTGTTGTTTGAGCCGGCGCCTATAACGATTTTTGCTCTTTTCCCGATATGCGCGCAGGCAAAATCCAAAATTTCCTTCTTTTCTTCAAAAGAGAGCGCGGGCGTTTCCGCCGTTGTGCCAAGCAGTACAAATCCTTCAACGCCGGCTTTGATTTGTCTGTCAATCAAAGTTCCAAGGGCGTCAAAATCCGTCTTTGAATCTTTAAAAGGCGTTATAAGCGCGGTATAAATTCCTTTAAACATAAATGCCTCCGCTTTGGTTTAAATAAATTGTATCATTTTATTGATATAATTATTTTAAAGCGATACAACGATTTTCAGAGGAGTTTCAAATGGAAGAAAACAACGAAAATCCGGCACAAGAACCGGTGTTGGAGGAAAGCCCTTCAAAAGAAGAAAAACAAATTTCCGGCGTAAAATTTTGGCTCGTTTTGCTGACGGCCGTATTTACGGTTTCTATGGCCAGCGGGCTCTACTTGGCTTTAACGCCTTCCGCCTCGCCTAAAGAAAAGGAAGAAATCGCCGATACTTCCGTGACGGACAATGTGGCGGAAGCCTCTTCTTTGCTTAAGAAGCTTTCAAAAGAGGAAGGTGCAGCCGTAATTAAAGTGCGCGGCGTAATACAGGAAGGCGGCGAAAGCGGTTTTATGGCCCGCCAGAACAGCGCTTCTTCAATAGCAAAAAGAATAAGGGATTTGGCCGATAAAAAAGAAGTAAAAGCCCTTTTGTTGGATATCAATTCCCCCGGCGGTACGGTTGCTTCCGTACAGGATATTTACAATGCCATTTTATTTTTTAAATCCAAGAAAAAGCCGGTGGTGGCTTTGTTTAGGGATGTTGCGGCCAGCGGCGGTTTTTATATAGCTATGGCGGCTGACAGAATTGTGGCTCAGCCAGGCACTATGACGGGTTCTATCGGCGTAATAATGCAGGCCAATAATGTGGAAGGTTTGTTTGATAAACTCGGCATAAAAGTTATGCCCGTAAAATCCGGCAAGCATAAAGACATAGGCTCGGCCTACCGCCCGATGACGGAGGAGGAAGTCGCCCTCTTGCAGGAAATGATTAACGAAACCTATCAGCAATTTTTCCAAGCCGTACAAAAAGGCCGCCCTAACGTGAATGCGGAAATGCTGGCGATATACGCCGACGGACGCGTCTTTACCGGCGCGCGTGCCAAAGAAATCGGCCTTATTGACGCATTGGGCGGGGAAGAAACCGCCAAACAGCAGCTTGCCGAGCTTACCGGCGTAAAAGACATAAAACTTATTTCTCCGCGGCCGAACAATTTTATGGAAATGCTCTATATGGGCGGCGCTTCTATGGAAAGCAAACTTGGTTTATCTTCCAAAATAGAAGATTTTACCACGCCGAAAGTTTCTTACCTGTGGGCTTATTAAGGAGCTTTTATGGGTTTTATAAATGCGCTTTATAATTTTGTAACAGAACCTTCCAAAGCGGTTGACGGAATAATTAAATCCCGCTCCTTGGCTTTGGCTTTTTTGGGATATGCGGCGGGTTCTTTAAGCATAATGATAATGTGGGCTTTAAGCGGTGGAGGTATGGGCAACTTTGCTTTTACCTTCGGTTTCTTTGCGGTTTTGTTCGTAAATTTGTGCATAGGCTTTTTTGTGGCTTCAAGCGCGCATTTGCTGCTTGAAATTTCTACCGGCAAAGGCAGTGCTTTGGGTCTTTTTACGCTTATAGGGCTTTCTCAGTTTTGCCTAACGCTTTTGGTAAGTTTTGCGCTTATTCAGGCCGCCGCGCCGGCGCTTGCCGCACTTAAGTTTTTTGCTTTGTTTATCGTAGCCGTTTTACAGATTTGTTTTATTCTTTATATGATGAACAAAGCTTACGGCCTTTCAAAAGTAAGAACTTTCTTTACTTTGATTTTGTCGCTTGCTCCCGCCGTTTTAAGTTTGTTTGCGGCCTGCGGAGCATTTTTCTTTCTTCTGTTTTGGATGATATTTTAAGGCTTTATATATTTATATAAGTCTTGTGCGATGTCATTGATGTGTTTGCGGATTTGCGGTTGTTTTTCTTCCAACAGGGGCAGCAGCGTTCCGCGCACCCAGTTGCGCGTATAAACCTGTTCGAAATTGGTTTCATCGGTAATAAAATCAAGTTTATGTTCTTTGACGTAATCGTTGACTTCCGCGCGCGTAATACACATAAAAGGGCGTATAATTTCCAGTTTGCCCAAAGGCCTTTTTACGGGTATGCCCAAAAGGCCTTTGGCTTTTGTCCCCCTAAGCAGGTTGAGCAAAAAAGTTTCGGCATTGTCATCCAAGTGATGCGCCAAAGCTATTTTTTTGCAGCCGTATTTTTCCGCAGCTTCCGTCAAAGCCAGGTAGCGGGCTTTTCTTGCGGCGTGTTCTATGCTTAAGTTTTCTTTTTTAGCCAAAGCTTTTACGTTTACTTTTTTTAAGATGAAAGTTATTCCCAGTTCTTTTGCGGTTTTTTTTGCAAATGCCGCGTCGCGGTCCGCCATTTCTCTAAGGCCGTGGTGCACGTGGCAGGCATAAACGGGGAATTGTTTTTTAAGGCTTAATTGTTTAACGAAATGCGCCAAAGCTACCGAATCTGCTCCGCCGGAAAGCCCAACCAAAACACCGATTTTGGGTTTAAAAAAAGCGTTTTGTTTTTCAAATTTAATAAGGGTTTGCCAAGTTGCGGCTTGGAAATTATTTTTATCCATAAAAATATTGTAAAAAAAGTATAATTTATTTAATAGATTATATAAATTTAACACTGTGGGGGAAATATGGCGGAACTTAAAAAAAGAATTGTCATTGTTGAAGACGAAGCGGATATACTTGAACTTCTTAATATGATTTTAAGCCGCAGCGGCTATGAAGTTTATCTCTGCGATAACGGCCGCAACGCTCTTGATTTAATCAGGAAGACTCATCCTCATTTGGTTTTGTTGGACGTTATGCTTCCCGGCAAGGACGGCAAAGCCATAGCCTCGGCAATGGCCAATGACGAGGAACTTCAAGGCGCGTCAATTATGATAGTATCCGCTTTGGAGGAATCTTCCAAAATGTTTACGGGCAATCCGCAGGTAAAGGATTTCTGTTTAAAACCTTTCAGAACGGCGGTTTTGCTTGATAAAGTCAAAAAAATTATGGGCGACGCCTAAATTTGCCGCTTTTAAAATATAAAAAGACGCTTACCGGTAATGGCAAGCGTCTTTTTTAATTGTTGTTTTATAAAATTAAGCTATATTCCAGCTGATGTATTCTTTTGCGAAGTTTTGCAAAAAATTCCGGAGCAGTTCTTCATTGTTTACCTGTTTGCCGATAATTTGTTTTAAACTTACGGCAGGTAAATTTTTGGAAGGAATATTGTTGGTGTCTATCCCTATGCCCAGCGCGATCCAGTCCAAATGTCCGTCAATCCCCGCCGAAGTTTCTATTAAAATGCCGGAGATTTTTTTAAAATCTTTGCCGTCATAGGCCAAAACGTCATTGGGCAGTTTTATTTTTGTTTTTATTCCGTAAAGGTTTTTAAGCGTCTGCGCCACGGCACGGCCCGCTTTTACGCTTAACTCTTCAAGCGGCATAGTCTTTTTGTTGGGGCGTAAAATTATACTGAAATAAAGCCCCCCTTCTTTTGATTCCCATTGTCTTTCAAATCTGCCTCTGCCGGCAGTCTGGGTTTTTGCCACTATCAAAACGCCGTCTTCTTTAAAAAGGGCGGCGGTTTCTTTGGCGACGTCTTGCGTGGAAGACGCCTGATCCAAATTTATGGTTCTGTTTATTCTAAAATTAAAATCCATATATAAATTTTACCTTTTTTGTTTACGTTTTTTGGGGGATTTTACCGCCATATCCTTAAGTTCAAACAACCTATCGCGCAGCTCCGCGGCAAGTTCGAAATCAAGGTTGTCCGCCGCTTCAAGCATTTGCTCTTCGGTCTGTTTTATCAGGGCGGGCAGGTTCTTTGCCTGCGGCAGAACGTCGCTTAAAGTATGTATCATAGATATGCCGGAAGATTTGCTTTGTTGTTCAAATTCCTTTAATTCCACTTCTGCCTTTTCTATGGTCTTGGGGCGGATATTATGCTCTTTATTATAAGCTTGTTGTATGGCGCGGCGGCGGTCCATTTCGTTTAAAGCATATTTTATGGATGGCGTTTGCCGTTGTGCGTAAAGCAGCACTTCCCCTTCGACGTTTCTGGCCGCGCGCCCGGCTATCTGTATCAAAGTGGTTTGGTTTCGCAAAAAGCCTTCATTGTCGGCTTCAAGTATGGCCACAAGCCCCACTTGCGGAATGTCGATACCTTCCCTTAAAAGATTTATGCCGACCAAAACGTCAAATACTCCGCGGGAAAAATCCTTAAGTATCTCTATTCTTTCCAAGGAATCTATATCGCTGTGCAAATATCTTGCCTTTACTCCTTTTTCCAATAAGAAAGAAGATAAATCTTCCGCCGTCTTTTTGGTTAAAGCAAGCACCAAACTGCGCTGACGCTTTTCGGTCTTGGCCTGTATTCTTAACAGCAAATCATTTATTTGCCCCTCGGCGGGCAGCACTTTTACGGGGGGGTCTACAAGGCCCGTAGGGCGGATAATTTGTTCAACTATATTATTGCCGCTTACGGTAAGTTCGTAAGGCCCCGGCGTTGCGGAAACGAAGACGGCCGAAGGCAAAAGTTTTTCAAACTCCTCAAATTTTAAAGGTCTGTTATCCAGTGCGCTCGGCAGGCGGAAGCCGAAGTCTATAAGCATTTGTTTTCTTGCTCTGTCGCCGTTGTACATACCGCGTATTTGCGGCACAGCTACGTGTGATTCGTCTATAAAAACTATAAAATCTTCATAACGCTTAAAGTAATCAAACAAACAGTTGGGGCGGCTGCCCGGCGCACGCAGTTCCAGCTGACGGGAATAGTTTTCTATCCCGGGGCAAAAACCAGTCTGTTCCAGCATTTCCATATCATAGGCGGTGCGCTGTTTTATGCGTTGGGCTTCCACAAGTTTCCCCGCGTCTTCAAAGAACTTTACCCTGTCCGCACATTCTTTTTTTATGGAACTTAAAGCTTCTTCCATTTTTTCGTCTTCCGATACAAACTGCTTTGCGGGCGAAAGCCAAACTTCGTCAATTTCGTGGACGACGTCATTGGTAATGGGGTGCACTTCCTGTATTGCGGCTATGGTCTTGCCCTCAATACGCACCCTTAAAGCGTTTTGGGAATACGGCGGGAAAACGTCTATAAAAGGCCCGCGCACGCGGAAGTTGCCGGGCGCAAATTCCGTTTCGTTGCGTTCATAAAGGATTTTTATCAAATGTGCGGTAAAATCGCTTCTGGTCAGCATTTCCCCGGTTTTAAGATGTATCCTCATTTTCTGGAAACTTTCCGGCGAACCTATATTGTAAATGGAAGATACCGAAGCCACCACTATGGTGTCCTTCCTGCTTAAAAGGGAGTTTGTGGCTTTAAGACGCAGCTTTTCTATGTGGTCGTTGATGGCGGCGTCTTTTTCTATGTAGGAATCCGTCTGCGGTATATAAGCTTCCGGCTGATAATAGTCGTAATAGGAAATAAAATATTCCACGGCGTTTTCCGGGAAGAACTGTTTAAACTCGCTGTAAAGCTGTGCGGCCAAAACTTTATTTGGGGACATTATCAAAACCGGCCTTTCAAGCTTCTCTATAACATTTGCCATAGTAAAAGTCTTGCCGGAGCCTGTTACGCCGAGCAGAGTTTGCCTCGTCTTGCCGCTTTGAATGTTTGCGGCGAGCTTTTCTATGGCTTTAGGCTGATCGCCGGAAGGTTTAAAAGGGGAATGTAACTTGAATATGCCCATATATTAATTATATAAATAAGCGCGCCTTGGTAAAAGCCGCCCGTTTTGACGGGTTTTAAAAGCCTCTGTACCGCGCGGCTTATATTTATGGTAAAATATACTAAGAACTTACAGCTTTAAAAGTAAGCACGGGCAGTTGGCGCAGCGGTAGCGCGTCCGCCTCACACGCGGAAGGTCACAGGTTCGAACCCTGTACTGCCCATTTTTATAAAAGGCAAAAAAATGTCTATTGATTTTCCTTTAATATTAAACTTCTTTATTGCTGTGGTGGCCATCTTAAACCCTATCGGCAACGTACCAATTTTTCTTGAACACGTAAACCAAGATTCAACGGACGTACAAAAAAACATCGCCAAGCTGTTGGCTTTGTCCATTTTTATAATTTGTACGTTTTTCTTTTTTATAGGACAGCCGTTTTTGAGCCTGTTCGGCATAAGCATACCGGCTTTCAGGATAGCGGGCGGTATATTGATTATGACGATAGGTTTCCGTATGCTTCACGGTAAGCCCAAATTTGAAAACGAAGGCCTTGAAACAAACGCTTCCAGCGTGAGCGCGTTTAAACAGGCTACGGAGCGTTTAAGCAGCCTTATAGTGCCTTTGGCAATGCCTATTTTTGCCGGCCCGGGCGCAATAGCCACAGTTATTTTATACGCGCAAAAGCCAAATAATTTCCTTACGATGATAGGTATGGTTTTCGCTTTGGCGGCGGCCTGTGCGGTTATCGGGCTTGTTTTATATCTTTCCAGGTGGCTTTTCAGGATACTTAAGAACAACGGTATGCAGATAGTTTCCAGAACTATGGGTTTGATACTTTGCGCGATAGCGGTGCAATTTGTTGTGCAGGGCATAGCCCAGCTTATACCGGGGCTTATAGATCCCGCCTATGTCCATTCCTGATAAATCCTGATTTCAACATTAAAAAGGCCCGGTTTTAAACCGGGCCTTTTGTATAACCATTTAATGATAAGAGCTTATTAGGTCCATATGCCTACGCTGTCTCCTTCGCAGGAATGATCTTTGGTGTTGATATCTTCAAAAACATATGTTTTCGGTTTATCTCTGTATCCTTCGTTGTATATTTTTGTTACGGGCTCAATCCTCATATAATAGTCGCCGTCCAAAATAAATTCCATATGGTTTCCGCGGGTTTCGCCGGATCTGCTTATTTTAATATTTCCGGTATCATAGTTACAGTCCATAAGGGTTCCGTTTTCGGTGCGTACTATACCGCCCGGGTTTACCTTTTTCATAATAGGCGCATTTTTGTTTCCTACGTTCTTGTAATAAGTCTTTCTGTAATACACAAAAGCCGGCAGCTTGCTTAAGTTCTGTATTAAGCGGGAAGTTTGTTTTTTTGTTCCCCTGTCTACTAAAGAAGCGGAAGTTTCTATTTTTAGGGAATTGCTTTTACCGGGGACTTTTACCGATTTGCCTTCCTGCGCTTGATATTGGTCAAATACGCTGACGTCAAATATGACGTTTTGCTGATCGGAAAACAAATTAAATACATCAAGCATAGCTAAGTCAAACTTATAATGCACCGTTGAAAGTTGTAAATAGGTGTTGACGACACGCAATCCGTAGAGCCTTCTTAAAGCTTTCATATGGGTTTCATCCTCAGGATCTTTGCTCCAAGCGGAGGGAAGAGGATCTTGCGAATTGCCGAAGACGTTTGTTTCGCCGTCTTTGATAAGTTTTTGCAAAAAGGCCATATTGTCTTCCAAAGCGGTAAACCTTGTCAGCATTTCTTCAAAGGAAATATTTACGGCGTCCAAATTGGCTTTGTCGATTGCGGAATATATCGCCACAACACCTATGAAGTTCAATATTTTTTTGCCGTAATAGACAAATCTGGGAAGCGACCAAAAAGCCAAAGCCGAAGAAGGCGCGGCGATTGAAACTCCGTTAAAATTCCTCAAAGCTACTAAAGTGAATATGGACATTAAAATGGCGTCGTCGTGTTTATTTTTATTGATGCGGTCAATCTCTTTTTGAAGCGACACAAAACTTTTATAAGCGGGGCTTTCTTGTAATTGGAAATTAAATTTTTTTAGCTCTTCCGCTATTAATTGTTGCACCTGCTTGGGTGATTTCCCAAAATCCGGCAAATCTTGGTGTGTGTTTTTTATTGTTGCAGATTCTTCATAGTTAGTTTCTATCCAGTCATTTTTAATTGTTAAGAATTCACTGTCTAGAGTCCTTTCTGTTTTTTCGTATGGTTCGTAAGCTTTGTTTATCTTAGCCTGTGCACTTAATTTATTGAAGTTTTTATCGCCCGAAGGGCTGCGCGATACGCCGTAGGAGTTAAGTTGTTTTATCAGTTACGCGCGGCGTTTTTTTAAGGCGGCGATTTCCTTTTCTTCCTGCGATTGCCTGGAGTGGTGCAAAGCTTGGTCAAGCCCTTTGGATTTTTTTATGATTCTTTCGGGTATAAAGGAACGTGCGATGCGGGTATTATCCTGCGGCGCGGCTTTTTCCAAAAAATTTTTTCTATATGTTTCCCTTCTTTTTTTATCTTCAAACTTTTCAATCTTTCTGTCTATTGTGTTTAATTCGTATCTTACCGGGTCGGCGGCTTTTTGCTTTTCTACAAACTGTTTACTTATCGAAATTTCTTTATGGTAGGGATATACCGCCGCAAGCTTTGTAGTTTGCGCGCCTACGGGTACGCCGTAATAATCTTTCGGAGCGGATTTGCTTTTTGCAAAGCAAAATGCCGGGTAATTTATTGTAAAAGATAGGGCAAGCAGTAAACTAAAAAATATTTTCATAGTTTTATACCTCAATATGACGGACTATATATTAATAGTAGAACCAAGGAATATAAACTCACAAGGGTAAAAAGGCCCATATTGCCCTAGGTCTTTTAGCTCTGCCCAACCCTTTTGCGCTAAAGCTATTAATTTATTATCATAATCTTATGGAAATGTTTGAGGATTCTTCTGCTCCGGCCCAAAAGGCCTATGTAAGCTTGGCGAACAAGTACCGCCCGCAGACTTTTGAGGAAGTCGTCGGGCAGGAAAGCGTTTCTAAAACGCTTATGAACGCGATTAAATCCGGCAGGATAGCGCACGCCTATTTGTTTTACGGCCCGCGCGGCTGCGGTAAAACTACAACGGCCAGGCTTTTGGCAAAAGCTTTAAACTGTACCGGCGGCGGTAATGACAAGCCGACGGCGAGCCCTTGCGGCAAATGCCCGCAATGCTTGGAAATAGCGTCCTCAAGCGATATGGACGTATTGGAACTGGACGCGGCAAGTAACACACAAGTGGAAAGAGTCCGCGAAGCCATTATAGATACCGTGGCTTTAGCTTCCGGCAGGGACAGATACAAAGTTTTCATTTTGGACGAAGTTCATATGCTTTCAACTTCCTCTTTCAACGCTTTGCTTAAAACCATTGAAGAACCGCCCGCTCACGTCGTATTTATTTTGGCTACGACGGAACTTCATAAAGTGCCTTTAACCATTTCCTCCCGCTGCCAAACTTTCCGTTTTAAACCTATAACGGAAGAAGAAATCACTTCCCATTTGTTAGATTTAGCAGGCGCGGAAAATATTGATTTGGAAGAAGCCGCCGCCGCCGTCATCGCCAAAAGCGCGGGCGGGGCTTTGAGGGACGCCCTTACTATTTTTGACAGAGCTATTTCCTTTTCCAACGGAAAAGTGGATAAAGCTTTGGTTTCCCAAATGTTGGGTATATTGCCGCAGGAGCTTGTAAAAGATTCCGTCGAGGCCGTAATCCGCAAAGACGGCGCGCGCCTGCACGGCGTTTTTGAAAAAGTAAAAAACGAGGGTTTTGATTCTTTAAGCCTTCTTAAAGATTTGAAAAACGCTTTCGGGGAAATTTTCTATCTTTCCCTCAATTCCGGCAAAGAGCCTTACCCCGGCGCAAAAGAAATTTTGGCGGAATGTACTCCCGGCCATATTGCGGCTTTAACGCGTAAGATTTCCAAATTGACTGACGAAGTTAAATTCTCCGATACGCCGGCATTGGCGGCGGAAGTCGGCCTGTTTACGATTATGCAGAACAGCGTTGACATAGACGGATTAATTTCGCGTTTGGAAGCTTTGGAAAATTCTTCTTTTACGCCTTCAAATGCTCCTTCCGCGGAAAAAAAAAGCCTGAATAAGCAACCCGTCCCTACGGAGCCCGTTCAATCAGCGGCAAAACCGGCCGTAAAAAGTTTTGAAGAAATTAAAAAAGAGATGTTTAAAGCCGATGCTCCGGCTATGCCCGAAGCGGCCAAAGTTTTAAGGGCGGGGGCTAAGTCAGAAGTTTTCGCTCCGGCTGAAGTTCCTCCTGTGAAAACCGTTTCCGAGGCGCAAGAAAAACAGGAGCAAAAAAACGAGGTCCCGGCAAATAATATAAGTTTTTCTTCCGCTATGGAAGTTTGGCCTTTGTTTAAGCAGGAACTTGATAAAAATTATCCTTTCCTTTACGAAGGCATTTTGTCCGCCTCGGCCTCTTTCCCGGCAAAAGACGAATGGGAATTTACCTTTAAACCCAAAGATGACTTTTTCAAAGATACCTTGCAGCGCCGTATAGCGGATTTGGAAAAAGCCGCTTTAAAAGTTTGCGGTCAAAGAATTAAATTCAGCTTTAAAGTAGCGGGCGGGGCGGCTAAAGGGGATTTTTCTTCTTACAAAACTCCGTCGCCCAAACCTTTTGCTCGCACGGCGGCCACATCGGCAAACTCGGCCTCTAAGGCTGCTGCCCCCGTTATCAGTGCGGAAGAACCTTTTGCAAAGGGTGATTTCAGCGCGTATGTGCAGAGCGAATCAATCCCATCGGAAGAGGCTAAAGACGCAGGCCCCAAGACGCAGGAAATTTTAGATATATTTGACGGTCATATCGTCGGTTAATATTTATGAAAAGTTTAGACAGGCTTATAAAGTGCTTCAGAAGATTGCAAGGCGTCGGCCCGCGTCAGGCGGAACGCTTTGCTCTGCACTTTTTGAGAGCGCCCGAAAGCGAAGTGGCGGAATTTACGGAAGCCCTTTTAAAAATGAGGGCAAATGTCCATTACTGTCCTATTTGTTTTTCTTACAGCGAGGGCAGTTTGTGCGAAATTTGTTCCGACGATACCCGCGACCCCGGCCTTTTATGCGTAGTTGAAGAGCCTAAAGATATCGAAGCCATAGAAAAAACCGGCAGTTACAACGGTCTTTACCACGTCTTGCACGGTTCCATTTCCCCTTTGGACGGGCGCGGTGCGGACGATTTAAAAATAAAAGAACTTGTTGAGCGCGTACAAAATTCCGAGCGGGAAATAAGGGAAGTCATTATCGCCACCAACCCGGATACGGAAGGTGAAAGCACCTCCCTGTATATAGCCGATGTTCTGCGCGGCTTGGTCGGCAAAATAACGCGCATAGGATATGGAATGCCGCTCGGCGGACATATAGATTATATTGACGAAATGACGCTTTCCCACTCTTTAAAGGGCCGCACTAAAATCTGATGACGTCCGATTTCTATAAAAGGCCTCTTTTCTTAATTTTAATAATCTATTCTTTGTGTTTAGCTTTATTTTTGCCTGTTCCCAAACCCAAAACCGATGACGCATCTTTCTTTGTAAAACCTTATCCTCAGGAAATTACGCTTCAAGTGATTTCTTATCCCGCCAAACGCAAAACGGGCCTTGTTTTTACGGCGGAAGTTATTTCCGTGGTTGGCAAATCGGTCAGCGGGAAAAGTTATATCCAATGTTCTTCGTGTCAAAATCTTTCCCGCGGGGACGAAGTAAAATTAACAGGGATTTTGGAGCCCGTTTTTTCTGCGGAAAATTACGGTTCTTTCAGTTGGCGTAAATATTTGGCCCGCAGGCATATTTTCAGCCGAATGGAAATTTCGGAAGTCATTTCCGTAAAAAGCGGCTCTTTGTTTTGGCTTGTTCTTTCAAAAACTCGCGCTGGTATGCTTAAAGTATTTGAGGAAAATCTCCCCGCCGATTCAGCCGCGGTTTTAAGCGGAGTTTCGATCGGCGAAAAGGGCGATATGGACAAAGGTCTTTACTCCGCTTTTCAAGACAGCGGGGCAATACATTTATTGGTGGCTTCGGGCGGGAATGTAGGCTTTGTAACTTTGATTGTTTACTTCTTATGTTCTTTGTGTTTTATGGGCAGATATTTGCCTGCGGCCGCCGCGCTCGGCTGTGCTTTGTTTTATACTTTAATCGCCGGTGCGGACGCGCCTTTGATAAGGGCTTATATTATGACGCTTTGCGCCACCTGCGGGCTTTTGTTGGGGCGCAAAAGCGGAGTTCTGCAGGGTTTTCTGACGGCGGCTTTTTTGATACTTGTCTTTAATCCGCAAAGCATATTTGACGCCGGGTTTCAAATGTCCTTCTTGGCGACTTTAGCCATAATTTATTTTGTTTGCAATTTTGATTTTGTTTCGCGCTTGCCCAAAACGGCGGCTTGGGCGGCGGGATTGTTTTTTATTTCTTTCAGCGCGCAGCTTGCGCTTATACCGGTGTTTGCGAATTATTTTAACAGAATATCGTTTGCGGCGATAATATCCAATATATTTTTAGTGCCTTTAAGCGGCGTTCTTATGGGCGGGGCTTTTTTGTTGTGGACGCTTAGTTTTTTGCCCTTTTCTTTTCCTTTTGAGGGGGTTCTTTTTATAATAAAAATATTGCTGTACATCTTTAATTTTTTGGTGGAAGCTTTTGCCGCCACTCCGCTTGCCGGGATTGAGATAAGCGCGTGGAACTTCGGTTTAATTGCGGCGTATTATACGGCTTTGTTTGCTTTGTTTAATTTCCCTTTGTTTAAAAACAAGAAGCTTTTTCTGGGTTTAAGTTTTGCTCTGACCATATTCTTTTTGCTTGGCGGTGTTTTTATCAATAAAGATTTTACCGAGCTTCTTGAAGGCAGATACAGCCGGGCTTTATTTGTGAAAGAAAACGGCAAAATTATTGTAATAGGCGCAGGCATTGAAGGAAAAACTATAAAATCGGCGACGCTTGCCGCCGGTTCAAAAAGTATAGACTGCCTTTTTGTCGCTTCTGTTTACAAAAGTGCGGCTTACGCCTTAAAAGATTTGGCCGGAATAAGAATAAAAAATATTTATGTTCCTGCCGCTCCGCTTTCCGCAGAAAGCCGGAAACTGGTTGAATCTTCCGGCGCGCGCATACACTTGCTTGAACCCGGCGGAACTTATTGCGGAGTAAAAGCGGAAGATGCTTGGTACTCTTCGCCGGAGGCTCGCAGATTGGCAAAGAAAGATTCTTTAAGTTTTTCTTACGGCGGTTATGAGTTTTCGGCTTCAATGAAGAATTACAAAAAAGACGGTGAACTATTTTGATATAATTAATTAGAAAAAGGAGGAACGATGAAAGAAATCAATTATGGGAAAATCGGCGGCGGAGCCGTTATTACTGCAATTATTGTAGTTTTATTGGCTTTTATAGCGTTTGATTCTTATTTTACGGTGTCGGCGGGCACTTCGGCAATCAAATTGCGTTTCGGGAAGGTTGTAGGCTCTTACGAAGAGGGATTGCATCTTAAGATTCCTTTTATAGACAGGATAGAAAAATTCTCCATACGCATAAAAAAGGATATAGTTTCTACGGAGGCTTTTTCCAAAGATTTGCAGACGGTCAAAGTAGGCTTGGCTATAAACCACAGAATCCAGCCCGATACCGTAATTTCCATTTACAGAAATTTGGGGATAGATTACGTTACTACGGTGCTTGCGCCTATGGCGGAAGAGTGGATAAAAGCCATTGTGGCCAAATATTCGGCCGAAAGTTTGATTTCCAACAGGGTGGAAGTCGCCAAAGAGCTTGACGCCGTCCTTAAGGAAAAGATGGGCCAAAAGCAGGTTATAGTATCGGATATAGCTATAGTTGATTTTGATTTTTCTTCCCAATTTTTAAAAGCCGTTGAAGAAAAACAAATCGCCGAGCAGGAAGCCAAACGCGCCACGAACTTGGTGGAAAAAGTTAAAAAAGAAGCTGAACAGCAGGTTTTAAAAGCCAAGGCGGAAGCGGAATCTTTAAAACTTCAGCGCCAGGCCGTAACGCCGGATTTGATTAAGCTCAGACAGGTTGAAGCACAGCTTAAAGCCATTGAAAAATGGAACGGTGTAATGCCGCATTATATGGCCGGCGATATGCCGTTTATAATGGCCAAATAAAGTTTTTGCGGAACAAAAATAAACGCCCCTTTTAAAAGGGGCGTTTTTATATGCTGTAAAAACTATTTTACCGGCAGTTTTATTTTAATATCGCTTGGATTAAGCTGTTTAACCGGGAAATTAAGTTCCGCTTTTAGTTTTTTGCCGATTACCGACATAGGCGGAAAGTTCTTTAACAAATAATTTTCCCAGCTTTGCGCATTTTGGATGTGCTGTTTTGCGGAATACTGTCCAAATCCTCCGAAATACGGCAATACAATTTCTGAATTGCCTCTTACCAAACACAAGGTTTTGTTAAGCAGGCTTTCCATTTTTTCACATTCCTGCGATTCCGCTTTGCAGCTGGGGCCGCGTTTTTCTTTAGGGCCGTAGACGTAAGTCTTTGAAGGATTTTCCCTGTTATAGATGAACATTGCCGGATAATAACTGCGGCTCCCTTCAAGATAAGCGTCGTAAACAAAGTTATAGCCTTCCTGCAAATAGGCCATAATATATATTGCCGTGTTATCCTTATCAGTTATTTTTATATAGCCGGGCAATTTCCCGTCGGTGCTGATTTGTAAAACAAGCCCGCCGGACTCTGGCAAAGCCATAAAGATATTTCTTCCTTTTAAATCGGTTGCCGCTTTTGAAGATAATATTTTCCCGGTTTTAAAATCGGCGATAGCATAACCGTCTTTAGTGTCAGGCTTTAACTCCTCCTCTTGCAAAGGAGTGTACTCACATTTGGCCGGAGCTTGGGTTTCTTCATAAAGGGCGTCATAATTATTGGGATTTATTTTTATAATTTTATGCGGTGCGCCTTCTTTGCAATAAGTATAAACGGTTCTGCTCCCTTTATAGTCTATAACGAGCGGCGTTCTGTTTAAAATCATAGCGTTTTTATAAGTTATTTTTGGGCTTTTCAAATAGTTGCAAAAAGAATCAAATCGCAAATCTGGAGGATTTGTGCCTGTTAGTTTTTTTGTAAGATACAGAGCGTTTAATATCGCGTCGGCGTCGTCACAAGTCAGATAACTGGAATTTTGCATTATAGAATCTTTCGAGCCTGAACCGTACTTGCCTGAAGAGGAATAAAACTGCCCTTCATATAAATCATGCATCCTGAGAGAGTGCCCTATTTCATGGATTAATGTTTTATAAGTTTTGTTTCCAAAGTGATCTGTTGCCTGCATCGGGTTTTGTTTTATTGCTATTATCATTTTACCTAAATGATATGTAAAAACTCCTTGCACATTGCGTGGTCCATATCTAAGGTCCTCATATCCGTCTTTTACATAAAACTTTATATCTGCTTTATCTTCTTCCGTGCAAAGATAAGCGTCTGCACTGGCACCGAAATCCAGTATTTTTTTATACTCTTTGAAATTATTGGAGATTTCTCCATATAAATAGGAATTGGCGTTGCTAAACCATTCCTGATAGCTTTTTGCGATTTGTGCCGCATACGGGTGAGAGCAATCCTCAAAATAATATTTCAGCGGTTCTTTCCGCACCAAAATATCAATGGCAAAAGGCCTTTTAGGATTAACCTCTTCTGCCAAAGCGTGAGGAACCGCATACAAAGATGCGGGTATATACGACGCCAATATAAAAGTCATAAAAAACGGTAATATTCTCATATTTATAAATTATATAAATATGACCGGGCAAACAAGGGCCAAAAGACCTATATAAAACACTCAATCCAGTTCCCAGTTTTTGTTTTTATGGATATAAAATTTATTTTGTCGGCATTTTTAATTTTATTTGTTCTGGGCTGAGTGTTTTCAGCTGTTTTAAAAGTTTTTTGTTGAACTTTTCCGCAGAAATGCTTAGCGGCGGAAAATTCTTCAGTAAATAATTTTCCCAACTTTGAGCATTGGCTATATGCTGCCTCTGCGAATAATATCCCCATCCGCTGTGCCGTGGCAATATTATTCTGGAACTGCTCTTAATCAAAGGCAAAGTTTTATTGAGCAAAGTTTCCATTTCCTTGCATTCCAAAGCCTCCGCTTTGCAGATGGCTTTTTCTTTGTCATTGGGGGTATATAGGTAATTTTTAGAGGGGTCTTTCCTGTTGTATACAAACATTGTGGGATAAAACTTTGATTTGCCGGCTATGTATGCGTCATAAACAAAATTATAGCCTTCATATAAATATGCCATAGCGTATATTACTGTGTCGGTTTCATCCGTTATTTTTATATAACCGGGCACTTTTCCGTCAGTGCTTACTTGTAAAAGAAATCCTCCCGAGCCGGGCAAGGACATAAGAATATTTTTCTCAGTAAAAAGCTCTGCACCTTTTAACGGATATATTTTACCTGTTTTAAAATTGGCGGTATAATACCCTTTGGCAGCGTCAATGCGGGGTTCCGGCAGGGGCGTATAGTCGCAGTTAAGCGGCGCTTGGAGTTCGTCATAAAGTTTATCGTAATTTGAGGGATTAATTTTAATAATATTGTGCGGTTTCCCGTCCTTGCAATAAGTATAAACGGTTCTGTGTCCTTTATAATCTATTACAAGCGGAGGCCTGTTTGTAAGCCTAGCGTTTTTGTAAGAAGAATCAGCCCTCCAACGGCATAAGGAGTTAAAAGTCAAATCGGCCGGATTTTTGCCGGCAAGTTTTTTTGTAAGATATAAAACATTTAATATTGCGTCGGCGTCATCGCAGGTAAGCGTATCGGAATGATGCATTATGGACCATTGCGCTCCCGAGCCGTAATCTCCCGAATCGTCATAAAACTGTCCGTCGTACAAATCTTGCATTCTCAGCGAGTGGCCTATTTCGTGAATTAAAACCTTGTTTTCTCTTACATTTATATTGTCTTTCCTTACAGCTACAAGCATTTTGCCATCTCTGAATTTAAAAACGCCCGCCGAATTTGTCGGTCCGTAATATTTTTCATATTCATTTTTATAAACAAAGTAGAAATTTATATCTGCTTCTTTCGGATCGGCAGTGCAAATATAAGATGTTTCATCGGCTCCGAACTTTATTATATCCTTATAATCTGTGATATCGGTATTTTCTTCTTTTATTAAATTAAGAGTATTTTTAAACCATTTTTGATAGCTTGATATAATTATATCGGCGTTTTCTTGATTGCAGTTTTCGATATAGAATTTCAGTTTCGTTTTCTGTGCCAAAATATCAATGGCGTATGTACGGCCTGGGGCTGACTCATCTGCCAAGGCGTGCTCATTGGCATATAAAGATATGCTTTGGACGCATACCGCCAATATAATTGTTATCAGGCAGAGCAATTTCTTCATATTTATAAATTATATAAATATGACCGAGCAAACAAGGGCCAAAAGACCCATTTTATGAAAACAAAAAGCTATTTTTTGTTTAAGATGCTTTGCCCTGTTCCGCCACTTGGCGCATAAGTTCTTTTATTTCTTCCGGGTTGCCTAAAAAGTAATCTTTGACATAATTTAAGTCTTCGTCAAATTCAAACACATAAGGCACGGCTGTGGGAAGGTTAAAGGAAGATATGTCGCTGTCAGAGATGTTTTTAAGATATTTTATTATTCCTCTAAGGCTGTTGCCGTGCGCCGCCACCAAAATTTGATTTTTGTTTTTAAGCGCGGGAAAAATAACTTCCTGCCAATAAGGCAAACAGCGTTGTACGGCGTCTTTCAAAGACTCCGTCAAAGGCAGATATTGCCTGGGAATATTATCGTAACGCCTGTCGCGGTAAGGGGAGCGGTCGTCGTCTTTGTCTAAAGCCGCGGGCCGTACGTCAAACCCTCTGCGCCAAAGCAGCACTTGCTTTTCCCCGTATTTTTCAGCGGTTTGTTTTTTGTTGAGGCCTTGCAAAGCGCCGTAGTGCTTTTCGTTTAAACGCCAAGTCTTTTCAACCGGCACCCAATCCTGCCCGATTTCATTTAAAATAATGTTAAGAGTGTCTATTGCTCTTTTAAGTACGGAAGTATACGCCGCGTCAAACAAAAATCCGTTTTCTTTTAATAATTTCCCGGCCTGTTGCGCTTCTTTAAATCCGTTTTCGCTTAAAGGGCAATCGTACCAACCCGTAAAAAGATTTTTAAGATTATATTCGCTTTGTCCGTGTCTTATTAAAACTATTTTCTTCATAAATCCCCCAGATATAAGGATAGCCTTAAAATATAATAAGTAAAGGGGGAAATTATGCGTCCTTAAAAAGGGGCTTTCCCCGGAGAATAAAATCCCCCGGTTTTGCCCGGGGGAATGTTTAGCGGAATAAGATTCTTTTATTTTCTCTCTCTTTCTTTTTTCTTAGTCGATAATCCAAACTGTATTTGCCCGGCCCGCACATTATAAAGCCGGCCAAAAGAGCCAGGGCGAACAAAGTCCCGACTACGTTTACTTTGTTAAAGCTCCCGGCGAAGAAGAAAAATCCGGAAAACAAAGTTATAACGGCGGCCGCCGCGCTTAAAGTGCGGAAGAAAAGGCCCAGCGATATTCCGATAGCGGAAATAAAAGTAATTATTACCGCGGCCGTACATAAAACTCTGGAATAAGGCAAGCCTATATCTATACCGTTTTGCACAAAAGCGTTAATGTGTAGGGTTTCCCCCGCCGCCAAAAAAGCGAAAGCCAAAGCCACTATAACGCGTTGTATAAGCGCCGTCAGCGAGAGAATTTTGCTCTGTTCCGCCGTTCTCATCATATTGAAATACCCGCCGTGAAGGAGAAGAAAGTCTGCCTGTCCGCGGTATTCTGCGTAAAGTTGAACCATTCCACGGAAGCGTTAAAGTTAATCATCATAACCTTAAGAATCAAACCTAGTCTTGCGTCGTCTGAGGACGGCGCATTGTCCGTTTTGATGAAGGTGTATCCCGCATACGGGCGAATAAATTTATAAGTGTAACCCGCGTCAACGCTTAAAGAATAATCCAAATAACCTTGATACACCGCGGTAAAACCGGGTATGTCCAGCCAAAGCGGCGTGCCGGTTTTATCTTGGGAAAAATCTAAAGCTTTGGTATAGGTTATTTTTGTATCAAAGCCGCCCGTTTTTTGATAAAGGAACATATAAATATCCTGTTCCGTTACGTCGGTATCTGTCGCGTGGAAAGTGTGATAAATCGTCCTGTATCCCAAGCCGGCTTTAAGCTCGTCCAACGGCAAAATCCTAAAGAACAAATTTTGTATGTTCAAAGCGGCGTGAGCATCCCACAAATAATTGGAATATTCATTGGCCTTAGGCGTATAAGCCGCATCCGCGCCAACTTCAAGCAAATCGTAGAAAGGCACATTCATATTTGCGCCTATGCCGTACTGATACATAGTATCCATACCGTCTTGTTCGTACATAGCAAACTTCGGCGTTATGGACAGCGGCATTAACGGCATAGAAAGATTATAACTTGCCCTTACGGCGGAATAATCATTATTGCCTGTAACGCCCGAAACGCTCACCTGCCCGAAGCTGAAAGCTATCGGGCAGGTGAGCAAAACTAAGCTGAGAAGTAATTTCTTCATACGTTTTATTTTTTGCAGGTGCAGCATTTTTTACTTTTAGCCGCATTCTTTTTATCTTCGTCTTGCAAGAATTTCGCGTAGTTTTTGGGTTTTCTGTTTTTCCAGTTTTTCTTATGGTATCCGTAACCGACTATCAACGGAGCGGCGAGGGTTACTTCGCTGTAAACCATTTGTTCGAGGGAGGTTGAAACCTTGCCCCAGCTGGAAGCTTCTTTAAGGGTGGAGCCGGAAAGCGCACCGTCCCTTTCGTCCGCAACGGTGATTTGTACGGCGTATTTATGCATAGGCGTATCCGCGCCGAGTATTTCGGCCGCGACTACGGTATCCTGCACAAAGTTCTTCGGCACGCCGCCGGCGAACATTAAAAGGCCGCTGTCTTTGGAGTTGATTTTAATTTTGGTAAGTTCCAAAAAGTCTTTTGCGCTGTCCAAGGAAACGTGGGCTTCCGGGTGTTCCGTTTGATGGGCCACAAAGCCGAATCCGGCGGAGCAATCGGAGAAAGCCGGTACGAATATAGGCACGCCTTTTTTGTAAGCGTGATAAATAACGCTGTCTTTGCCTTTGTTGTTTTTATCAAGCCATTTGCCCATTTCGTAAATAAATTCTCTTGAGGAATAAGGCCTGGGTTCAAGGCTGTCGGCGATGATTTTTACGGTTTCGTCGCAAACTTTAAGTTCGTCTTCGTTGATGTAGGTGTCATAAATTCTGTCGATGTGCAAATCGCGCAGGAGGTTGTCATCCGCATAGTGCTGATCGCCTTTATAGTGTTTGTAACCCAAAGCTTCAAAAAAGTCCTGATCTACGATGTTAGCGCCGTTGGAAACGATGGCGTCAACCATATTGTTATCAATCATATCAACAATCATTTTTTTAAGGCCGGCGGAAATAAGCGAACCCGCGATGCAAACGAAAATGCAGCAATTTTTATCTTTGAGCATTTTGTCGTAAATATTTGCGGCGCGGTTTAAATCTCTGGAGGTATACGCCATATTGGCCATATCGTCAACTAACTTAACTACATTGTGTTTTTTGATGTCTATATGTTTTATGGTTTCGTTTAGGAAACTTTTTTGCGTCTTTTTTTCCATTTTTTTCTCACTCTCCTATGCTATAATTTCTTATATATAATTATATTAAATAATCTTAGAAAACTTGTAAAATTTTTGGAGGTTTTATGTACGACGCTGTCAAAAAAGAAGATCCTTCCGTCTATAACGCGATAATGGAGGAATTTTCCCGCCAGCAAAACAGAATAGAACTTATCGCTTCTGAAAACTTCGCTTCGCCCGCAGTTATGCAGGCGCAGGGTTCGATTTTAACAAACAAATACGCGGAAGGTTATCCTTCCAAAAGATATTACGGCGGATGCGAATATGTGGATAAAATCGAAACTTTGGCGATAGAAAGAGCCAAAGAACTTTTTAAAGCTGAAGGCGCGAACGTCCAGCCTCACAGCGGTACGCAAGCAAATATAGCGGCTTATCTTTCCCTTATTGAACCGGGCGACACGGTATTGGGTTTGAATCTTTCCCACGGCGGTCATTTGACGCACGGACACCCTCTTAATTTCAGCGGAAAGTATTTCAAAATTGTGGAAATGAATGTCCGCAAAGACACCGAAGAAATAGACTATGACGAAGCCGCAAAAACCGCACTTGAGGCAAAACCAAAACTTATTATGGCGGGGGCTTCCAACTATTCCCGCATTTTTGATTGGGCTTATTTAAGGAAAATTGCCGATTCCGTCGGTGCGTATTTGGTTTGCGACATCGCCCATTATGCCGGCCTTGTAGCCGCGGGGGAATATCCGTCCCCGGTTCCTTATGCTGATTTGGTTACCACAACCACGCATAAAACTTTGCGCGGCCCGCGCGGCGGTTTGATTTTGTGCAAAGAGCAATATCTTAAAAAAGTTAATTCAACGGTTTTCCCCGGTACACAGGGCGGCCCTTTAATGCATATTATCGCGGCCAAAGCCGTCTGTTTTGGGGAAGCTTTAAAACCCGAATTTAAAACATATCAACATCAAGTCAAATTAAATGCTCAAGCTCTTTGCCGGGCTCTTAAAGATTTGGGCTACCGCATAGTTGCTGGCGGCACTGACTGCCACGTTTTCAGCGTGGATTTGAGAAGCAAAAACATTACGGGCAAACAGGCCGAGGCTGCTTTGGACAAAGCCGGGATTACCTGCAATAAAAACACCATTCCTTACGACCCGCAAAAACCTATGATAACCAGCGGCGTAAGGCTTGGAACCCCGGCGGTAACGACTCGCGGTATGAAAGAGTCTGATATGCTTAAAATCGCCGCTTTTATAGACGAAGCCGTCAATAATCACGAAGACGACGCAAAACTTTTTGCGGAAGCCGAAAGAGTAAAAGACTTTTTAAAACAATTTCCGCTTTACGGAGGTTTAATATGATAGATATAGCGATAATCGGCGGCAGCGGCCTTTATAATCTTGCGGAGATGAAAAATAAAAAAGAAGTTTCCGTAAAAACGCCTTTCGGCGACCCGTCCGACAAAATTATTACGGGCGAAATAGGCGGGGTAAAAGTGGGTTTTTTGGCCCGTCATAACAGGCATCACATTTATCTTCCGTCCGAAGTTCCGTACCGCGCCAATATTTACGCTTTAAAAAAGCTCGGCGCAAAAATAATTTTGTCTTTCAGCGCGGTTGGGTCTTTAAAAGAAAAACTGCCCCCCAAAACTTTGGTTTTTCCCGATCAAATCGTGGATAAAACCGTTGGGCGCGTCCAAACATTTTTCGGTAACGGAATAGTGGGGCACGTGTCTTTCGCTCATCCTTTTTGCACCTGCGTACAAAATGAACTTTACAAACAGGCGAAAAAATTAAAAATCCAATCGGCGCAGGGCGGCGTTTTGGTTTGTATGGAAGGCCCGGCTTTTTCCACGAAGGCCGAAAGCGATTTCCACCGCAAAATGGGTTGGTCTTTAATCGGTATGACCAGCTGCCCGGAAGCGAAACTGGCCCGGGAAGCGGGCTTGGCTTACGGCTTTTGCGCAATGGTTACCGATTTTGATTCTTGGAAAGAGGGCGAAGAAGTTACCGCCGCAAAAGTAAACGAAACGATGAAAAGTAATGAAGTTTCCGCAAAGAAGCTTATTTTATCGGCGGTGCCTGCGATAGCGGCGCTAAAACGCTGCGCGGCGTGTAACGAAACTATGTACAATTCCGTAGCCGCGCCTCATAAAAAAGTCAATAAAACTCAGCTCAAAAAGATTGAACTTATACTTAAATAGCTACCGAAAACAAATTTCGGTTTAATGTTTAAGAAGCCCCGCTTCATAAGAGCGGGGCTTAATTTTTTTGCGAAACCTTTGACAGAGATTTTTATTTTGTGTTAAAATATACTTACCGGTAGGTAAATAAAATGAAAGATAAAACGAACGAAAATTTAATGAAGGAAAAAATTAAGAACAAGGCCTTTTCTTTAATGGCGAAGAAAGGGCTTAAGGATATCTCGATGAGGGAAATCGCGGAAGCCTGCGGCGTCACCAAGCCGGTTCTCTACTATTATTTCAAAGATAAGGAAGATCTTTGTTACAGCTTAATAGTTGAAAAAAATATTGTAAGCAACGAGAACTTAAAAAAATTCGCCGCATCGGCCTCTTCTTTAAAAGAAATTCTTGTTTTTATTTTTTCGGAATTTGTGAAGGACATCAGCCATAAAGATGTTTTCCCGTTCGTGGTTCACGTCAGCAGTTATCTTTTATCCAATCCGGAACTCGGAAAGAGGTTTCAAGTAGTAAGAGATCAAAATTTCGCGGTGCTTTCGGAAATTTTGGAAAAGGAATATAAAAAAGGTTTTATTACCAAAAAAGGGAAAGAGATCGGCTTACAGTTGATTCTCGCCAATATCGCGCATTTAATTTTAAACAGCTGCGAACACAATATAAAATTTTCGCCTACTTATCCTAAGGATATGGCGCAAGCCATATTAAAGGCGATAGATTATAGGGAGAAATAATTAAATGAAGAAAATTCTCAGCCTTGCGCTTACATTCGGTATGGTTCTTAATATGTTTGTGACGCCCGCTGCGGCGGCGCAGAGCAAAACGCAAAAAAAACAATCCGGCGGGATAGATTTGTTCGCCCTCAAAGATACTAATCAAGAAGGCGCGATTACTATGGAAGAGGCCGTATCCTTGGCTATGCAAGATAATACCACTATCCAAGTGGCGCGCAAAAACGCGGAAATTTACGCCCAGCAGGTAAGGCAGTATTGGTCTTCGGTATATCCGCAGATAGTTGCCAGCGGCAGTTATACCCGCGCTTTAAGAGGGCAGGAAGTGATTACTTCTATGGGTTCTTTTAAGATGAGTTTGGATAATTCCGCCAGTGCTTCTGTGGAAGGCACATTGGTTTTATGGAAAGGCGGGGCCGTAAGAGCCGGCATAAAAGCGGCGGAATTGGCTTCCCAAAGCGGATATCTGCAGCTTGAGGAAACCCAAAACAAAATAAAAGATACGGTTACCACTTTGTGCTTTGGGATAATTTTATCTCACGCTTTGATACAGGTTCAGCAGGAAAATCTTAATATCGCGAAAGACCACCTTAAAGAAATCAATTCCAAATACAAACAAGGCTTGGCCAGTGATTTGGACGTTCTGAACCAAAAGGTGAAAGTATCCAACAGCGAGCCGCCTTTGATACAGGCTTTAAACAGTTATGACTTGGGCCTCTTAACTTTGCGACGCGTCCTTAATAAAGATCCTCAGGATCCGCTTTCGCTTGTGTGGCAGCTTCAGGATGTTCTTAAAATAAAAGTACCCGGCTTGGAAGAACTTTATAAAATGGCGGAAGAAAACCGCCCCGAACTTGTCATCTCCGCATTAAACGTAAAAGCTGCGGAAGAGCAGGTAAAAATAGCCAAAGCCGATCACTACGGCAGCATAGCCGCTTTCGCAAATTTAACTTACAGCGGCACTTCCGATCATATTATGATACCGGTGGAAAGCAATAATTCCTCTTGGGGCAGCAATGTTGGCTTAAGGGTCAGTATTCCTTTGTTTGAGGGTTTCAGGGTTGATTCTTTGGTAAAACAACGCAAATTGGCTTATGACCAAGCCCTTTTGCAGGCCCGCGACACGGAACGCAATATAAGGATTGAAGTTAAAAGAAGTTGGCTTAACTTCAATGAAGCCAAAAAAAGAATTATGGCTACTAAAGGCACCATAGAAGAAGCCAGGAAAAACTTGGAAAGGACAAATATCCGTTACAGAAACGGCCTTGCCAGCAGGCTTGACTTGGATGATTCCGCCCTGCTTTTACACGACGCGGAACTCCAATACGTTCAAGCCGTACACGACGCCTTTACGGCGATGTCCAATTTGAATTATGCAGTAGGTAAAGAGGTTACGCAAAAATGAAAAAACTATCAATGTTAATATTGTCGGTTTTTGTTTTATGCGCTTGCTCCGGCAAGGGCGAAAAGAGCAAACTGGAACAGATTGAAACCGACACCTTCGCGGTGGAAACCGAAACGGTCAGCCTTCGCGACGTAAAATTGGATTTATTGATTACGGGCAGCATAAAAGCCTGGGAGGAAGCGATAATCTTCCCCAGGGTTGACGGCAAGCTCTTGGAAAATGTTTTAAAAGAAGGCGATAAAGTAAAACGCAACCAAAGCTTGGCTTTGATTGAGCGCGACGAAGTCGGCGCGGTGTATGAACCTGTTTTGGTCCCTTCCACCATTAACGGCGTCATCGGCAAAACTTATCTTGACCCCGGCGCAAACGTTACCAGAAGCACTCCCGTCGCTATGGTTGTCAATCAAGAGAATGTTCGCGTCGTTATCGACGTACCCGAAAGATATATCGGCAAGATCCGTTTGGGCCAAGAGGCTTCTTTTACGGTGGAGGCTTTCGGAAACAGGGAATTTAAAGCCCAAGTTTATAAAATCAGCCCGGTGGTGGACGCGCAAAGCCGCGTGGTTACGGTGGAATTGAAAGCCGATAATTCCGAGGGTTCTCTTAAATCTGGAATGTTCGCCAAAGTGAAACTTGTTTTGGAAGAAAAGAAAAATATTCCTGCGGTCAATTTAACCAGTGTGCAGAGCGAAACCGCCGAAGACGGTTCCGTCCAAAATTATGTATATATCGTAAACGCCGACGGCTCAACCGTAAGCAAAAAAGCGGTTGAAATCGGCCTTAAATCAACGTCCGATTACGAAGTCCTTGGCGGCGTAAACACCGGGGACGAGATAATCAAAATCGTTTTCGGTATTAAAGACGGAAGCAAAATCAAGGTCGAAAACAAATAAGGCTTATAATTATGCAAGAAAATCAAGAAAAAATTAAACAGGAAAAAGAAACCCAAAGCGGGGGCGGCGGTATATCGGCCCTTTTTATCAGAAGGCCGGTAACAACCGTGATGTTCTCTTTGATTTTGATAGTTTTGGGTCTTATCGGTTACAGCCGTATGGGTGTGGATATGTACCCTAACGTGGACTTCCCTTACGTAACGGTGCAAACCACTTTGCAGGGGTCCAGCCCGGAAGAAATCGAAACTTCCATCACCAAAGAGGTTGAAGAAGCCGTAAACGTAATTTCCGGCATTGACACTATGACTTCCCAAACTATGGAAGGCGCGTCTTTCGTAATGATTAAATTCGAACTGGAAAAAGACCCGGACGTCGCCGCGCAGGAAGTCCGCGACAACGTGAACAAAATAGAAAATGATTTGCCCGACGGGATTGACTCTCCGATAATTTCCAAATTGGATATAGGCGCCTCGGCCATTTTAAACGTAGTCGTAACAGGCGATATGGATATTATCGAACTTACCGAACTCGCCAAAAAGCAAGTTAAAGAAAATATTGAAAACGTAAGCGGTATAGGCTCTGTGGATATCGTCGGCGGCAGGGAAAGGGAAATACACGTAGTGGTAAATCCTCTTAAACTGGCGTCTTTGGGCATTCCGGTAAGCGACGTAAAAGCGGCCATTATGGAGCAAAATATTGAAATCCCCGGCGGCCGCGTGGAAAACGTCGCCAACGATTTTAATTTGCGCGTTTTGGGCCGTATAGACAGCGTAAAAAGTTTTGACGATATCGTAGTCGCTACGGTAAACGGAGTGCCTATAAAAATATCCGATATCGGCCGCGTGGAAGACGACGGCGAATACGAAAGGGCCGCCACTTTCATCAACGGCAAAAGGAGCGTGTCTTTAAACATCAAAAAGCAATCGGGCACCAATACTTTGGCCGTAATCAGCTCAATAAAAGAAAGACTTGAAAGAATAAAACCGCTCTTGCCCAAAGGCGTTGAGATTTACACTATATCCGATACTTCCGGTTATATTGAAGAATCTTTCTTTGCGGTAATGGAACACTTGGTCGTCGGCGCACTTTTGGCCGCTATCGTTGTATTTATGTTTATGGGTGATTTGCGCTCCACGGTTATTTCCGCTATGGCCATACCTACGTCAATTATAGGCACTTTCTTCTTGATGTATTTGAGCGATTTCACTTTAAACAATATGACGCTTTTGGGCCTTACGGTGGCGGTTGGTATCGTTATTGACGACGCCATCATTATGCTTGAAAATATCCACAGACATATGGAAGAATACGGCAAGACGGCTATGCAGGCCGCCATAGACGGCGCGAAGGAAATTTCCTTCGCGGTAGTGGCGACTACGGCTTCTTTGGTGGTAATCTTCGTACCTTTGGCTTTTATGAGCGGTATTGTGGGCCGCTTCGTAAAAAGTTACGGTCTTACGGTAGCTTACGCAATCAGTATCAGCGGTTTAATCGCTTTGACTTTAACCCCTATGCTTTGCAGCAAGTTCTTAAAGGCCGAACGCAAAAAATCCAGAGCCGACAAAATGGTGGACGGAGTAAACAACGCCATTAATAAAGTTTATATGGTTTGTTTGAAATTCGCTATGGGCCATAAGTTTTTAATGGTGGTGCTCTCTTTATTATTGGCCGTTTCTTCAATATTTATTTTGGGCAGCGGCTTAATCGGTGTTGACTTTATGCCTGAAGACGATTCGGGCAAGTATCAGATAAACCTCAAAGCGCCAGACGGTACCAGCTATCAGCAAATGTCGGTATTTATGAGGCAGGTTGAAAAAGAACTTAAACAAATGCCTTATATTGACAAATTGTTTACCGGCGTCGGTGTTTCCGCCGACAGTATCGTCAATACCGGCTCTTCCACCAACAGAGGCTATTTTATATTGGAGCTTGAGGATTTAAAAAAGAGAGGTAAGGGCTATTCTCTCTTTGAGTATATTGACGCTACCAGGAATATCCTAGCCAAATACGATGAAGTAAAAAGCCAGGTGTTTATTATCAGCGGTTCTCCTGGGGAAGGAACTACGAAAATCGAGTATGTAATTTCCGGCCCTGATATGAACGAGCTTTTGGGATATGCCAATGCCGTGTATGACAAAATCAAAGATGTCCCCGGCATTATAGACTTGGATTTGGATTTTGACTTCGCCAAACCCGAATACAGGGTTTCCATTGACCGCGACAAAGCGCATGACCTCGGCGTAAAAGTAAGCGATATCGCAAGCACTTTGCGCACTTTGGTTGGCGGGGAAGAAGATATATCCAAATACAAAGAGGGGAATGAACTTTACGAAATCCGCGTCCGCGCCGATGAAGATTACAGAAACAACAAAGACGTAATATCGGCTATAATGATACCCGCGGTGCAAAACGGCAAAAATACGCTTGTGCGTTTGGACAGTTTATCCACGATAGAACAGGGGTTTGGCCCTTCTCAGATTAACAGAATGAACCGCCAGAGAAAAATTACGATTCAGGCCAATACTTCCGGCAAAATGGATATGAACCGCGCAATTAATATTATTGACGCCGCGTTTAAAGAACTTAACGCTCCCGCCAACTATACGTCGGCGTTGGACGGCCAGTCAAACGAAATGGGCAAAATGTTGTCAAGCTTTGCTATGGCTTTTTCTTTGGCGATATTGTTCATCTATATGATTTTGGCCTCCCAGTTTGAAAGTTACGTTCACCCGTTCGTTATTCTTACCGCCATACCGCTGACGATACCTTTTGCGCTTATATCGCTTGTTCTTACCGGCGAAACGCTTAATATCTTCAGCTTGTTGGGCATATTTATGTTAATGGGTATAGTAAGTAAAAACGCCATTTTGCAGGTGGACTATACCAACACTATGCGCCACGCGGGTTATGACAAATATAACGCCATTATGGAAGCCAATAAAGTAAGGTTGCGCCCTATTTTGATGACCACCGTAACAATTATCGCAGGTATGATACCTACGGCTTTGGGTACGGGCGCAGGCTCGGGATTAAGGCGCAGTTTGGCCATCGTAATTATCGGCGGACAAACTTTATCCTTGCTTATTACGCTGCTTATGGCGCCGGTTGCCTATTCGTTGTTTGATGATTTCGGCAACTGGGTAAAAAGAGTGATTTTCCGCCAAAAGCAAGATTCGGACGAAGCTTCGGCTTAGGCCGGTCTTACTTCACGAACCAACAGCCCCGGGCTTAAACCCGGGGCTTTTTATCATTAAAAGTATACTTGCGGAAATTGTTGACGTATTGTAATTCTGGGCAATAAAAAAGCGGGCCTTAACTGTTACACCTGTAATTATCCATTACCTTTCGTAACAAGCTAACGCCCGCTTCTACAACTGGAGCTTTCCTCCATACCTTCTCCTCGGCGCAGACATCCTAAACAACCGGTTCGCCGCCCATAACGACGGACAAGTACCCATCCGGACATCCGGCCCTCAGTTCGGCCTAATACTGCGAACACCCACCCAAGGGAATTTTTTGTCCGCATCCGGCGTCCTCACGTCACGCGGCGTCTACATTCATAACACCGCACCGCCGGAAAACACCATTCGGCCCAACCGTTTCAAATTTTCAAAACGGGCAGCCTCCTTATGTAGGAGCGGGACCTGGTTCTATTTTTTCAGAACCCCCTGTTTTTGCTGCCCGTATCAATATAATACGATTAAACCGGCAAATGTCAAGGCCCGGGTAAAAAATATTTTTCCCGACGGGGAAGATTGTTTGTTCTTCTTTTATTGCAAAAAGGTTTTATTTTTATACAATGGCCTTATAGCGTTATGGGGGGATTATGGAGAATATTCGCCTTAAAGAACAAGATTTTGAAGGATACGTCGGCGCAGATAAATGCGTGCTGATAAATTTAGCCAATACTAAGGGCGCTTTGGTTCAGCTTAGCAATTACGGCGCAAGGATAGTTTCTTTTATTGTTCCGGATAAAGAGGGTCTTTTGCACGATATAGTAATAGGCCCCGCTTCTCTGGACGGTTACAAAAACGCTTCCGAGCGTTATTTTAATGCCGTCGTCGGGCGATATGCGGGCAGAATAGCAAACGGAAAATTTAAACTCGGCGGGCGTGAATATTCTTTAAGCCTCAATAATCCCCCAAATCATTTGCACGGCGGATTTAAAGGGCTCAACGAGCAGGTTTGGAAGATATGTGACGTTTCTTCCGATTCCGCTGAATTATCTTGTTTTTTGCCGTCGGGCCTGGACGGCTACCCCGGGGATTTTTCCGTAAAGGTTCGTTATACTCTTACGGATGAAAACGCTCTTATGTTTGAAGTTCACGCGCAATGCTCGGAAGAAAGCATCCTTAATATTACCAACCACGCTTTTTTTAATTTGGGCGATCATTCAAAAAATGTTTTGGAACATAAGCTTTTTATCAACGCGACGCGTTATTTGCCCGTTAATAAAAATTTAATTCCCGAAGGAGATATGGCGGAAGTCAAAAACACTCCTTTTGATTTTACTTCTTTTAAAAAAATCGGCGCAGAACTTAATGCGGATGATACTCAGCTTAAATATTGCGGCGGATACGATCACAGCTTCGTATGCGATAATTACAACGGCCGCAGTCTGTTTCTTGGCGCGGCGGCCATTAACTGTATGAGCGGGATTAAGTTGGAAGTGCTTACCACACAGCCTTCGGTGCATTTTTACTCCTGTAATTTTTTCAACGGCAAGGATAACGGTAAAGGCGGCGCGGTTTATAAACGCTTCGGCGCGTTTTGTTTGGAAACGCAGCACTTCCCCGATAGTCCAAACCATTCCGGTTTCCCCTCAACGGCAATAAAACCCGGGGAAGATTTTACGGCTTTAACTGTCTATAAAATATCCGATATTTAAAAACTGTTTACAATAAAGGGCAAATTTTATTATAATTAATAAGAAAGAATTTTTATATGCACGGCGCGATGGCCAAGTGGTAAGGCGGCAGTCTGCAAAACTGCTATTCGGGAGTTCGATTCTCCCTCGCGCCTGCATTTTAAACGCCGCGGCAAAGGCGCGAAGGTATTTTTGCCGATTAAAATTTGATATAATGAGATATGCCCACGCGGGCGTAGTTCAATGGTAGAACCTCAGTTTTCCAAACTGATGACGAGGGTTCGATTCCCTTCGCCCGCTTGGAACTTTGGTAAATTAAGATTTTGCTGGGATAGCTCAGCTGGTAGAGCATCTCCATGGTAAGGAGAAGGTCGTGGGTTCGATTCCCATTCCCAGCTTTTGAATTTAATTAAAAACATACAGGAGACGATTATTATGGCAAAGGAGAAGTTTTCAAGAAGCAAGCCGCACGTGAACGTCGGGACGATTGGACACGTAGACCACGGCAAGACGACGTTAACGGCAGCGTTGACGAAAGTATTAGCGAGCGAAGGCAAATCCAAAGAGATGGCGTACAGCGATATTGCGAAA